>URKI01000100.1 GCA_900548505.1 uncultured Oscillibacter sp. | reverse complement strand
ACCTGTGCGAGAAGCTATATCGGGCTAATCCAGATGCACCGTTCTACATTCGCTCCGTGCGGGAAGTCGGCTATAGCTTGGAAGTGATTGCAGAGTGATATATAGGGGTTGCTGTGGTTTTTATACAGCAACCCCTTTTTTTAATACTTTATTCACTGGATCTTGACAAACAATACTGGTTGCTCTATTATAACAGTGTTATATATAACACTGTTATATGGGGTGCGCATATGGAAGAGAAATCGACTGCCACGCTGGAAAAGATCCAGCAGGCCGCCATGGAGGAGTTTTCAGAGAAAGGCTTTCAGGGTGCCTCGTTACGGCAGATTGTGAAGCAGGCCGGTGTCACCACCGGCGCATTTTACGGTTATTTTTCCAGCAAAGAGGCGCTCTTTGCCTCCATCGTGGAACCCCACGCCGCCGCGCTGATGGGCCGGTTTATGGAGGCCCAGACCTCCTTTGCCGAGCTGCCGGAACAGGAGCAGCCGGAGCGCATGGGGCTGGAGTCCAGTCAGTGTGTCCACTGGATGGTGGACTACATCTGTGACCATCGGGAGCCGGTGAAGCTGCTGCTGTGCAAGGCAGAGGGCACCAGCTACGAGCATTTCGTTCACAATATGGTGGAGGTCGAAGTGGAATACACCCTCCAATACCTGGAGGTGCTCCACCGTCTGGGGCATGAATGCCCCCAACTGGATGCACAGCTGTGTCACATCATCGCCAGCGGGATGTTCAACGGCATCTTTGAGATCGTCGTCCACGATATGCCCAAGGAGCAGGCCATGCGCTATGTGGACCAGCTGCGGGATTTCTATACCGCCGGATGGCTGAAGCTGATCGGCCAGTAACATAACGCCAATCTTTTTGTAAGATCGGGGCTTCGCCCCTTTCTTTTTACACAATCGGTTAGCGAGAGCTAACCTTAAAAGGAGGAGTATTTGTGAAGCAAAAGAAGCAAAATGCGCTGTCTGTGCTGCTGGGATACGCAGGCAGCCATCGGCGGCTCACCCTTCTGGGGTTGGGACTGTCGGCGGTGTCCATGGTGTGCAGCATGATCCCGTACCTCTGCATCTGGCTGGCAGCACGGGATCTGATCGCTGTGGCGCCGGACTGGACTCAGGCCCAGAGTGTGACGGACTACGGTTGGATCGCCTTCGCTTTTGCGGTAGGCGGTATCCTCATCTACTTCCTTGGCCTGATGTGTACCCACTTGGCTGCGTTCCGCACGGCAGCCAACATCCGCAAGCAGGGCATGGCCCATGTGATGCAGGCACCGTTGGGTTATTTTGACGCCAATGCCTCCGGTCTGATCCGCAGCCGGCTGGATGCGGCGGCCGCCGACACGGAAACGCTGCTGGCCCACAATCTGGCGGACATTGTAGGCACGATTACATTGTTTCTCGCCATGCTGGTGCTGATGTTCGTGTTTGACTGGCGCATGGGCGCGGCCTGCCTGCTGGCGGCGGTGATTTCCATACTCGCCATGTGCAGCATGATGGGCGGCAAGAATGCCGCATTGATGGCAGAGTACCAGGCGGCTCAGGACCGCATGACCAAATCCGGCACCGAGTATGTGCGCGGCATCCCGGTAGTCAAAATTTTTCAGCAGACCGTCTACTCCTTCAAGGCCTTTCAGCAGGCCATCGAGGACTACAGCGCCAAGGCGGAGCACTATCAGGGCGATGTGTGCCGTGTGCCCCAGTCCATCAACCTGACATTCACCGAGGGTGCCTTTCTGTTTCTGGTGCCGGTGGTGCTGTTCCTGGCTCCCGGTGCGCTGGCTTCCGGTGATTATGCGGGATTTGTAACGAACTTTGCTTTTTACGCCGTGTTCTCCGCTATCATTTCCACCGCGCTGGCCAAAATCATGTTTGCGGCCTCCGGCATGATGTTGGCCGACACCGCTCTGGGCCGCATCCAGCCGGTCATGGACGCGCCGACACTGGCGGTACCGGAGCATCCCCAGACGCCCAAGGACAATCGGGTGGTTTTCCGGGATGTGAGTTTTACCTACGACGGCGCGCAGTCCCCCGCCCTGTCCCATGTCTCCTTCACCGCCGAGCCCACGAGACCGGAGCCTATCTCGTATGCCGTCTTCTGCTTGAAA
>URKI01000099.1 GCA_900548505.1 uncultured Oscillibacter sp. | reverse complement strand
GAGATAGGCTCCGGTCTCGTGGGCTCGGAGATGTGTATAAGAGACAGGTGGTATAATCACAACTTAATGACAAAATCAAGAAATGTAGAAGAGGTGTGTTCATGAGCGAGGAAATGCGTACATTTGGATATCTGTGCCCCGCCTGCGGCAAGACCGTTATGGGGGCCCGCTCTGTGTTTGCCCTGGAGGCGTCCAACGCGGAGGTGGAGTGTGAGTGCGGTAAATCCGCGCTGAAGGTGGCCTTTGACGGGGAGAAATATCACCTCTATGTGCCCTGCGGCATCTGCGGCGAGACCCACGAGGCCGTCTGCACGCCGGATCGTGTGGTGCAGGGAGCCACGGCCCTGGCCTGTGCCAAGACCAAGCAGTTCTGCTGCTTCATCGGCCCGGAGGGCATCGTGGAAAAGAACCTGCGGGAGCTGGCCATTCTGGCGGAAAAGGAAAAGCGCCAGGAGGGGGAAGAGGGCCCGGAGGCCTTTGTGGACAACGTCATCATGTATGAGGTGCTCTCGGAACTCAAGGACATTGCCGCCCGGGACAAGGGCATTACCTGCGGCTGCGGCAGCAGCCGCTACGGCATGGAGATCCGCCGCTCGGCCGTGGACCTCATCTGCCGGGATTGCGGCGCCAAACTGCGTATCCCCGCCGCCACGGACCGGGACCTGGACGATCTTTGCTGCCATATGCGCCTGGTGATCCCCGGCGGAAAGGAACGGGTGTGATCGTATGGTATCCCTGCTTGCCCGTCTTTTCATCCGGGACCGGGAGGGGGCCGCGGCCCGCAAGGCGTACGGGATCCTCTGCGGTGCGGTGGGCATCGCGCTGAACATTCTGCTCTTTGCGGGAAAGTTTTTCGCCGGTATGCTCTCCGGCTCCATTGCCATTACGGCGGATGCATTCAATAACCTCTCCGACGCGGGCTCGTCCTTCGTTACGCTGGTGGGATTCCAGCTGGCGGGGCAGAAGCCGGACTCCGACCACCCGTTCGGCCACGGGCGCATGGAGTATCTCTCCGGCCTGGCGGTGTCGCTGCTCATTTTGCTCATGGGCGTGGAGCTGGCAAAGTCCTCTGTGGAGAAGATCCTGCACCCCCAGCCGGTGGACTCCAGCGGCCTGGTCATCGTGATTTTGTGCGCGTCCATCGCAGTGAAGCTCTATATGTTCTTCTATAACCGCCGCCTGGGAAGACGGCTGGAGTCTCCGGCCATGGAGGCTACGGCTATGGACTCCCTCAGCGACAGCGTGGCCACCACGGCGGTGCTGGCTGCCACACTGGTGGGACGGTTTACCAATCTGTATATCGATGGCTGGTGCGGCATTCTGGTGGCGGTGTTTATCTTTTGGTCGGGCATCCGGGCGGCCAAGGAGACGCTGGACCCGCTGCTGGGCACGCCGCCTGCCCACGAGTTCGTGGATGAGATCCGCCGGCTGGTCATGGCCCACAAGGGCATTCTGGGCATCCACGATCTGATCGTCCACGATTACGGCCCCGGCCGGGTAATGATCTCCCTGCATGCGGAGGTGTCCGCCTCGGAAAACGTGCTGGAGCTCCACGACGAGATCGACAATGTGGAAAAGGAACTGCGGGAGCAGCTGGGCTGTGAGGCCGTCATCCACATGGACCCCATCGTCACCGACGACGGTATCACGGAGGAGACCCGGGAGCGGGTGGCCGCCCTGATCCACTGCATCGATGATGACATCAACATCCACGATTTCCGCATGGTGACCGGCCCCACCCATACAAATCTGATCTTTGACGCGGTAGTGCCTTTCAAGTTCCGCCTCAGCGATGAGGAAGTGGAACGCAAGATCAAAACCGCCGTGCGTACCCTGGACGGCAATTACTATGCCGTGGTAAATGTGGAAAAATCCTATACATAAGAAAAGCCCGCGTGCCTTGGCACGCGGGCTTTTTGACGCCGAAGAGGGAGTGCTGGACGAATCGAAAGCAGATACACAAAAAAACAGACCGCCCATTCGGACGGTCTGTTGAAAAAACTGATCGAAAAATCAGCGCTTGGAGAACTGGGGAGCACGACGAGCGGCCTTCAGACCGTACTTCTTGCGCTCCTTCATACGAGGATCGCGGGTCAGGAAACCGGCCTTCTTCAGGATGGCGC
>URKI01000098.1 GCA_900548505.1 uncultured Oscillibacter sp. | reverse complement strand
CGAGATAGGCTCCGGTCTCGTGGGCTCGGAGATGTGTATAAGAGACAGGTTCCGTTCCCGCCTGCTCCAGCGCCTCCAGCGCCTCCGACAGGGCGGCATACTCTGTCTCCAGGGCGTCGCGGCGGTCGGTCAGGGTACGGATCTGGCTTTGCAGGACCACGCGATCCCCGGCGGCGTGGAGCTGTCCGGCCAGATGGTCTGCCGCGCTGCGGGCAGCGGCGCGGGCGTCTTTGGCTTGCGCCAGCTCCTGACCGATGACCTCCCGGCTCCGGGCGGGACGGGCGGCGCTGCCGGCGGTCTGGGGCCTACCGCCGTTCTGGGACAGAGCCTCGACCCGCAGGGCTGCTTCCCGGGCGGCGGACTCCGCCTCGGCAAGCTCCTTGCGCCGCTGGGCGCAGCGACGCAGCAGCAGGTCGGCGGTGGGGATATCAAAGGCGGCGGAGGCGAAGCGCCGCACCTCCAGCAAAATGCCCTGTTCATTGGAAGAGAGGGTGGCATACAGGGCGTCCGCGGCGGCGGATTTGGCACACAGGCCCTCCTGGACTTCGTCCCGGGCACGGCACAATGCGTCGTACTCCTCCGCCATATGGGCAATCTGGTCGGTGTCGGCAGTGCCATAGCGTCGGATCAGCGCGGCGGCAGACGCTTTGCGCTTTTGCCCCCGAATCAGGAAGAACATGGCAAATGCGGTGAAAAACAGCACCGCGGCGGCAAGCCCGATGGAAAGGGCGGTGCCCTGGGCACGCAGACTCCAGCCGGTCAGCGCGCCGGCGGCAGCACCGGCGATGCCCAGTATCGCGGCGCCGGTATAGGAGGGACGGCCCTGGGGCGGGGTTTCCAGCTGGCGCTGGACCTGCTCCGGCGTCTGCCCGGCAAAGGGGCTTTTGCTGACGGCGTCCTCTGCCCGCAGTACGGCCTTCATGACTTCGTCCCGTTCATCCCGGGCTTTGTGGAGGGCCTTACGGGTGGTCTCCAGATTCACGATGGCGCCCCGCAGACGAGCGATCACGTCGCTGCCCGGGATGCGCTCTTGTTCCAGTTGGGCGCGCAGGTCCTCCGCCCGGGCCTGGGCGGAGGCCGCCTCCTGGCGGAGCTTGTCCAGAGACTGGCTGCGCTGGGCGCTCTCCCAGCGGTCCCAGGCTTCCAGCTCCGCTGAAAGGGACTGCGCCCGCGCGTCCAGCGATTCCGCTTCCCGGCGGGCCTGGGCCAGCTGGTTGGCCAGGGCATCGCTTTGGCGCAGCTGTTCAGAAAGCTCTGATAGCTGTGCCTCCAGGGCGGGGATCTGGCCGGTCTTGTTGTGACGGCGGCGGTTGAGCTGCTTTTTCAATGCGGCGGCTGCCTCGGAAAAGGACACGTCCTCCTCGCCGGAGGTCAGCAGCGCGGCGATGCGCCGTTCCAGCTCCGCATCCCGGGAGACGGCCAGGCCGGACTGGCGGATGAAGGCGCTGCGCTCATAGACCTCCCGGGTCACGCCCAGAAGCGTCTCGCCGCAGGTCTGTCCCGTGAGACCCGGCACGGTGTCTGCGGTACCTGTATACAGAGCTTTGAATTCTCCCATGGGCGTACCCTGACGCCGGGTGGCCCGCAGGAGGGTGATGTCCCGGCCGTTCCAGCGGCAGTCCACCCGTCCGGCCATGAGGGCGCCGGACCAGGGAGCGTAGCGGTTTTTGTCTGCGGGGGCGCCGGGCCGGTCCCGCTCCCGGCTGTTGATGCCGTAGAGCATGGAGAGGAGGAAGGCACACCAGGTGGACTTTCCGGTCTCGTTGGGCGCCTGCAGGATATTCAGGCCCGGCTGCAGTTCCAGTGTATCGTTTTGAAGGCGGCCAAAAGAGGCGGCCATGCGTTGGATCAGCAAAAAATCACTCCTAAATGGGAATCAACTGTTTTATATGGGACATTATAACACTGGTGCCCCGGTTTGCACAGGGGATTTCCATATTATAATAGGTATCCACCGGGGGAAAAGGGGCATTATAAGCGGCAGAGAACCCAAGTATTAAAAAATTTGGAAAAAGGTGTTGACAAATGGGGGAGGGCATGGTATTCTAACCAAGCTGTCGCCGCGGTGAGGACTGCGGCAGAGAGGAAATGAAAAAAGTACTTGACAGCGACCACGAGATGTGGTA
>URKI01000097.1 GCA_900548505.1 uncultured Oscillibacter sp. | reverse complement strand
ACGAGATAGGCTCCGGTCTCGTGGGCTCGGAGATGTGTATAAGAGACAGGCTGGGAGGAAAGGCTGAGATTCATCTGTTTTCCTATGCTGGGACAGATCTGTATGGACAAAGTAATCCAACAAGTATTACATCTGATAAACCTATTAAATTTGCGGCGCTTTTGTTTTCCTTGTGGGGAAGTTCATACGAATACCTAGGGGACAGCTCTAACTCAAATACGTTCATGCTGTCAGATGCATTGACAACTAGTCCCAAACAAAACGTGGGCTTTACAATGGACACAAGAACGGGTTACGGGTATAAATCAGCCGATGGAAGAACACTTTCCTGGTACAATACTGGAAATGCAAACGCACAATTTAACCGTAGCGGCTATACCTATTACGGCTTCTACATCTGCTGATAGAGGAAGTAAATTATGAAAATCATCGAACTTTCCGCGCTCTCCAACGGAGCGCACCGCAATATGGATTCCTCCGCACTTTCGGCACCCCCGGAGGGCTGGGCCATGATCCCGGAGGAGATGGCACTGCCGGACACTTACCCCTTTGTTGGAGTAGAGGCAGAGGAAATCGACGGCGTCATGACCGTGACGGCGCTGACGCCGGGCACCATGCCGGAGCCGGACCTGGAGCAGCTCCGCTCCGGCAAGGAGGCGGAGATCTCCGCTGCCTGCAACGGGGCCATCGTAGCCGGCATGGACGTGGAGACCAGCCAGGGCACGGAGCATTTTGCCCTCCAGGAGACCGACCAGATCAACCTGACCACGGCGCTCTCCGCCGTACAGGCAGGCGCCGACGGATATCCCTATCACGCCGACGGGCAGCTTTGCCGGATGTTCACGGCGGAGGAGATCCAGGCCATCGCCCAGGCCAGCGTCCGGCACAAGCTCTATCACACGACCCTGTGCAACCATCTGCTGACCTGGGTGCGCCGGGCGACGGCGGCGGAGGAGCTGGAGACCATCACCTACGCGGCGGAGGGCCTGCCGGATGATCTTGCAGCCAATATGGCTCAGGTCCTGGCGGCGGCGCAAAATGTCTAGGGCCGGGCGCTGGGTGCTCTCCATGCTCTTGTGGACCTGGGGCGGCACCGTCTATTTTCTCCTGGAGGTGGCGTACAAGACGGCCGCGGGAGAGCCGGAACGGATCTCCTGGACCATGCTGGTGCTGGCGATGCTGCTGTGCATCCCCGTGGAGCGATGCGGGGAACAGCTGCCTTGGGAAGTTCCCCTGTGGCTCCAGGCGACGGCCTGCGCGGCCCTGGTGACCGCGGCGGAGCTTGCGGCAGGGCTGGTGCTCAACGTGTGGCTGGGCCTTGGGGTGTGGGATTACTCCCGCCTCCCCGGCAATCTTTGGGGCCAGATCTGCCCGCAGTTTGCGGCCCTTTGGTGGGTGCTGTGCCTAATGTTTATCCCGGCCTACGACTGGCTCAGATGGGCCGTTACAGGCGGCCAGCGGCCGCACTATCACATGGGGTGGTGAGGATGTGACAGAGAGCATTATCGTGGCGCTGATCTCCGGGGGACTGACGCTGCTGGGCGTCATCGTCTCCAACAACAAGCACCAGGCCGTGGCCGATGAAAAGATCGCGGAGCTGACTCGGGAGGTGCGGGAGCACAACAACTTTGCCCAGCGGGTCCCCGTACTGGAAGAACAGATCAAGGTCGTCAATCACCGGATCGCGGACCTGGAGGAATATCACAAGTGATCAACCGGCGCTGCCGGAAATTGAAAGGAGTACATAAAAATGGAAGAGAACAAGAACATGACCACTGGCTGGACCCAGGCGGAAATGGAGGAGGGCCATGTGGAGCAGCCCCAGCCCGAGCGGGCAAAGGGCGTGCCTGATCTGAACCGCAAGATGGAACTGGCGGGCAAGACCGTGCGCCACAACGGTTACGAGTTCACCTACGATGAGCTGGGCTACTGCGTCAGCGCCGTGAAGGTGCAGGTTGGCTGAGATGGAGCTGGTGAAAAAGCGCCTGGCAAACCTGCTGGCGGTCAAGTCCATCGTGACGGTGATCTTGACGGTGGTGTTTGCCTATCTTGCCGTGCGGGGCCAGGTGACTACGGACCAGTTTCTGACTGTGTTCACCGTGGTCATCGCCTTCTACTTCGGCACCCAGGCGG
>URKI01000096.1 GCA_900548505.1 uncultured Oscillibacter sp. | reverse complement strand
CGGTTGCGGCTGTTGGCACTGCGGCCCATGATGAAGTAGGCGGCTACGGACGTTTTTGCGTCGGGGGTCTTTCCCAGCACGATGCCCCGGCCGGGGTAGGGGTTGGTTGCAAGCAGCTGGCAAAGATCCAGCGGCGTGTAGAAATCGTTCATATTAGTTCTCCTTTGTAAGTTCCGCGCTCAAAAGCTCGGCAGCCTGGGGAAGCAGCACCCATTCGGCCTGCTCCATGACCCGGCGCTGCAGCGTTTCCGGCGTGTCGCCGGGCAGGACCTCCACTGCTTTTTGCAGCAAAATGCGGCCGCCGTCCGGGATCTCGTTGACCAGATGGACGGTGGCGCCGGTAACTTTCACGCCCCGCTCCAGCGCCGCCTCGTGGACTTTGAGGCCGTAGAAGCCCTTGCCGCAGAAGGCGGGGATGAGGGAGGGGTGGACATTGAGGATACGGCCATCCCAGCGGGCGGTGAACTCCGCCGAGAGGATGGACAAAAAGCCTGCCAGAATGATGAGGTCGATGTGATATGCTTCCAGCTTTTCGGTAAGGGCGGACTCAAAGTCCGCCTGGGACATCTGCTTTTTGGAAAATGCCGCGGCGTCCACGCCGTGATTGGCCGCCCGGGTGAGTGCATAGGCATTGGGATTGCTGGCGCATACCAGCACGATCTGGCCGTGGGGGATGTCGCCCCGCTCCTGGGCCTGAAGCAGCGCCTCTAAGTTGGTGCCGCCGCCGGAGACGAACACGGCGATGCGGGCGCGCTTCAGCATAGCACCACCCGCTCTTCGCTTCGGGCGATCTCGCCGATCACATAGGCACCGCAGTCCAGTGCGGCGATGGCGGCGTCCGCGTCCTCGGGAGAGACCACTACGGTCATGCCCACGCCCATGTTGAAGGTGTTGAACATGTCCCGCTGGGGGATGGAGCCGGCGGACTGGAGCATGGTAAAGATGGGGGGCGTTTTCACGGCGTCCAGCCGGATGCGGGCGCCCAGGCCCTCGGGCAGGCACCGGGGGATGTTCTCAAAGAAGCCGCCGCCAGTGATGTGGCTGACGCCCTTGACGGTCACGGCCTCCATGCACCGCAGCACGGGCTTGACATAGATCTTCGTGGGAGTCAGCAATGCCTCGCCCAGGGTCATGCCCAACTCGTCGGAGTAGACGCCCAGGTCCGCGTGCTCCACGTCGAACACCTTGCGTACCAGGGAGTAGCCGTTGGAGTGGATGCCGGAGGAGGGCAGGGCCAGGATGATGTCACCGGGACGCATGGTATTGTGGTCAATGATCCGGGGCTTGTCCACCAGGCCCACGGAGAAGCCTGCCAGGTCATAGTCGTCGGGTGCCATGACGCCGGGATGCTCGGCGGTCTCGCCGCCGATGAGGGCGCAGCCGGCCTGGCAGCAGCCCTCCGCCACGCCGGAGACCAGCGTGGCCACCTTCTCGGCCTCGTTTTTGCCGATGGCGATGTAGTCCAGGAAGAAAAGGGGCTTTGCGCCGCAGCAGATGATATCGTTGACGCACATGGCCACGCAGTCGATGCCCACAGTGTCGTGCTTGTCCAGCAGCTGGGCGATGCGCTGCTTGGTGCCCACACCGTCGGTGCCGGAGACCAGCACAGGCTCGGTCATGCCGGCAAGGTCGGGGGCGAACAATCCGCCGAATCCGCCGATGTCGGAGACCACGCCGGGGATCATGGTGCGCTCCACATGCTTGCGCATGAGCCGGACGCCCTCGTAGCCCGCCTCGATGTTGACGCCGGCGGCAGCGTAGGACGCGGAATGGGATTCATTCATGACAATGCCCTCCTATGGAGTGAAAGATTGGAAACCGGGAAGAAATCATTCCTTCCCGGTCCAGCAATAGGTGCAGATCTTGTCGCGGTCGATGCCGATGGCTTCCAGCAGTCCGTCCAGGGACTGATAGCCCAGGGAGTCAAAGCCCAGCTGCTGGCAGATGGTCTTGAGCAGGCACTGTCCCCGCTCCGTGGAGGCGTCCGCGTACTCGTCGATGTGATTCTGGCCTTCGTCGCCCTCCAGCTCCTGCACGGTCCGGCGGGCAAGCAGGTCCATGTCAGAGTTGTTCCGGGAGAAGTTCAGGTACTTGCACGCGTACATGATGGGCGGGCAGGCAGAGCGCATGTGGACCTCCGCCGCGCCGCTGGCGTAGAGGAATTCTACGGTCTCCCGCAGCTGGGTGCCCCGGACGATGGAGTCATCCACGAACAAGAGCTTCTTGCCCTCGATAAGCTCGGGGACGGGGATCTGCTTCATCTTGGCCACCTGGTTGCGCAC
>URKI01000095.1 GCA_900548505.1 uncultured Oscillibacter sp. | reverse complement strand
GAGATAGGCTCCGGTCTCGTGGGCTCGGAGATGTGTATAAGAGACAGGTCCAGGCAGAGCTCTCCAAGGAGTGGATGGTGGACTTCGACGAGACCGGCTCCATCGGCAAGCGCTATCGCCGCCAGGACGAGATCGGCACGCCCTACTGCGTCACCGTGGACTTCGACACCGTGGGCGACGCGGAGAAGGAAGGCGACAACTGCGTCACCGTCCGTGACCGCGACACCATGGAGCAGGTGCGTATGCCCATCAGCGAGCTGAAGAGCTACCTGGCTGAGAAGCTGGCCTACTAAGACAGCGACCAACCAATGTAATAAGCCAGGAGGCCGACCGGTGGGCGGCCTCCTGGCTTTTGGAAAGAAGGAGACTATTTGAGAAAACTATTGCGGACCAGACAGGTGGGCCCGGAGTGGCTCAGATGGCTGATGCTGCTGGGTGGCTCACTGTGCATGGGTCTTGGTACTGCTATCGCGGTGCTGTGGATCAACTTTGAATCCCTGGCCACTGTGGCCAAGTGGGCAGCCAAATATGTGACTTATATTCCCCTGACAGCCATTTTATACGCTGTACCTATTTTTTTGCTGGCTGTGGTGTTCAACCGCCTGTGGCTTTCCGGATTGCTGGTGAGCGTGGCGGCACTGATCATGGCCCTGGTAGATTATTTCAAGACTGCCATCAACGGCACGCCTCTGGAGCTGGCGGACTTTGGACTTGCCGGAAATCTAGGAGAGGTTGCCGGCGTTGCGGGAGATCTGACGCCGCCGGTGGACTTCTGGCGGGCGCTGGCAGCGCTGGTGGTGTGCACGCTGATCCTGTTTTTGCTGCGTAATCTCACCCGGCTTTATAAGACCCGGGTGCGGTTTCTCAGTGCGTCTGGCGCGCTTTTGGCGCTGCTGGTGCTGTTTTCCACCGCCGGCGGCCGGATCGTGGGCGATCTTTTCCAGGTGGACGTGTACGCCCGGATGCCTGCTGCCAGCAACAACCGCTTCTACGGACTGACCCTGGCCCTGTGGCGCACTGCCGTCATGCAGGATACGCCCGCCCCGGAGGGATACAGCCGGGAGTATATGGACCAGGTGCTGGCGGAGATCGACGACCTGCTGGCAAAGGAGGAGTCGGCCGCAGAGGAGAAGCGGCCCAACGTGATCTTTATTTTGTCCGAGGCGTTTTTTGACCTGACCCGTCTGCCGGAATTTACCTATGACGCCGATCCCCTGGCAAACTTTCATGCTTTGGAGTCCGAGGGCATCAGCGGCACGTTCCACTCCCACTACCTGGGCTATGGCACCGGCTATATCGAGATGGCCATGCAGTATGGGGTGAACAATCTGGATTTCGGTTCCAGCACCAATATCTGCTTTCTGGAAGACCAGCAGTATGAAAAGTTCGATGCCCTGGCCGAGCAGTTCACCAAGGGCGGGGACTACCGGGCGGAGATGCTCCACGCATACAATGACAGCCTCTATAACCGGACGGTGACGTATCCGTTGCTGGGCTACGATCAGCTCTATTTCTCCCAGGACGTGCAGAGCCTGGGTGTGGACTGGAAGGGAAACCCCTACGGCGGCTACTATCTGAAAGACGAGTATCTGTTCCGGGCCATGCTGGGACGGCTGGAGGAGATCAACGCCGGCGGAGAGCAGGCGTTCCTCTTCGGCATTACCATGGAAAACCATCAGCCTTTCGATGCGGAAAAGTTCGGCTATGCCTGCCAGATCGGCGTTTCCGGCAGTGATCTCAGCGAGGAGGATATGGCCATCGTACGGGTCATGCTGGAGGGAATCACCCGGGCGGACCAGGCTTTGGGTGTTCTGACGGACGCGCTGCGCCAGACGGATGAGCCTACGGTGGTGGTATTTTTTGGCGATCACCGGCCCAACCTCTTTATGACGGATGGGGACACGGTATACACCAAGCTGGGCCTCTGCCCGGAAAACGAGACGGACAGCTGGACGCCGCAGCAAGTGAATGACCTGTACTCTACGGATTACCTCATCTGGGCCAACGATCCGGCCCTGCTGGGAGAACAGGCGGGCACACGGCAGGACAGCAGCGTCACGGCCCTTGGCCCTCAGGTGCTGGATCTGCTGGGGATCCCTGAAAGCCGCTGGTGGGCGCTGGAGTCGCTGGTAAGCGACGTTGCTTTGACCAATACCGACCTCTACTTTGTGGACGGTGAGGGCAATGCCTACGCCTCCGAGAACGACGCGCCATTGACAGAGGAGCAGCGCCACATCCTGGAGCTGCGCTCCGCCGTCACCTATGATGCGTTCTACGGCGAGCAGTATATTACCGCAGCCATGAATGAGCCTGCGGGCTCATGAAAAAGCATCTATCAAAAAAAGCATCCATCCCATTTGGGATGGATGCTTTTTTGTTGGAAAGTTACTCGGCCAGGGCCCGGTAGAGGAAGGTGACGATGTTGCCGCGGGTGCAGATGCCGTCGGGATCGAAGGTGTCGGCGGTCTTGCCGGTGGTGATGCCCTCGGTCACGGCCCAGGAGATGGCCCGGTTATAGA
>URKI01000094.1 GCA_900548505.1 uncultured Oscillibacter sp. | reverse complement strand
CGTGGCGCTCGGTGCCGATGATGAAGAGGCCTCCGGCGGCGCGGACCTTCTCGGCCTCGTCGGCGATGACGGCCTTGTGGGCGGACAGACGCTCGGCAAAGAGCTTGCGGGCGGCCAGGATCTCCTCGTTGTCGGTCTCGGCGTAGCCGGTGGCGTCCACGATGACCTCCTCGGCGTAGCCGGCCTTCACCAGGTCGGCCCGGGCCAGATACTCGGCGTTGCCGCCCAGCATAATATCGGTACCACGGCCGGCCATGTTGGTGGCCACGGTGACGGCGCCCAGCTTGCCTGCCTGGGCCACGATCTCAGCTTCCTTTTCGTGGTTCTTGGCGTTGAGGAGGCTGTGGGGGATGCCCTCCCGGGACAGCAGCAAAGAGAGCATCTCGTTTTTCTCAATGGACACGGTGCCCACCAGCACGGGCTGGCCCTTGGCGTGGCACTCCTTCACCTGCTCGATGACGGCGCGGAACTTGCCGGCCTCCGTCTTGTAGACCACGTCGTGGTGGTCGTGGCGCTGGTTGGGCTTGTTGGTGGGGATCTCCACGATGTCCAGGTTGTAGATGGTGCCGAACTCCTCCTGCTCGGTCATGGCGGTACCGGTCATACCGGAGAGCTTGTCATAGAGACGGAAGTAGTTCTGGAACGTGATGGTGGCCAGGGTCTTGTTCTCGCTGTTGACGCTCACGTGCTCCTTGGCCTCGATGGCCTGGTGCAGACCGTTGGAGTAGCGGCGGCCGAACATGAGGCGGCCGGTGAACTCGTCGACGATGATGACCTCGCCGTCCTTGACCACATAGTCCACGTCCCGCTTCATGGTGCCGTGGGCCTTCAGGGCCTGGTTGATGTGGTGGGAGAGGGTGGAGTTGGAGGGATCGGACAGGTTCTCCACGTGGAAGAACTCCTCGGCCTTGGTGATGCCGCGGGCGGTGAGGGTGGCCGTCTTGGCCTTTTCGTCCACCACGTAATCCGCGTCGATGTCCACATCCTCTTCTTCCTTGTTGTCCACCTGGACCACCACCTGCTTTTTCAGGCGGGAGACGAACATCTCGGCCATGTCATAGAGCTGGGTGGACTTTTCGCCCTGACCGGAGATGATGAGGGGGGTACGGGCCTCGTCGATGAGGATGGAGTCCACCTCGTCCACGATGGCGAAAGCGTGGCCCCGCTGCACCAGCTCGGAAGAGTAGATGCACATATTGTCACGCAGGTAGTCGAAGCCCATCTCGTTGTTGGTGCCGTAGGTGATGTCCGCGGCGTAGGCCTCCTGGCGCTGCTTGCTGGTCAGGCCGTGGACGATGAGGCCCACCTTCAGACCCAGGAAGCGGTGCACCTTGCCCATCCACTCGCTGTCGCGCTTGGCCAGGTAGTCGTTGACGGTGACGATATGGACGCCGCGGCCCGTCAGTGCGTTGAGGTAGGCGGGGAGGGTGGCCACCAGGGTCTTGCCCTCACCGGTCTTCATCTCAGCGATGCGGCCCTGGTGCAGCACGATGCCGCCCACCAGCTGCACCCGGTAGGGGCGCATGCCCAGCACGCGGTCGGCGGCCTCCCGCACGGTGGCGAAGGCCTCGGGCAGGATCTGGTCCAGGGACTCGCCGTTTTTCAGACGCTCCTTGAACTCCGCGGTCTTTGCCTGGAGCTGGGCGTCGGTCATGGCCTTGTACTCATCGGCCAGGGACTCGATCTTGTCCACAATGGGATAGATGGATTTCAGCTCCCGGGAGCTGTAATCGCCAAAGATTTTTTTCATCAGACCCATACTATTGTAAACATCCTTTCCGATTTCGGCTCTTTCCTGAAAAAGGGAAGAAAAATCTGCAAAAAAGCAAATGTAGCATACCACAAGTGCCCGCAAATTGCAAAGAAAAAAGGGGGGACGCGAAAAAAATTAACAATTGCCCGCCGCATGTTCCATAGCGGTCGGAGAGTTGGAGAGGATTTTCGTCAAAATGACGGCTCCATGGACTCGTCCAGTAGCATCCGCACCCGGCTCTGGACTGTGCCCTCGCCGGTGCT
Organism: uncultured Oscillibacter sp.; assembly: GCA_900548505.1. Lineage (GTDB taxonomy): Bacteria > Bacillota > Clostridia > Oscillospirales > Oscillospiraceae > Oscillibacter. The sequence goes on along the minus strand of URKI01000094.1, from coordinate 701 downwards.
GGCGTCGTAGTCCACGCTCACCAGACGGACGCCCGGGAGCTTCCGCTGCAGCGCGGCGTACTGCCCCTTGCCGAAGATGTGGCCCGGCAGGCAGGCGAAGGGCTGGACGCAGAGGATCTTGCGGCAGCCCTGACGGGCCCAGCCCGCCGCCTCGGCAGCGATGAGCCAGCCGTCCGCCACGGTGACGTTCAGCGGCGCAAGGCCCTCCGACTCTGCTTTGAGCCGGGGCAGGGGCGGCAGCGTCCGAAAGCCGCCGGTGTGCAGGATATCCACCAGATCCTGCTGGAGCGCCGCTGCGGCGCAGCGCACGGCCCGGTAGGCGGCCCGGTGGGCGGCGGGGCCCTTGAGGGTGCGGGTGTCCATAAAATAGAGGGACTGCCAGGTGAGCCCGCCGGTGTAGACCCGGCAGCCGTTTTGGGCCAGGTAGTCCCGCAGGCCCCAGTTGCCAAGGCGGCAGTTTTTTGTGTAGATCTCACCTACCACAGCCACGTCCTGCACCGGGCGGTCTATGGTGTCCAGGCGGCGGAAGGAGTCCGTGATCTCCTCGCAGCGGCGGAGGATCTCCCGCCGGGAGGGGACATGGGCCATCTGCGCCCCCAGCTCCTCCACCCATTCGTTCCAGAGGGCCAGGGCGGCGCCGGGGCGGGCCTCCAGAGCTGTCTCTTATACCCATCTCCGAGCCCACGAGACCGGAGCCTATC
>URKI01000093.1 GCA_900548505.1 uncultured Oscillibacter sp. | reverse complement strand
GATAGGCTCCGGTCTCGTGGGCTCGGAGATGCGTATAAGAGACAGTGCCGGGATAGAGGGCTGTTTTCATGATGCCGTCCAGATGCAGATGCGCGTCTGGCCGAAAAGGCGCTCGGCCAGAAGGTTGAAGGAAGCGGGCGGCGTGAGCGCGACGTCCTTTTCTATTTCCGCCGTGACAAAGGCTCCGGGCGCGAGCCAGCCCCTGTCCGCCAGGGCGCGCAGGGCCGGTTCCGCCAGATTTTTGCGGTAGGGCGGGTCCATGAAGACGAGGTCAAAGCCTTCGGGCGGCTGGCGTTTGAGAAAGCGCAGCACATCCTCCTTGGACAGGCGGGCCCGCCCTTCCAGGCCCAGGGCCGCCACGTTTTCCTGGAGACAGCGCATGGCCGGGGCCGCGTTTTCCACCAGCAGGGCATTGGGCGCGCCCCGGCTCAAGGCCTCGAAGGCCAGGCTGCCGCTGCCCGCGAACAGGTCCAGCACGCGGGCCTCGCTCCAGACCAGACCGCGCGCGGCCAACATGGAGAAGAGGGCCTCGCGGGTGCGGCCCATGGCCGGGCGGTAGCCCTCGCCTTCCACTGTTTTCAGCACGCGGCCGCCCAGGCCGCCGGCAATGATCCGCATACAGCGCCTACATGCGCGAAAGCAGGCGGGTCATGGCGTAATCCATCTTGGCCAGGGCCTCCTGCAATTCGGTCTGTTCCACCCAGGGGCGGCGTTCCACATCGGCCAGCTTTCCCTTGAACATGTCCCACTTGCGCTCCACTTCGCCGGTGAGGAAATCCCAGTCCACCTTGGGATGGGCCTCGCGCTCGTGCAGCACGGTCTGGGCCACGCGCCCGCCTTCCAGGACCAGTTCTTCCAGGTAGCCGGGGATCAGCGGCGTGACCTTGAAGCGCTCCCGGATCAATCCGGCCAGCGTGGTCTGGGCGGAATTTTCGCCGTGCACCAGCACCACCTGCGTGCCGTCGCCGGCGAGCGGGGCCAGCCAGTCCAGCAGCTGGCTCTGGCCCGCGTGGCCGGAAAAGCCGTTGATGGTGAAAATGCGCGCCGCCACTTCTATGTCTTCGCCGAAAAGGGTGATCTTTTTGGCGTGCTCGACTAGTCGTCGGCAGCGTCAGATGTGTATAAGAGACAGACCAGCTTGCGGCCCGGCGTGCCCACGGCCTGGTAGCCCACGAAGACCACGCTGGCTCCGGGCTTCCAGATGTTGTGCTTGAGGTGGTGCTTGATGCGCCCGGCATTGCACATGCCGCTGGCCGAAATGACGATGGCCGGGCCGCTGAACTCGTTGATGGCCTGGGATTCCGCGGTGCTCAACGTGTAGTGCAGGTTGGGCAGGGAGAAGGGATCGTCGCCGTTGCCCAGCAGGGCCTTGGCGTCCTCGTCGAAAAGTTCGCGGTTGCGCTCAAAAATTTCCGTGGCCCGGATGGCCAGGGGGCTGTCCACGAAAACCGGCATGTTTTCCGGCAACTTCCCCTGGCTGTTGAGCATGTGCAGACAGTAGAGCACTTCCTGGGTGCGCTCCACGGCAAAGGCCGGAATGATGACCTTTTCGCCCTTGGCGTAGCTGTAGGCCACGGCATCGGCCAGTTCCTCGGCGCTGGTGCTCTCGTTCTTGTGGTTGCGGTCGCCGTAGGTGGACTCCATGACCACATAGTCCGCACCCCGGATGTGGACCGGGTCCCGGATGATGGGCTGCTTGATGTTGCCCAGGTCGCCGGAAAAGACGATGCGGCGCTTCTCCTCTCCCTCGGTCAGTTCCAGGGCGATGCACGCAGAGCCCAGAAGGTGCCCCGCGTCCACGAACTCCACCTCCACGCCGGGGCACAGGTCGATGACCTGGCCGTACTCGCAGGTGGTCACATACTGACGCACCCGCTCGGCGTCCTCGATGGTGTAAAGCGGCTCCACATGGGGCGCGCCGGAGCGCTCGCCCTTGCGGTTTTTCCACTGAGCGTCCTGCTCCTGGATGTGGGCGGAGTCCAGCAGCATGATGTCCAGCAGTTCCGCCGTCAGCCGGGTGGTGAGGATGCGGCCCTGGAACCCCTGCTTGATGAGCATGGGGATGCGGCCGGAGTGGTCGATATGGGCGTGGGTCACCAGCAGGTAATCGATGGAGCCCGCCGCAAAGGGAAACTCCTCATTGGACACCTCGTCCCGTCCCTGCTGGAGTCCGCAGTCCACCAGGATGCGCTTGCCGTTTACCTCCAGGCAGTGGCAGCTGCCGGTCACACACTGATCCGCGCCGAAAAAGCTCAGCTTCATAAGGAGACCTCCTTTATTTCCGCGCCCGCCGTGGGCACTATTTCCTGACTCTATTGTACCACGCCGGCGCCCAAAGCACAATCGGCGTTTTCCCCCGCCCCGGCTTGTCATTTTCTTCCGGGACGGGTATACTGGTTTTATTCCGTTTCACCCCGGACAGGGAGGTGCGCCTATGGCTCCCCGCACGCTTTTGATCCCCTCGTTCCTGGATGACCACTTTCCCCTGCTGCGCCATGCCTTCGACTCCGACTGCTGGCAGAGCGTACTGCTGCCGCCGGAGGCGGGCCTTGCAGACCTGGGGCTGCGGTATATCCACAGCGAGATGTGCTACCCCGCCATTTTGATCGCGGGGCAGATCCTCCGCGCTCTGGACTCGGGGCGCTACGATCCAGCCCGCTGCGGCGTGCTGGTGGGACAGGTGGGCGACGAGTGCCGGGGCTCATGCCTCATCCGCCTTTTGCGGCGGGCCCTGGACCGGGCGGGATACCAGGAAACAGCCCTGGTCTCCCTGAATATCCGTGGCATCGACCGGCCCGACCCTGTCTCTTATACACATCTCCGAGCCCACGAGACCGGAGCCTATCTC
>URKI01000092.1 GCA_900548505.1 uncultured Oscillibacter sp. | reverse complement strand
TGGGCTCGGAGATGTGTATAAGAGACAGGATTGGGGTCACTGGCGCCGATGACCACCCGGCGGATGCCGCTTTTTATGATGGCATCCGTGCAGGGCGGAGTCTTGCCGTGATGGCAGCAGGGCTCCAGGGTCACATAGAGAGTCGCTCCGGCGGGCGAACCGGTACAGTTTTTCAGTGCCTCCCGCTCCGCGTGGAGCTCTCCGTACCGGGTGTGCCACCCTTGTCCGATGATCTCTCCGTCCTTCACCAGAACAGCTCCCACCATGGGATTGGGTGAGGTCCAGCCCATTCCTCGCCGGGCCAACTCCAGGGCCAGGTTCATATAGTCGGTATCGTTCATCCTGTGCCTCCTGAAAAAGAAAATGCCTTGAACGGAATCGTTCAAGGCATCATGGTGCAGGAAAACGGATCAAAACCTGCCGCAAAAAAAGAAAACTCCGGAATGATACCATTCCAGAGCAACTTCATGCGCGCAGGTATATGACTCCCCGCAGTACACGATCTTCTTCCATCCAGACTATACTGTCGGCCCCGGAATCACACCGGGTCATGCCTTTCGGCTCGTGGGCTATACCACCGGTGGGGAATTGCACCCCGCCCTGAAGATTCCTGTTCAATTACCTGCATTATAGGCGCGGGGCATCCTGTTGTCAATCCCCAATCCTCCCCGCGCCTTCATCCTTCACCGCTCCGTATCCTGGGGCTGATAGACGCTCAGCACCCGCATGGCCGCCTCCCGGCGGGAGATGCGCTCGTCCATGGCCTGCTTTTCGATATGGCGGTGGGCGGCCTCCTCCGTCATGCCCAGGCACTGGATCAGTGCCCACTTGGCACGGTTCACCAGCCGGATCTCCTGGATCTTCTCCTCCACGGTGGCCTGCTTTTCCCCCACCCGGCGCAGCCGCTCCCGCACGGCGCACAGCGTCCGGAGGCTCTGGCGCACCAGCGGAGTGGAGGTGGGCTTGGGCAGCGTCAGCACGCCGTGCTCTGTGACCTGGGCGTAGACATCCTCATACCGCTCGCTTTTCACCACCAGCAGCACGGCGGCATCGCTGCGCTCGCAAAGATCCATGGCCAGCTGCGTGCCAAATTCGTCGGGCAGCGGCGTGTTGATGAGCACAATGTCTGCGCCGGTGCCCAGCAGCGTCCGGCGGGCCTCGCCTGCGCTCCGGACGGCGTTCACCGGCCAGAAATGGGTGGGAGGCATGAGCTCTTTGATGGTCTTGGTAAACTGGTCGCCAGCGGATACCAGCAAAACGCTGTATGTATGTTCCTGGAAAACCATGCGCTCCCTCCCTTCTTTTTTTCCTGGGGCGGGTGCGCCTCAGATGCCGTAAGCGCCCAGGACGGCCTCCGGCACATGGGCGCGGACAAAGTCGCTGGCTCCGGCCGCCGCCCGGGCCTCCTCCAGAGAGACCGGCAATCGCTCATAGCGGGCAAGCTGCTCCGCCGGCGCCTCGTACAGGTTGAGGTCCGCGCTGGGAGGCAGCGGCAGATGGTTCTGCAATCCGTCCAGCGCCGCGTGAATCAGCAGCGCAAAGGCCAGGTAGGGATTGGCGGTGGGGTCCGGTGAGCGCAGCTCCACCCGGCGGTAATCCCCCTGGGCCGCCGGCACGCGGATAAGCTGAGAGCGGTTCTGGCCGGACCAGGTCACATAGCCCGGGGCCTTGCTGCCGCCCAGCCGCCGGTAGGAGTCCCGGCAGGGGTTGAGAAAGGCGGTAATCTCCCGGATATGGGCCAGGAGCCCCGCCGTGATGCCCGGCAGCAGATCCCCCTGCCCGCCCCGAGCGGAGAGGTTGATGTGCAGGCCGCTGCCGGGGAAGCCGCTGAGGGGCTTGGGGGAAAAGTCCGCCCACAGCCCGCTGCGGTCCGCGATGGTCTCCACCACGGAGCGGAAAGTCACCGCGTCGTCCGCCGCCTTGAGGGGGTCGGCATAGCGGAAATCGATCTCGTTTTGCCCCGGCCCCTCCTCATGGTGGGAGCTCTCGGGGAAAATGCCCATACGCTCCAGGGTCAGGCAGATCTCCCGGCGCACATTCTCCCCCCGGTCCGCCGGGGAGATGTCCATGTAGCCGGCCCGGTCAAAGGGCTCGGCGGTAGGAACTCCCGCCTCGTCGGTCTTAAAGAGATAAAACTCCATCTCCGGGCCGAAGGAAAAGTCATAGCCCGCCGCCCGGGCCTCCTCCACGGCGCACTTGAGCAGGCGTCGGGTATCCGCCTCAAAGGGCACGCCGTCCGGCCGGATCACATCGCAGAACATCCGCACCACGGCGCCGTTTTCCGGCCGCCAGGGAAGCCCCGCCAGCGTGGCCGGGTCCGGCCGCAGAAAAAGGTCCGACCGCACAGCGCCGCCGAAGCCCGCAATGGCGGAGGCATCGAAGGCCATGCCGCTCTCAAATGCCCGCTGCAGCTGGCCGGGCATGATGGATAGGTTTTTCTGCCGTCCGTAGACGTCGCAGAAGGCCAGGCGGATGAACTTCACGTCCTCCTCCTGCACATACTGGATGACCTCCCGGGCCGTATACTTCATGGCCACACCTGCTTTCTTCGTTCAGTTTGCAACATACATCCGTCGGTAGGGCGCGGCAGAATCCGGCGTCACCAGGGTGAAAGGCCCGGCAAGAATGGCCGCCGGGTCCCCGCTGAACAGGCGGCAGAATTCCTCCACCGCCGGCCGCAGCCGCTCCACATCCTCCGCCGAGGCCGGGCGGGCAGTCACCTGCGGCGGAAAGACCACCTCCCGGCAGTCCCCCCGCAAAAACATCTCGCCGCCGTGCATGCCCGTGCAGGGGAAATTTCCCACAACGGGCCCCGGTCCGTCTCCCAGGCCCAGCACAGCGATGAGTCCGCCGGCCTGGTACTCTCCCAGAAAGCTCCCGGCCCGGCCGCCGATGACCAGGACGGGCCGCTTTTCGCCGTAGGCCTTCATATGGACGCCGGCCCGGTAGCCGGCGTCTCCGCGCACGTAGATGGCGCCGCCCCGCATGGCGTACCCCGCCGCGTCGCCCACGCGGCCGTCCACGGCGATGGTGCCGGCGTTCATAGCTGTCTCTTATACACATCTCCGAGCCCACGAGACCGGAGCCTATCTC
>URKI01000091.1 GCA_900548505.1 uncultured Oscillibacter sp. | reverse complement strand
GAGATAGGCTCCGGTCTCGTGGGCTCGGAGATGTGTATAAGAGACAGGATCAGGCGGTTGCCATAGCGGATAGCATCGCGCATATTATGGGTGATCATCAGGGTGGTCAGGTGGTTTTCCTGCACGATTTTGTTGGAAATTTCCAGCACCTTGGCGGCGGTCTTGGGGTCCAGGGCGGCGGTGTGTTCATCCAGAAGCAGCAGCTTGGGTTTTTTCATGGAGGCCATCAAAAGCGTCAGCGCCTGGCGCTGGCCGCCGGAGAGCAATCCTACCTTACTGGTGAGGCGGTCCTCCAGACCCAGGTCCAGCCGCTCCAGAAGCCGGCGGTACTCCTCCCGCTCGGCCCGGGTGATGCCCCAGCCCAGGCCGCGGCGCTGGCCCCGGCGGGCAGCCAGAGCCATGTTCTCCTCGATCTGCATGGTGGGGGCGGTGCCCAGCATGGGGTCCTGGAACACCCGACCGATGAAGGACGCCCGCTTGTACTCGGGCAGGTGGGTCACGTCGGTGCCGTCGATGATGATGGAGCCGGCGTCCACGCCGTAGGTACCGGCCACGGCGTTGAGCATGGTGGATTTTCCCGCGCCGTTGCCGCCGATGACGGTGACGAAGTCCCCGTCGTTGAGGGTCAGATCCACGCCCCGCAGGGCCTGCTTTTCATTGACGGTGCCCGCGTTGAACACCTTCCAGACGTTTTTCAGCTCAAGCATGGTCCGCACCTCCCTTGTTGGCAACCGTCAGCTTGGGACGGCTGTGCTTGCTCTTGAGATAGGGCACGGCCAGGAAGATGGCCACGATCACGGCGGTGAGGAGCTTGAGCATGTCGGAGTCCACCCGCAGCCACAGCACCACCTGCATGACCAGGTAGTAGATGATGGCGCCCAGCACCACGGCCGCCAGCTTCAGTCCGAAGTTGCGGAAGATCTTGGAGAAGAGCACCTCGCCGATGATGACGGCGGCCAGGCCGATGACGATGGCGCCCCGGCCGGAGTTGATGTCGATGAAGCCCTGATACTGGGCCAGCAGGGCGGAGGACAATGCCACCAGACCGTTGGAGAGCATGAGGCCCAGCACCTTGTTGAAGTCCACGTTGATGCCCTGGGCCCGGCTCATGTTGGGGTTGGCGCCGGTGGCGCGGATGGAGCAGCCCAGCTCCGTGCCGAAGAACCAGTACAGCGCCAGGATGATGACCAGGCAGAACACGGCACCCCACAAAATGGGGCTCTTGTACCAGGGATAGCTGCCATCAAAGAGGTAGCGGGAGGAGACCACCAGGTCGTACTTATCCACGCTGATGGCCTGGTTGGCCTTGCCGGCGCCGGTGCCCCAGCCCATGATCTTGAGGTTGATGGTGTACAGGGACAGCTGGGTCAGAATACCGGCCAGCAGGGCCTGGATGCCCATGACCGTGTGCAGAAAGCCGGTGATGAATCCGGCGGCCATACCGGCCAAAAACGCGGCGGCCAGGGCCACGGGCATGCTGTGCCCACCCAGGATCATCATGACGCACACGGCGCCGCCGGTGGACATGGTGCCGTCCACGGTCAGGTCGGCAATGTCCAGGATCTTGTAGGTGAGGTATACGCCGATGGCCATGATGCCCCAGATCAGTCCCTGGGCTACGCCGCCCGGCAGGCTGCCCAGCAGCTTTGCGAAATCAAGCATGGTTTTCTCCTCCGTTGTTTCCTTGGAAATTTGCCGTTCAACGGCTTGCACAAATCCGCGGGAGGGGGAAGCCCTCTCCCGCGGATGGGTTCAGTTTGCGTCCGATCAGCCGATGGCCACGTAGTCCTCGGGGATGGTCACGCCCAGAGCGTCTGCCAGATCCACGTTGTACTTCTTGGTGAACTGGGGCGCGTACTCGATGGCCATGGTGGAGATGTCCTCCCCGTCCTTGAGGATGCGCACGGCCATGTTGCCGGTGGCCACGCCCAGATCATAGTAGCTGATGGACAGCGTCGCCACGCCGCAGCCAGCGCAGATGCCCTCCTCGCCGGCCACGATGGGCACGCCGGCGGGCTGGGCCACGTTGTTGATGGCCTCGGCGTTGGAGGCGGCGGTGTTGTCGGTGGGGATGTACAAAACGTCGCTGTTGTCGCAGGCGGTCTTGACCACGGAGGTGACGTCGTTGGAGTCCACGAAGCTGTAGAGCTCACAGGTGTAGCCCAGCTCCTCCAGATAGCCCTTGACGGTGTCCACCTGGTACTGGCTGTTGGCCTCGCCGGAGCAGTACACAAGCCCCACGGTCTTGGCGTTGGGGAACAGGTCCTTCACCATGGCGGCCTGCTGGTCCAGAGGCGCCAGGTCGGAGGTGCCGGAGACGTTGCCGCCCACGGTGCCGGAGAAATCATCGATGTCCAGGGCCACGCCGTACTCCGTGACGGAGGTGCCCAGAATGGGGATGGAGCCGGTGGCGGCCACGGCGGCCTGCAGGGCCGGGGTGGCGTTGGCCAGGATCAGGTCCACGCCCTCGGTAACGAACTGGCCGCAGATGGAGGAGCAGGCCGCGGGGTCATTGGAGGCATTCTGCTCCAGGAAGGTGACGTTCTCTTCGCCCAGGCCCTCCTTCACCGCGTCCATAAAGCCCTGGGTGGCGGCGTCCAGCGCGTCGTGGGTGACCAGCTGGCAGATGCCCACGGTGTAGGTCGCTCCCTCGGAGGGGGCGGCGGTATCGGTGGGCGTGGAGGTGTCCGCCGGTGCGGGCGTGGAGGCGGCATTACCGCTGGAGCAGGCGGCCAGAGACAGGGTCATGGCGGCGGCGGAGAGAAGAGCCGTCAGCTTAGACAGGTTTTTCATGTGATTCATCCTTCCTTTATGTATACCTTGTACCTGCTTTAGTGCTTTTTGGTGCTAAAGTATTGTCTGTATTATAACCCATCATCTTGAAATGTCAATGCTTAATTTTTTATAAAATGGGAAGGAGGGGCCGGTTGCGAGTAGACTTTTCCCTCGCTGTGTGGTATCATGAGGGACAATGATTCTTAAATGATAATGGAGGCATTTGCCTTGCGGACAGACATTCTGGGCGTTGGTTTTGACGACCTCACCCTGGAGGAAGCGGTGGCCAGGGGGACGGCCTTTCTGGAGGAGGACAGGTTCCACTATGTGGTCACCCCCAACCCGGAACTGGTGGACCGGGCCAGCCGGGAGGGGGCCTTCCGGGAGGCCCTCAACGGAGCCGATCTGGTGCTTCCGGACGGTATCGGCGTGATATATGCCGCCAGGATCCTGGGCCGCCCCCTGAAGGGGCGCTGCCCAGGCATCGATTTTGCCTCCGGACTCATGGCATCCATGGCGGCTGGCGGAAAGCGGCTGTATCTGCTGGGCGCCAAGCCCTGTCTCTTATACACATCTCCGAGCCCACGAGACCGGAG
>URKI01000090.1 GCA_900548505.1 uncultured Oscillibacter sp. | reverse complement strand
ACGAGATAGGCTCCGGTCTCGTGGGCTCGGAGATGTGTATAAGAGACAGATGTCATGGAGCACCAGCTTGTCCTCATTGTAGCCGAAGTCCACATTCTCAAAGACCACGCCGCCCTCCAGGCGGGTATAGGCAGCAGTGCCGTCACTCTGCGGCTGCTTCCAGGCCCACACGTTGGTGCGCTCCTTGGTCTCCTCCAGCTTCCCGCCCCGGCTCTGGCGGGCGTTCACCAGTTCCACGGAACCCTGGTCCTCCTCCGGCTGCTGGTCCATCAGGTCAAACACCCGCTGGGCGCCGGCCGCGGCGGTGACCACAAAGTTCACCTGCATGCTGATCTGGGTAATGGGCTGGGTAAAGCTCTTGTTCAGTCCCACAAAGGACACCACCGTACCCAGCGTCACGCCTGCCAGGCCGTTGATGCCCAGAATGGCGCCCACCACCGCCACCACAGCGTAGCTGAGCCAGCCGATGTTGGCGTTGACCGGCATCAGGAGGTTTGCGTAGCTGTTGGCCTTGTCGGCGCTCTGACGCAGGGCCTCGTTCACCCGGCGGAAATCCGCCTTGGCCTGCTCCTCGTGGCAGAATACCTTCACCACCTTCTGACCGTCCAGCATCTCCTCGATGAAGCCGTCCACAATGCCCAGGTTCTTCTGCTGCTGGATATAGTACTTGCCGGAGAGCTTGGAGAAATTGGCAGTGACTGCCAGCATGATGGCGGCGGTAGCGATGGAGATGACCGTCAGCGCCGGGTTGAGCAGCAGCATGGTCACCAGCGTGGCCACCATGGTCACGGTGGAGTTGATCATCTGGGGCACGCTCTGGCTAAGCAGCTGGCGCAGGGTATCCACATCGTTGGTGTAAACGGACATGATGTCGCCATGGGCGTGGGTATCGAAATACTTGATGGGCAGCGCCTCCATCCGGCGGAACAGGTCATTGCGCAGGTGCAGCATGGTGCCCTGGCTGACCGTGACCATGATGCGGTTATAGGCAAACGCCGCCGCGATGCCCACGGCCAGCAAACACGCAAGGCGCACCAGCGCCTGGGCCAGGGCGCTGAAGTCCGTGGAGCCGCTGGCGAGCATGGGGACCACATAGTCATCCACCAGAGACTGGGGGAACGTGGCCGCGGTGACCGTGGACACGGCGGAGAGCAGAATGCACACCACCACCAGGAAAAACGGGATCTTGTACAGCCGCAGCATGTAGCGCACCACACGGCTCAGCACGGACATGGACGCGTTTTTGGAAATTTTCTGTTCCATTAGGATACTCCCTCCTTTCAAGCGGGCTGGTCGAAGTCGCCGCCGCCCTTGACCTGGGATTCGTAGATCTCCTGGTAAATGGCGTTGGTGGCCAGCAGTTCTTCATGGGTGCCGAATCCGTTGATCCGGCCGTTTTCCAGCACCAGGATCCGGTCCGCGTCCTGGACGCTGGACACCCGCTGGGCAATGATGATCTTGGTGGTGCCGGGGATCTTCTTGGCAAAGGCCTGGCGGATCTTGGCGTCCGTGGCGGTGTCCACGGCGCTGGTGGAGTCGTCCAGAATCAGCACCTTGGGCTTTTTCAGCAGCGCCCGGGCAATGCACAGCCGCTGCTTCTGGCCGCCGGAGACGTTGGAGCCGCCCCGCTCGATGCGGGTGTGGTAGCCGTCGCTCAGCCGGTCGATGAACTCATCGGCGCAGGCCGCCCGGCAGGCCTCGGCGCATTCCTCCTCCGTGGCATCGGGATTGCCCCAGCGGAGGTTATCCAGAATGGTGCCGGAAAAGAGGGTGTTCTTCTGCAGCACCACAGCCACCTGGTTGCGCAGCGCCTCCATGTCGTAGTCCCGCACATCCGTGCCGCCTACCCGCACGGTGCCCTGGTCCACGTCATAGAGCCGGCAGATCAGGTTCACCAGGCTGCTCTTTCCGCAGCCGGTGCCGCCGATGATGCCGATGGTCTCGCCGGACTTGATGTGCAGGTCGATGTCCGTCAGGGCGTTCTTGCCGCTGCCGTGCTTGTAGGAGAAGGTCACATGGTCGAAATCCACGCTGCCGTCGGCCACTTCCGTCACCGGATGCTCCGGCTCTTTCAGGTCCGGCGTCTCCTGCAGCACCTCACTGATGCGGCGGATGCTGGCCATGGACATGGACAGCATGACCACCACCATGGAGAGCATCATCAGGCTCATGAGAAGGCTCATGACATAGCTGAAGAGGCTGGTCAGGTCGCCGGAGGTCATGGTGCCGCCCACGATAAACTGGGCGCCCATCCAGGAGACCATGATGATGCAGAAGTAGACCGCCACCATCATGGCGGGGTTGTTGAAGGCCAGCAGGCCCTCCGCCTTCACGAACATGCGGCACAGGTTCTGGGACGCCTTGGAAAACCGCGCGTTTTCATAGTCCTCCCGCACAAACGCCTTCACCACCCGGATGGCGGACACATTTTCCTGCACGCTGGCGTTGAGGTCATCGTACTTGCGGAACACCTGGTTGAAAAGACGGATGGTCACCGCCATGATGCTCCCCAGCACCGCCACCAGAAACACCACGGCGATCAAAAACGTCAAGCTCAGCTTGGGGCTGATGATCAGGCACATCACATAGCTGAACACCAGCGTCAGCGGCGAACGGACCGCCACGCGGATCACCATCATGAAGGCGTTCTGCACGTTGGTGATATCCGTGGTCATCCGGGTCACAAGGCCGGGAACGCTGAACTTGTCGATGTTGGAAAAGGAAAAGGTCTGGATGTTGTCATAGATGCCCTGGCGCAGATTGGCCGCCAGTCCCGAGGACGCCCGAGCCGCAAAGCGGCCGGCGGAGGCACCGAAGATCAGGCTCAAAAACGCCATGCCCACCATCAGCGCGCCGTAGCGGTACACCACGGAAAGATCGGCGGCCTCCAGGCCCCGGTCGATGATAATGGCAGTGATAAACGGCAGCAAGATCTCCATGGCCACCTCCAGCGTCGTCAGCACAACGCAGAAGATGGCGTCCCGTTTGAACCGTCCCAACTGATGCAATACTGTTTTCACGGTCATTGTTCCTCCTTTTGTCGTTTCTCCTCAAACGCGGCGAGATTCCGCATGAGCTTTTCCTGCAGGTCACCCAGCGCGGTCAGTTCCTCCGGGGAAAAGCCGCAGAAGAGGCGTTTCTCGGCAGCGGAAATGGCCTCCTCCAGCTCCTCCCGGAGCCGCAGGCCCTTTTCCGTGCCCAGCAGCAGGTGGCACCGCTCATCCCCCCGGCAGCGCTCGGCCCGGATGTACCCCTTTTCCCGCAACCGCTTGGCCATGCTGGAAAGGGTGGCCATGGAGTAGCCGAACGTGCGGTGGATGTCCGTCAGGGACACGCCCCGCCCGCCTTGCCGGAGAATGTACAGCAGGATATTGGCCTGCACGGCCGTGATGCCCTTGGGCGCCAGGCAGCGGTTGAGCTGCTGCTCCTGTCTCTTATACACATCTCCGAGCCCACG
>URKI01000089.1 GCA_900548505.1 uncultured Oscillibacter sp. | reverse complement strand
AACCCTCGAGACGCTATTAACGCCTACACGATTTCCAATCGTGCGCCTTCGACCAACTCAGCCATCTCTCCATGGTGAGTGCTCTATCCTTGCTCGCCCATCAGCCGAGCAGCAGAGATCATTATATCAGCTTTTTCAAATACGTCAAGAGGAAAATTGAAAAAAATCAAAAAAAGAGGGAAGTCAGGAAAACATTGTGCCTTGCCAAGGGGGGGAGAGCGGTTACAATCTGGTTACAAAACAAAGAAAGGTTGTGGAACCATGAAAAAGCTGGTACTGGCCGTGGCATTGAGTGCGGCTCTGGTGACCAACGGACAGGCGGCGTCCGCCGGCCCGCTGCGGGTCAACGGCGCACCGGTGGACGCCAGCGGCAGCTATGTCCATCAAAACACTACCTATGTCCCCCTGCGGACGATAACGGAGGCGCTGCGCCCCGATGCAGAGGTGGATTGGGTGAAAGACCGGGCTGTGGTCCGGGCGGAGGGGCTGAAGCTGACGGCCCGGCCGGGTGATGCCTACATAGAAGCAAATGGTCGTACGCTTTATGCCAAAGACGGCGTCCATTTGAAGGCGGGGCGTACGCTTGTGCCGGTGCGGGTGTTGGCAGAGGCGCTGGGCGCCACCGTGGACTGGAATCCGGCCACCGGCGTGGTGTCGGTCAACGGGGGAGGCAGCGCAACGATGCAGCCCGACTACAACCGGGAGGACAAGCTCTACTGGCTGTCCCGCATCATCTCGGCGGAGAGCCGGGGAGAGCCTCTGGAGGGACAGATCGCAGTGGGCAACGTGGTACTTAACCGGGTGGATTCCCCGGACTTCCCGGACACCATCTACGGTGTGATCTTTGACGACCGGTGGGGCGGGCAGTTTACCCCTGTGCGCAATGGCACAATCTATCAGGAGCCCACGGAACAGAGCATTCAGGCGGCCAAGCTCTGCTTGGAGGGGGTCAACGTGGCCAAGGACAGCCTGTACTTCCTGGCGCCGGCGCTGACCAACAACCATTGGATTATGGAAAACAGAACTCACGTCATGACGATCGGCGCCCACTGGTTTTACCGCTGAGCGCGGTGGAGACACGTCCGGACAGCTTTCCGGACGTGTTTTTTTGTTATCATTTGTAGCCGAAGGAGAGCTGGAAACATCGAAAAATGTTCTGACGCGCAAAGAGAAGGGTGAATTGAAACCATTGCAGCACAATGGATTGAACAGTATCGACAAAACTTCCTCTTGACTTTTTAGTGGAGAATCGGTTACAATACGGTTACAAAACAGTGAACAACAAGTAACAGATTGTAACAGGAGGAATCCTAAGCATGAAGAAACGAGCCCTTTGTGCGCTCGTCAGCCTGGCCCTTTGCGTTACCCTGGCCGGGCAGGCGGCGGCGGCTGAGAGCAGCGTCAGCTTTGTAGTCAATGGGATCACCCTTGCGGCAGATGTGCCCAACCGTGTGGAGGCGCGCACTACCTATGTGTCCTACTGGCCCATCGTGAGCGCCTTGTATCCGAACGCGACGGCGGAGTGGGTCAATGGTCAGGCGGAGGTCAAGGCCGACGGCCTGACCCTCCACATCAAGCCCGGCGCCCAGTATATCGAGGCCAACGGCCGCTACCTGTACGTGCCGGACGGAGTCAAGTGCGAGGGCTACAGCATCATGGTTCCCATCCGAACCCTGTGCCAGGCGCTGGGCGCCGGCGTGGAGTGGGACGGAACCCAGTCCACCATCCAGATCACCTCCGGCAGCGGGCCCATCCTCTCCGGTGAGCAGGCCTACCAGGCGGACGTGGTGTACTGGCTCTCCCGCATCATCTATGCTGAGAGCGGCAATCAGCCCCTGGACGGAAAGATTGCAGTGGGGAATGTGGTGCTCAACCGGGTGGCCAGCCCCCGGTTCCCCAACAGCGTCTACGAGGTGATCTTTCAGCGCAACCAGTTCACCCCCGCCGCTAACGGAAGCATCAACCGTACCCCCAGCGCTGAGAGCGTGGTTGCCGCCAAGCTGTGCCTGGACGGTGCCAACACTGCGGGCAGCGCCCTGTACTTTGTGAATCCCACCGTGGCCCCCGGAAGCTGGGCCTCCCGGAACCGCCCCTATGTGGCGACCATCGGGGCCCACGCTTTCTACGGGTAAGGCGCGGCAAAAAGCCGAGACCATTGGTCTCGGCTTTTTATTGTGCAAAAGCACAGCAAAATGGCCATGTATCGCCATATTTGCCTGTTGTCATGATATGTGCATCGTGTATGAAATGTCCCGGCCGGGAACTGCGGGAGAAAAGGATGGAAATATCCACGCGCGTATGTTAATATAAATACGTATGTCCAAATGATTCAGCATGGAGGGAACTGACTTTGACTTATTTTATGTCCATCTTAATGGGGATTATCCAGGGCGTGGCGGAATTCCTGCCCATCTCCAGCTCCGGCCATCTGGCCCTGTTTCAGACGTTTTTCGGGATGGAGAACATGGAGGAGAAATACATGTTCTTTACCGTCCTGCTCCACTTCGGTACACTGATTTCTGTCTGTATGGTCTACTGGCGGGACATTGTGGATATGATCCGCGAGTTCTTCCTGGGCATTGCCGCCCTGGCCGGGCGGAAGGATACCGGCGTTGCCCCGCCGCCGGCCCGACGGATGGTGATGCTCATCATCATCGCGACCGTGCCCCTGTTTGTGATGGTGTTTTTGCAGGATGCGGTGAACCAACTGTTCTCCAACTCCATCATGGTTTCCTGCGCCCTGCTGGCCACCGGGTTTATCCTGTTTTTCTCCGACCGCATGGCCCGGGGCCACAAGACCGCCAGAAATGCGACGGTGGCGGACGCCTTGATCGTGGGCTGCGGCCAGGCGCTGGCGGTTATCCCCGGCCTCTCCCGCTCCGGCACCACCATCTCGGTTGGCATGATGCGGGGCTTTGACCGGGCCTTCGCCGTGCGCTTCTCCTTCCTTATGTCCCTTCCTGCCGTACTGGGCGCCAACGTCCTGGAAATTAAGGATGCGCTGGCCTCGAACTTCCCCATCGAGGAGCTGCCCATGTACTTAGTGGGCGTAGCGGTGTCCGCTGTGGTGGGGTACTTTGCCATCCGGCTTGTTAAGAGCCTGTCCGATAAGGGGAAATTCGGCAAGTTTGCTTACTACTGCTGGGCGGTTGGCCTGGGCAGCTTGGTAGCGGGCGTCGTGAAGATGATACTGCTCAAGTGACAGAAACCCGATACAAAAGAATGACCCTGGAAAGGATTTGATTTTCAATGGCCACAGCACAGAAGAAGAACGCGGGCGGAAAGCGGACGGCCTCGGGTACGGGAAGGACCGCATCCGGCTCCCGCGCTGCCGGCAGCCGGAAGAAGGCCCCGGCGCCCAGGCCCATCCGTCGGGAGGTGGGGGCGGTGGCCTGTCTGCTGCTGGCCATTTTCTCCGCCTTTGGCTACTTCCATATTCAGGCCATCTTTATCGACTTTTTCTGCGGCTTGGTCAAGGGCCTGATCGGCTACGGCTATTGGCTGCTGCCCCCCATGCTGCTGGTGGCCAGCGGTATCTTGGTCTTCCACCGGGGCCGCCCGGTGCGGCTGCGGGTGTGGTGCGCCCTGCTCACCCCAGTGCTGGTGGGCTGCCTGCTCCACCTGATTCTGACCAGGGGCTCCTATGAGTGGAGCCTGGAGCTGGTCAAGACCCTGTGGAGCCAGGGGGAGGCTCTCAAGAGCGGCGGTGTGGTCAGCGGCTTGATCGCCCTGGGGCTGACTGCGGTGTTCAGCAAGTACGGAGCCGGTGTGATCTTCGTCCTGATCGCGGCCATCATGCTGATGGTGGTGTTCCACGTCTCCCCGGTGGATATCGTGGACCGGATCCGTGAGCGGCCCCGGGTCTGTCTCTTATACACATCTCCGAGCCCACGAGACCGGAGCCTATCTCG
>URKI01000088.1 GCA_900548505.1 uncultured Oscillibacter sp. | reverse complement strand
GGTAAAGCAGGCCGAGCGCAGTCCCAGCAGCGTGCGCATGGTGGTGCCCTTGATGGTCACGCCGCCTACGTCCACCGTCTCCACACTGCCGGAGGCGTCGGTCTTTGCGTTTTTCAGCCACCCGGACATGTCCCCCGTAAGATCTGCCTCCGGGTAAGAGGCGTGGATCTTTTCACGGAACTCCTCCGGCGTAAAGGATACCCGGCTATAATAGTTGGGAATGGTATCGTCGTCCTCCGGGGAATCCACCGGCTGCAGGTAGGGCAGGTCATTGACCCACACCTCCCCCGCCGCGCGGGTCTGCCCGGCCGAGGAGGAGTGGAACACCGCGAGAATGGGCACGCCGCCGTAGAGGATGGTCTGTCCGTCTGTCCCCCGCACGGCCTCCTCCACCTTGGTCTCGTTTTCGTCCGCCGCGTCGCCCCAGTTCTCCATGGCCCGATCCTGGCTGATATAGGCCTGGCAGCAGGTGGAGTCCGTGCAGATATCCGCCGTATCGCCGTGGTTGCCGCCGCTGAGGATCTTATAGGCCGTGTACGTTCTGGCAGCCACCGCCTGGGCCTTGAGGGCCTCCAGTTCAAAGGAAGCCGGCATCTCCGCCCGCACTACGCCCACCAGATAGTCGCCCAGGGTCATCTCCTCCACCGTATCCCCATTGAGCACCCGCAGCGTCACGGAGGCGTCCAGCTCTCCCGGCCGGAACGGCTCCCGCTCCGTCTCGTCCACCGGCACGTCGCCGGAGAACAGCTCCTCCTGATAGGGGACGATCACTGCCAGCGGCAGCGCAAAAAGCAGCACCGCCAGCACGGCGGACACCGCCACGCTCCGGCGCAATTGCGTTCCTCGTTTCATGGGCTTCCTCCTCTTTTGTTGCAATGCAGTGCCTTGTCCCTCCACTCTATGCGCCCCGGCGGTGAAACATGTGCCATCGCCGATGGACAAACGGGGCGGTGCGTGCTATACTGCTGGTGATTCATTTCGTTTTACATTTCTTTTTATATAGGAAAGGGTCTTCGGCAATGAAAACATACAAGCTCTATCCCGCCGCAGCGCTGGTGGGCGGCGCAGCGGCCGCCGCGGTGCGCCTGGCACAAAACCGCACCGGCTTTGAAGCCGCCACCGGCCTGCCTGTGTCCGGAAACCTCTGGGCCCGGCTGCTGGTGGCTATACTGGTGCTGCTGGGCGCAGGGTTTTTCCTGCTGACCCGCCGGATCCCGTACAAGGCGGATGATCCCTCCGCCGCTTTCAGTGCGTCCTTCTCCTCCACCAGCACCGCCCTGGTGAGCATCACCCTGGCCGGTGCCGCCCTGATCGGCGTGGCCGGCGTATGGGAGATGGCCGCAGGCATGGGCTTTTTGTCTGACGGGATGACAGTCCCCGACCGGCTCCACACCATTCTGGGCCTCATGACTCTCCTGACTGCCGCCGCGCTCTTTCCCGCAGTGGCTGACTGCCGCCGCTCCGGTGCCCACGAAGCCGCACCTACGGTCCGGCAGCCCATTCAGGGCGTCTTTCTGCTGGTGCCCGTGGTCTTTTGCGTCATCCGCCTGGTGGTGACCTACCGGGAGGATTCCATTGACCCGTCCCTGAGCGCCTACTATGTGGAGCTGCTGGCTCTGGTGTTCCTGACCCTTTCCCTCTACCGGCTCTCCTCCTTCGCCTTCGGCGCCGGAGACAGCCGCCGTTTCATCTTCTACGCCATGGGAGCCGTGGTGCTGTGCGCTGCCGTTCTCACCGATCCGCTGCCCGTTTATACGAAGCTGTACTTCGCCGGCGGCGCATTGCTGCTGCTGGGCTTTTTGCTCCTGCGGCTGGACCGGCTCCCTCAAAAAAGATGATTGCCGACAGCTTACCACAAAATCCGACCCAAAAAAAGTTTTTTCGATGAACACCGTAAAAAGGAAACAGGGCCAGCCTTGCGGCTGGCCCTGTTTCCTATTGTTTTGGAAGATTGGATGAAAAGAAGTTTTGTCTCTTGCAAGTATTACGATACAAGAGAGTTGTTAATCAAACCAGCAAGAATTGTTACAAAAGTCTTAAATCCCGCTTTTTTCCCCTGTGCGCAGACTGGAAAAAAAATCCGACAGCACCTGCCGGCACTCCTGGGCCAGGATGCCCCCCACCAGCGCCGGCCGGTTGGCAAAATCCTCCATATATAGATTCACCACGCCGCCGCAGGCCCCCATGGCGGAGTCCCGGGCACCGTACCACACCCGGGCGATCCGGGCGTTGAGAATAGCGCCGGCGCACATGGGGCAGGGCTCCAGCGTCACATACAGCTCGCAGTCGTCCAGCCGCCAGGAGCCCAGCGTCTCATTGGCCTGGGCAATGGCCTCCATCTCCGCGTGGGAGGCGGTGGAGCGCTTTTCCTCCCGCCGGTTGCGGCCCCGGCCCACCACCTGGCCATCCCGCACGATCACGCAGCCCACAGGCACTTCCCCCGCCGCCGCGGCCTCCCGGGCCAGCTCCAGGGCCAGGCGCATATAGTGCTCCCGCTCGTCCATCATGTTTTTTCCTCCGTTCTGGCATGAAACATGGCATATTTGTCCAAACTTACCGTAGAAATGAAATCAGGAGGGACTGCCATGAAATCCGTTCACAATTCCAAAAAGCATCCCGCCGACCCGGAGCTGCTCCTGCTCAAGGCAGAGCTGCGGGCGGCCCAGGGGGAACTATCCTTTGCCTACCGGCAGTTCGATCAGGCCCTCGCCCCGGAGCTGATCGACTGCTGCATCTATGAGATCAACGCTGCCAAGGCCCGCTGCGACTACCTGATCCGCGCCATCAAGGAGCGCTGTCCCGGTGCGGCGGCCGCAGCCGTGATGGAGGAGAGCCGCGCATGGACCTGAATCAAAAAATCCTGGCCGCCCTTCTGGGCGGCTTCTTCCTCATCGCCCTGATCCGGGTGTTCCGCTCGCCGCTGCAGCTGGCTCTGCGGCTGCTCATCAACACCGCCCTGGGTTTTGCGGCATTGTGGGGCCTGCAGATGACCGCCGGCATCACAGGCTTTGCCCTGGGACTGAACCTCTGGAACGCCCTGGTCATCGGGGTTCTGGGTCTTCCCGGCCTGGGGCTTTTGCTGCTGATCCAGTGGGTACTCTAGTTTTGCGAAACGCGAAAGTAAGATTTCAAGAGATATTGAGAGATATCGAGAGAAAATCAAAGATATACATATGCTAAATGAAATTGCTGTTGACAGATTCCGATGCCGTGTGCTATAACTAAACATGCTCCGATTTTAACGCGGAGCTCTTGATTTGTAAAGCAATGCAAATATATATGTACGGAGGAAACACCATGTCCACTTTTATGGCAAACAAGGCCAACATCGAGCGTAAGTGGTACATCCTGGACGCTGCCGGCAAGCCCCTGGGCAAGACCGCTGTCCGGGCTGCCGACCTGCTGCGCGGCAAGACCAAGCCCACCTACACTCCCCACGCCGACTGCGGCGACAACGTCATCATCATCAACGCCGGCAAGGCTGTCCTCACCGGCAACAAGGGCACCCAGAAGTTCTACCGCACCCACTCCGGTTGGGTCGGCGGCCTGAAGGAGACTCCCTACCGCATCCTGATGCAGGAGAAGCCCGAAGTTGCCATGCGTGTGGCCATCCGCGGCATGATGCCCCGGAACACCGTCTCCAAGGATTCTCTCAAGCGCCTGCATATCTACGCTGACGCGAACTATGAGCAGCAGGCCCAGAAGCCCGTCGCTCTGGACGTAGAATAAGGAGGAGTAAGAGAATGTATCAGTCTAAGAAGCCCTATCTGTATGGCACCGGCCGCCGGAAGTCCTCCGTGGCCCGCGTCCATCTGTTCCCCAATGGTACCGGCGCCATCACCATCAACGGCCGTGACATCGACGATTACTTCGGCCTGGACACCCTGAAGATGGTGGTCCGTCAGCCCCTGGAGCTGACCGGCAACACCGGCAAGATGGATATCGTTGCTACCGTCACCGGCGGCGGCGTGTCCGGCCAGGCCGGCGCTCTGCGTCACGGTATCTCCCGTGCCCTGCTGCTGGCCAGCGAGGATAACCGCGCCATCCTGAAGAAGGCCGGTTTCCTGACCCGCGATCCTCGTATGAAGGAGCG
>URKI01000087.1 GCA_900548505.1 uncultured Oscillibacter sp. | reverse complement strand
CGAGATAGGCTCCGGTCTCGTGGGCTCGGAGATGTGTATAAGAGACAGGTTCTTGAATGAGGTGGACGCGGCGGCGGTGTACGTCAACGCCTCCACCCGCTTCACCGACGGCGGTGAGTTCGGCCTTGGCGCGGAGATCGGCATCTCCACCCAGAAGATGCACGCCCGGGGCCCCATGGGCCTGGAGGAGCTCACCAGCTGCAAATATGTCATCTACGGCGAGGGCCAGGTACGATAAGGAGGCGGGCGCATGCTGTTTCAAGTCATCGCCATGAGCGTCATCACGCTGCTGCTGTTTTTCCTGCTGCTCACCCGCAAGCCCGGCAGGATCAATCTGCTTTTGGGCGCATGCACCACCGTGTGCGGCATCGCGTCCATGGTACTTTTCATCCTGTTCCAGCGAGCAAACGGCAACCCGGACGCAGGGCATGAGCTGATCCAGCTCTATCTCCCCTGCGGACTGTATGTGGCCGTGTCCGCCTGGGGCGCCATCGAAGCCCTGCGCAGCCGTAAAAAGCTCCTGCGGGACAAGGCGGCCCGGCAGGCTGCCAAGGAAAAAGCAGCACGGGAAAAAGCGGCTCCGTCCAAAACGGAACCGCCCCAGTAAAGATCCATCAAACGAAAGGGAATGTGAAATTATGGCTACTTTTGGATTCATCGGAACCGGCAATATGGGCGGGGCACTGGCCAGGGCCGCGTGCCGGCGTGTACCCAGCGACGAGGTGTTTCTCGCCAACCGCACCATGGAAAAGGCCCAGGCGCTGGCAGCGGAGCTGGAGTGCCGTGTGGCGGACAATGAGGCCATCGCCCGGAGCGCTGACTTTATCTTCCTGGGAGTCAAGCCCCAGATGATGGCTGACATGCTCTCCGAGATCGCCCCGGTCCTTGAACAGCGGGAAACCCGCTTCGTGCTGGTCTCCATGGCGGCAGGCCTCTCCCTGGAGGACATCGCCCGGATGGCCGGCGGCGACTATCCCGTGATCCGCATCATGCCCAACACCCCCTCCGCCATCGGCGAGGGCATGATCCTCTACACCTGCGGCAAGGGCGTCACCAAGACGGAGGAAAAGGAGTTCCTGGACTCCATGGCCGGAGCCGGCCGCTTTGCCGCCATCCCCGAAAGCCAGATGGACGTGGGCTCTGCCGTGTCCGGCTGCGGCCCCGCTTTTGTGGACCTCTTCATTGAGGCTCTGGCGGACGGCGGCGTGGCCTGCGGACTGCCCCGCGCGGCAGCCATGGAATTTGCCGCCCAGATGGTGGTAGGCTCTGCCCGGCTGGTGCTGGAGTCCGGCAGCCATCCCGGCGCACTGAAGGACGCCGTCTGCTCCCCCGGCGGCTCCACCATCCAGGGTGTGCGAACGCTGGAGAAGAACGGCTTCCGCAGCGCCGTCATGGAGGCAGTCATCGCCGCGTGCGAAAAGAGCGCCGCTCTGGGAAAATAAGACTTCGTTTCCTGTAAAAAATACGCCGGGTCTGCGCCCGGCGTATTTTTGCAGCCATGCCCGGAAAAAAGCACGCCGCGAAAACGCGGCGTGCTTTCATTTTGTCTGATAGCCGATCAGGCGGCGTTGGCCGCGCGATAGAGGAAGGTCGCGATCTGGCCGCGGGTGCAGGAGTTGTCGGGAGAGAAGGTGGTAGCGGTAGTACCGTTGGTCACACCCTTTTCCACAGCCCATGCCACGCAGTCATCGCTCTCTGCCGCCACATCCGTGAAGGGCAGGTCGGCATCCGTCTCCGGGCTGCCGGCAGCGCACCACATGAAGTACACGGCCTCCATGCGGGTGCAGGGATCATCGGGACGGAAGGTATCGCCGGTCTCCATCTTCTGCTCCGCAGCCCACAGCAATGCCTTATAATAATAGGCGTTGGTGTTGGTCACGTCCGTATACTGCTGCTCGGTGAGGGTAGGCTCCGGGCTGCCGGCGGCACGCCACAGGAACGTCACGATCTGAGCGCGGGTGCAGGCGTTGGCGGGAGCGAACGTGGTGGCGGTGGTGCCGTTGGTGATGTCCTGGTCCACAGCCCACAGGATACCCTCATAGTAGGGAGAGGCAGAGGTCACATCCGTGAAGGGATTGACGCCCTGGATGGTGATGCGGCCCTGGGCAGCGCCGTAATCCTTGGCAGTGACCGTGCCGCCCAGCTCGTCGGTGATGTAGTCCATGACCACCTCGTCCATGGCGAGGCCCAGGTCATAGTTGACGCTGGCAGCGCTGAAAGCATAGTAGGTGTCGCCGCCGGCGGCCATGAAGTCGTTGGTGGCGATGGTGTAGGTGGCCTTGGGATCAAACGCCTTGCCGCCCACGGTCTGGATGCTCACGCGACCCACGCTCTTGGGTGCATAGTAGGTGGAGCCGGGATACAGATCACCCTGGTCATAGGCCTTGGCGGCGTTGACGGTAAACTCGATGCCGCTGACCTGGGGGAAGCCGCCGATGGACTCAGGCGTGCAGTAGGTGGATGCCTCCAGGGCCTCCAGCAGCTCCGCGCCGGTGACCTTGACGATGCTCAGGGTGTTGCCGAAGGGCAGCACAGTGTTGATATCCTTCTTGGTAATGTCGCCCGCGGCGATGGAGGCACGGATGCCGCCGCCGTTGGTGACGGCCGCGTCCACCTTCTCGCCGGTCTCCTCAGCGCCCCAGACCAGGGCGTCGGCGATCAGGTTGCCCAGGTTGGTCTCGCCGGTGCGGACGTTGGCCTTTTCACCGTCCAGCGCCACCTCGGTCTTGGCGAACACGGTGCCGTAGTCGTCGTCGATCTCCTTCTGGATGGCGGCGGCGCGGTCAGCAACAGTCTTGTCGGGGGTAACGGTGATGTCAGCGGTGGGGATGGTGGTGGCCTCCAGCTTGCCGTCGGCGATGACCACCAGGCCGATGCTTTCAAACTTGGTGCCGGTGGAGGTCAGCACGGCGCCGTTGACCTTATCCGTACCGGTGGCGATGGTCACATCGCCCACTTCCGTGACCTGTCCGCCCAGAGCCTGGAAAATGTCTGCCTGGGTGGAGTGAGAGTGGCCGTCGATGAACAGGTCGATGCCGTCCACCTTCTCCAGAAGGTCGATGGAGCGGTTGCCCGTGGACTCCTCGTCGATGCCCAGGTGGCCCAGGCACACGATCACGTCGCAGCCCTCAGCCTCCAGCGCATCCACCTGCTCCTGGGCGCACTCCACCAGCTCGTCGCCGGAGAGGAAGGTAACGCCCTGGATCTTAGCGGGGTGGGCCTTGGTAGCCGTCTCCGGGGTGTCCAGACCAAACACGCCGATCTTGGTGCCGTCGGGGGCGGTGAAGGTCACATTGTCCTCAAAGGCGGTCTTGCCGTTATAGAGCACGTTGGCCGCCACGATGGGGAACTCCGCCTCACTGGCCAAAGTGCTGAGATTCTGGTAGCCATAGTCGAACTCGTGGTTGCCGGGCGCGGCCAGATCATAGCCCGCCAGGTTCATCAGCTCCACGGCCGTTGCGCCCTGGCTGGCGCTGACGGTGGGATCACCCTGGCTGAAATCGCCGGCATCCATGAGCAGCACATAGGCGCCCATGTCCTCATAGGTCTTTTTCAACGCTGCAGCCTTGGCATAGCCGTCGATGGCGCCGTGCACATCGTTGGTGTGCAGGATCACCACAGCGCCGCTGAGGTCATCGGCCGGTTCCGCGGCAGAGACCGTGATGCCCAGGGAGAGCACCATGGCCACGACCAGGAACAAAGACAGAACTTTCCTTTTCATTCTTGAACCTCCTTTGTTTTTCGCGCAGCCGGGCTGCGCTTCTGTACCTGAAAGTATACCATACTCTCTTCCGAAAGCCCATGGGCTTTTACGGTCCCGCGAGAAAATTTAACAGAAGTTTTTTGTGAATTTTTCCACTTGTCAGGGAGGGGTGGAAATCCGGCGCGGCGGGTGCTATACTGGCATCAATTCAACGAGAGGAGCGAATGAGGCATGAAAACTCTGCTCAAGGGCGGCAGTGTCGTCACCGGCAGCGGCGTGAAGCGGGCGGACGTGCTGCTGGAGGGGGAGAAGATCCTCCAGGTGGGACGCCGGGTGGCCGGCGCCGACCAGGTGGTCGACGTGACCGGCTGCCTGCTGTTCCCCGGCTTTATCGATGCCCACACCCATTTTGATCTGGACGTGGCCGGCACCACCACCGCCGACGACTTTTATTCCGGCAGCCGCGCCGCGCTCCGGGGCGGCACCACCACCGTCATTGATTTCGCCTGTCCCAACAAGGGCGAGAGTCTGCACCAGGGTCTGGACCTCTGGCACCGCAAGGCCGACGGCAAGACCTTCTGCGACTACGGCTTCCACATGACCATCGACGACTGGAACGAATCCATCCGGGCGGAGCTGCCGGATATGTTCGCCCAGGGCGTGTCCTCTTTCAAGATGTACATGACCTACCCCGCCATGATGATCGGCGACCGGGACATGTACTGGGCATTGAAAGAGCTGCGGCGCCTGGGCGGCATCTGCGGCGTCCACTGTGAAAACGCCGGCGTGATCGACGGCATGATCGCCGAGCGGAAAAACGCCGGATACCTGGGCTGTCTCTTATACACATCTCCGAGCCCACGAGACCGGAGCCT
>URKI01000086.1 GCA_900548505.1 uncultured Oscillibacter sp. | reverse complement strand
CTAGTCGTCGGCAGCGTCAGATGTGTATAAGAGACAGGTCCATGGCCTCGTCGGCGGCGTCCATCCAGAGCTTTGCGTCCATGTTCTTCCACTTCTGGGCCGCAAAGCTCCGGTCCAGACCGGGGGCCCGGTTCTTGGCGATGAGGGCCGCCTCGATGGGGATGGTACCGCTGCCGCAGAAGGGGTCGCAGAAGGGGTCCCGGCCCCGGTAGCGGGAGAGCAGCACCAGCGCCGCCGCCAGCGTCTCCTTCAGCGGCGCGCCCATGTTTTTAGCCCGGTAGCCCCGCTTATAGAGGCCCTCGCCGGAGGTATCCAGATACAGCGTGGCCGTGTCCTTGATGATGGCGAACTGGATCTGATAGCGACTGCCGGTCTCCGGCAGGGTCTCGCAGCCGTACACATCCCCCAGCCGCCGGGCCGCCGCCTTTTTCACGATGGCCTGGCAGGCAGGCACGGAATGCAGCGTGGAGTCCAGACTGTAACCCTTTACAGGGAACTCCCCGTCCCGGGGGATATAGTCCTCCCAGGGCAGCGCCAACACGCCCTGGAACAGCGCCTCAAAGTCCGGCGCCGGGAAAGAACCCAGCTCCATGAGCACCCGGGCGCCGCAGCGCAGATTCAGATTCAGCCGGGCGATGTCCCCCATGGTTCCCTGGCAGTGGACCCGCCCGTTTTCCGCCCGCACATCCTGCAGCTGCAGCCGGCGCATCTCCTCCGCCACCAGGGCCTCCAGTCCGAATAAACAGGGCACTGTCAGTTTCATGGCCCGCTCCTCCTCGTTTTTCTCAATTTCATCCACAGTATAGCAAAAATCCCATTCGTGTGCAACGTCCGGGTGGATTGTAACCAAAATGAAACGTTTCCCGCAGGATTTTCATGATATAATGCACACAAATCCTGAAAATGCTCTGAAAGGAGGCGCAGCCCCATGATGATCTGGATCTGGCTGGGCGCCATGGTGCTCTTCGGCGTGGTGGAGGCTCTCACCGCCGGCCTGGTGTCCATCTGGTTCGTGGCAGGCGCCGCGGCAGCGCTGCTGGCCGCTCTGGTCCACGCGTCCGTGACGGTGCAGCTGGTGCTCTTCGCCGTGGTATCCGCCGTCGCCCTGGCCGTCACCCGTCCTCTGGTCCGTAAATTCACCGCCGGCCGCACCGTCCCCACCAACGCCGACCGGCTGCTGGGCCAGACGGCAAAGGTCACGGAGACCATCGACAATGAAAACGCCGCCGGCGCCGTCTATGCCGACGGAAAGACCTGGTCCGCCCGCAGTGCCGACGGTGCCGTCATCCCCGCCGGGGAAATGGTGTGTATCCGGCAGATGCAGGGCGTCAAGCTTCTGGTAGAACGGCTTCCCCAGGCGGCAGGCGCCGCCAAGCACATATAAAGCGCCGACTAAAACAAACTGACAGGAGGTTTTTCTATGCCGATCCCAATTGGAACCATTGTTGCCATCATCCTTGTGATCCTGGTGCTGCTGGTCATCATCAGCAACATCGTCATTGTGCCCCAGTCCAAGGCCTACGTGGTGGAGCGCCTGGGCGCGTTCCGGGGCGTCTGGAACGTGGGATTGCACCTGAAGGTACCCTTTATCGAGCGGGTGGCCAAGAAGGTGTCCCTCAAGGAGCAGGTGGCGGACTTCGCGCCCCAGCCGGTCATCACCAAGGACAACGTCACCATGCAGATCGACACGGTCATCTACTTCCAGATCACCGATCCCAAGCTCTACACCTACGGCGTGGAGCACCCCATGAACGCCATTGAGAACCTGACAGCCACCACCCTGCGCAACATCATCGGCGACATGGAGCTGGACCAGTCCCTCACCTCCCGTGACACCATCAACACCCGTATGCGGGCCATTCTGGACGAGGCCACGGACCCCTGGGGCATCAAGGTCAACCGGGTGGAACTGAAGAACATCATCCCGCCCAAGGAGATCCAGAACGCCATGGAAAAGCAGATGAAGGCCGAGCGGGAGCGCCGGGAGTCCATCCTCCAGGCGGAGGGCCAGAAGCAGTCCCAGATCCTGGTGGCCGAGGGCGAGAAGCAGTCCGCCATTTTGAAGGCCGACGCCGCCAAGCAGGCCGCCATCCTCAAGGCCGAGGGCGAAAAGGAAGCCCGTATCATGGCCGCCCAGGCAGAGGCCCAGGCCATCTTGCAGGTGCAGCAGGCCATGGCCGACGCCCTGAAGCTCCTGAACGCCGCCGCTCCCAACGACCAGGTGGTCAAGCTGAAGGCTCTGGAGACCATGCAGAAGGTGGCCGACGGCAAAGCCACCAAGATCATCATCCCCAGCGAGCTGCAGGGCCTTGCGGGTCTTGCCGCCAGCGCCAAGGCCGTGTTTGAAAGCGACCCGGCGGAAAAGAACTGACCTTATGAGAAAAAGCGCCTCCGGCATCAGCCGGAGGCGCTTTTTTATGCACGATGCAGCAGCCGCTTCAGCCGCTCCGCCGGGCCGGGCCGATACTCCCGGGTGGGCGAGAGGACCGGCGGGTGATCCAGATAATACTGCTGGACCGACACCCGCTCCCCCTCCGCCGGGCACGCCACATAGGTGCCGTCGCTGAGCAGGCGGCGGGCCTTCACGTTGTCCGCAAGGATGCGCTCCAGGTAATTTCCCAGGAAATCCGCCACCTCCCGGCTCTGCACCGGGCAGGCCACCTCCACCCGGCGCACCTGGTTGCGGGTCATGATATCCGCCGAGGAGAGATAGATCTGCCGCAGGGCTCCCTCCCCGAAGCAGTAGATGCGGGAGTGCTCCAAAAAGCGGCCCACCACACTGGTGACGGTGATGTTGTCCGTCTTGCCGGGGATACCCGGCACCAGGCAGCAGATGCCCCGGACGATCAGGTCCACCCGCACCCCCGCCCGGGAGGCCTCGGAGAGCTTGTCGATGAGCTCCCGCTCCGTGACGGAGTTGGTCTTGAGGATGATGCGGCCCCGGCTGCCCCGGGCGATCTCGGCGTCTATGAGCCGCAGCAGCGTCTGCTTGAGGGATACCGGCGCCACCAGAAGCCGCTGGTAGCTGCCTCTGAGGTCGGAGATGAGCATGTTCTGGAAGAAGGACACCGCGTCGGCGCCGATGGCGGGATCGGCAGTCATAAGGCAGAAATCCGTGTAGATGCCGGCAGTCTTTTCGTTGTAGTTGCCGGTGCCTACCTGGGTGATGTAACGCAGGCTCCCCTTTTCCCGCCGGGTGATGAGGCAGAGCTTGGCGTGGCACTTATAGTCCGTGGGGCCGTAGAGGATGCGGCAGCCCGCCTCTTCCAGCTCTCTGGCCCAGCCGATGTTGTTCTTCTCGTCGAACCGGGCCCGCAGCTCCACCAGCACCGTCACGGCCTTGCCGTTTTCCGCCGCCGCGCAAAGGTGCTTGATGACCGCAGACTTGCGAGCCAGGCGGTAGACCGTGATCTGGATGGACAGCACCGCCGGATCGGCGGCAGACTCCTTCAAAAGCTCCAGGAACGGCTGCATGGAGTGGTAGGGGTAAAACAGCAGCACGTCCCGCTGCTCTATCTGCCGCCACATGGGCACAGACCGGGACAAATAGTCCGGCCAGGCCGGTGCGAAGGGCGGGTCGTAGAGGGTGGGCGACAGCCCCGACAGCTGATAGGCATAGCCAAGGGTCAGCGGGCAGGCGCACACGTAGCTCTGGGACATCTCCAGCTTCAGCCGCCGCAGCAGCTCCGCCCGCAGGGCCGGTGCCTCACCCTGCATCTCCAGTCGTACAGGGGCCAGCCGCTCCCGGCGGCGCAGCAGCCGGGTCATGTGGCTGCGCAGGTCCAGGTCCTCCTCGTCAAAGCGCTCATCGTAGGCGATGTCGGCATTGCGGGTCACCGCCACCACCGCCTGCTCCGTCAGGTGGTAGATCTTGAAGATCTTGCGCAGGTGGGCGGCGATGACGGACTCCGTGCGCACAAAGGCGCCGGAGCGGCCCGGCAGAACGATGATGGGGTCCACCGCCTCCGGCACCCCCACGATGCCCAGCCGGTCATGGTGCCCGTCGTTGAGGATGGCCGCCGCGTAGAGCACCTTGTTTTTCAGGTGGGGGAACGGATGGCTGGGGTCGATGATCTGGGGCGAGAGCAGGGGCCGGATGCTGCTGCGGTACACGCTGCGCACGTAGTCCCGGTCTTCCCCCTTGAGCTTTTCATAGGGGATGTCCTCCACACCCCGCTCCGCCAGCGCCGCGGACACCTGGGCGTACACGCTGTCCCGCCGGCGGATCATGGGCTCCACGGCCGCGTAGATCATGGAAAGCTGCTGAGCGGGCGTGCGGCCGCCCTTGTTGTCCAGAGCATCCGGCGCCACCAGGTGCAGATCCACCAGGCTGCCCACCCGCACCATGAAAAACTCGTCCAGGTTGCTGGTGAAGATGGACAAAAACCGCAGCCGCTCCATGAGGGGCACCGACTCGTCCGCCGCCTCCTCCAGTACCCGCTGGTCAAACTTCAGCCAGCTCAGCTCCCGGTCCTGGGTATAGCTCAGATCCCACTTTCCAATATCCTGCGGCACAAATATCCCTCCCTGACGCCGTAGCGGCTCACATAGATCTCTTTTTCACACAAGGCCTCACACACGGCGTTCATCATCATCAATCCCGGCAAAATGGTGTGGATCCGGTCCGGGCAGGAGCGGAGGATGAGCTTGCGGGCATCGGCGTCCCGCCGGCACAGCACCTCCGTCAGCTCCTGCAGCTGTCCCGGGGTCAGCCGCCGCTCTACCGCCGGGCGGTCATAGTAGGCGTTGGCGATCTTCAGCACCTGTCTCTTATACACATCTCCGAGCCCACGAGACCGGAGCCTATCT
>URKI01000085.1 GCA_900548505.1 uncultured Oscillibacter sp. | reverse complement strand
CCACGTTGTCGGCGATGGTGGCGGGGTTGCGGGGGTCATCCTCGGGGATGCCGGCCTCCACCTTGCCCACCAGATCCGCGCCCACGTCGGCGGCCTTGGTGTAGATGCCGCCGCCCACACGGGCGAACAGGGCCATGAAGCTGGCGCCCATGCCGTTCATGACCATCACGTTGCCCAGGGCAATGGGGTCATCCATGCCGAACACATAGCGCAGCAGGAAAAACCAGATGGTGATATCCAGCATGCCAAGGCCTACCACGGTAAAGCCCATGACGGAGCCGGAGGAAAAAGCCACCCGCAAGCCCTTGTTCAGGCTCTCGGAGGCAGCCTGGGCGGTACGGGCGTTGGAGTTGGTGGCGATCTTCATGCCGATGAAGCCCGCCAGCATGGACCAGATGCCGCCGGTCAAAAACGCAAAGGGCGTGAACTTGGACAGCATCTGTCCGCCGGAGGCGAACGCGATGATCAGCAAGATCACGAACACCACCACAAACACCTTGGCCACCGTAGTGTACTGGTGCTTGAGGTAGGCGTTGGCACCCTCACGGATGGATGCGGCGATCTTCTGCATCTTTTCCGTGCCCTCGGAGTAAGACATGACCTTGCCCCGCTGTATCCACGCAAAGACCAGGGCCAGTGCCGCGCCGATGAAGCCAATCCAGAACAGGTTATCCATGCTTCTTCCTCTCCTTCTCGCTTTGTGTTTTGCAGTGTTCTATCATTTTAGCACACACAGATGTTTTTTCAAGTAATTGTTTGGCAATTTTTTGCGCAAACGCCGTAAACCCTTTCTTTACCTTTTATTTGCGTTTTTCCGAGCGGATACTTTTTCCCCGGATTTTCCCCTTGTTTTTCCCCGTTTACGCGGATTTCCACACTCCTCACCTGAAACAAAAAAGGCCGCCCCGGAAAGACACCCTCCGGGACGGCACATCAAAATTTTTTTGGCACACGGGCTCAGTACACCAGCTGGAACCGGGTGAACACCCACCGCTCATCCACCAGCTCATAGGGGAACGACCAGTACTCCACGCCGGAGACCGTCTTGTCCTCGTCCAGCAGCTCCACCGCCGCGTTGACCGTATAGGCGGTATCGCCGGTCTGCTCCACCCGCAGCTCCACATTGCCCCGCAGCGGGTCCCGGGATCTGGACACCGGCCGCACGTACAGCGCCCCGTCAATGTCCCGGTACAGCGGGGCGTCGCCGCCGGTGCTCAGAAGCTGCTCCGCCAGCTCCTGGGAAAAGCTGCCCCGCAGGTAGATCTGCAGGTCCTCCAGCGTCTCCAGCCCGTCGGAGCGGACCGGGTAGTAGACGTCTCCGTCCACATTCAGCCCCTCCTCACCGCAGGGCAGCGTGGAAAGCTGGAACCAGCCGCACACCGTCACTGCCCGGTCGTAGGCGGAGAGGACTTCCTCCTCCGTCAGGGGGCGGGACTCCTCCTGGGTGCGGGCGGCGGACAGCTCGCCCCGCTCCTGGACAGGGGCCTCGTCCCCATCGGCACAGCCGGCGGCAAAGGCCCACACGGCCGCCAGCGTCAGACCCAGGATCACGATCTTTTTCATCCGCATCACACACGCCTCCCCGCAGCGGGCCGCTCCCTCGCCCCGCTTTCTTTTTCTATGTCCATCCTATCATGACATATGGAAAAAATCCACGAATTTTTCCATATTTTGTTGCTTTTAAAAAGAAAAAATCGCCTGCCACCCAAGGCGGCAGACGCTGCTCCGCCGGGGCGGCGGCGTCACGGCCGTGCTTCGTCCCTGCGGAATCGTCCTAATAAGAAAAAAGCCCACGCCCTTGCCTGGCGTGGTTCCTTCCCGACTCAATTTTTATCGATCGCTCTTGCTCCAGTCACAATCCATAAAGATCAGATCGTCCACGTCGTCAAACGCACGGTTCCACTGCATCATAGCCATTCCTCCTTTCTCATTTGTTCTGTTTATAGTATACCACGCTTTTTTTGCACCGCAAGTGTTTTTCTCTTTATTTCACAAATTATTAACATAATTTTATGCAGATTTGACATACTCCTTTCCTGGGCCTTTTGGGCCCGGCCCGCCGCTCCGACGTTTTAGGTGGATCAATCGCCCACTCCACGGGATTTTTCCGCTGTTTGACGCACTTCTTTGTCTATTTTTTCTCTCGCCACGGCAATCTCTCTTATGTTATAATGTTCCATACATGGCTGGGGCCATGGTTCACACGTTTTTTACACATTTCCTGTGTTTTTTACATTGGCGGCTGAGGAGGCCGCATCTATGGCAAAAAAAAGACGACTGCGCCGCTCCTTCCGGGCGGCACGGCTGTTCATGGCGGTCATTCTGGTGGCCGTTTTTCTTTGGTGGAACAACGCCACGCTGGTAGTAAAGCAGTTTGACCCGGCGTTCCCCACCCTTCCCCCGGGCTTTGACGGCTGCCGGGTCGTGGTGCTCAGCGATCTGCACTCCGCCCAGTTTGGCCGGGACAACGAAACGCTTCTGGAGACGGTGGCGGAGCAGTCGCCGGAATACATCTTCCTGGTGGGCGACCTGCTGGACCAGTACCGCCCCCTGCCGGAGGGGTATGCCGCGTCCATCGCCGCAGGCCTCAGCGCCATCGCCCCCACCTACTATGTCACCGGCAACCACGAGTGGGCATTGGGAGACGTGCCCGCTTTGAAAAAGGCCCTGACGGAAAACGGCGTCACCGTGCTCTCCAACCAGGCGGTGACGCTGGAGCGGTCCGGGGACACCATCGTCCTGGCCGGCATCGACGACCCCAACGGCTA
The DNA here is from genome assembly GCA_900548505.1 of uncultured Oscillibacter sp. Classification (GTDB taxonomy): domain Bacteria; phylum Bacillota; class Clostridia; order Oscillospirales; family Oscillospiraceae; genus Oscillibacter. Next base: position 2,369 of record URKI01000085.1, on the reverse strand, counting down.
CGCCGACCAGAAGTCCCCCGAGACTCTGGCCGGAGAAATCGCCCAGAAGTGGGGCGACCCCTTCTGGATCCTGCTGGCCCACCGCAACGGCCGCTTCGCCGGGCAGTACAGCCTGCTGGGGGCGGATCTGGTGGTCTCCGGCCACGCCCACGGCGGCATCATCCGCCTGCCCTTCACCGACGGGCTCATCTCCCATGATCTCAAACTCTTCCCCTCCTACACGGCGGGGCTTTACTACGAAAACGGCGCCACGCTGTTCGTCACCCGGGGTCTTGGCAACTCCGGGCCGTCCTTCCGCCTGTTCAACCGGCCGGAGGTGGCGGTGCTGACGCTGCACACCGGGGCGCAGTGAGGTTTGTATGAGCGAATTTCCCGCGGGACAATTTGATATTGCCGTCATCGGCGCAGGCCACGCAGGCATCGAGGCGGCACTGGCCGCCGCCCGGCTGGGCCTTGACACCGTGATCTTCACCATCAATCTGGACGCTGTGGGCAACATGCCCTGCAACCCGGCCATCGGCGGCACCGGCAAGGGCCACCTGGTCCGGGAGCTGGACGCCCTGGGCGGCGAGATGGCCCGGGCCGCGGATGCATGCTGCATCCAGTACCGGCTTTTGAACAAGGGCAAGGGCCCCGCTGTTTGGAGCCTCCGGGCCCAGGCGGACCGGCGGAAGTACCAGGCGTACATGAAGCATGTGCTGGAGACCACGCCCCACCTGACCGTCCGCCAGGGCGAGGTGGTGGACCTCCGCACGGAACACGGCGCCGTAAGCGCCGTGGTGCTCTCCACCGGCGCGGTATTCACCGTAAAGGCCGCCATTCTGGCCACAGGCACCTACCTCTCCGGCCGCACCATCATCGGCGAGTGCGTGGAGTCCTCTGGGCCTGACGGCATGCACGCCGCCCTCCGCCTGACCGATGCCCTGGGGCGGCTGGGACTTCCCCTGCGCCGGTTCAAGACCGGCACGCCCCCCCGGGTACACGCCGCCACCGTGGACTTTGATGAGATGGAGCTCCAGAGCGGCGACGAGCTGCCCGTTCCTTTTTCCTATTCCACCACGGCGCCGCCGGAAAACCGGGCCGTGTGCTATCTCACCTGGACCACGGAGGAGACCAAGCGCATCGTCCAGGAGAACCTGGACAAGGCCCCCATGTACTCCGGCCTCATTGAGGGCGTGGGTCCCCGGTACTGCCCCTCCTTTGAAACAAAGATCGTCCGCTTTCCGGACAAGCTCCGCCATCAGCTCTTTGTGGAGCCCATGGGGCTGGACACCGAGGAACTTTACATCCAGGGCTTTTCCTCCTCCATGCCGGAGGAGATCCAGGTCCAAATGCTCCACAGCGTGCCGGGACTGCGCCGGGCCGTCATGACCCGCCCCGCCTACGCCATCGAATACGACTGCATCGACCCATTGGCTCTGGCCCCCACACTGGAGGTAAAAGCCGTGCCCGGCCTCTACGGCGCCGGACAGTTCAACGGCTCCTCCGGCTACGAGGAGGCCGCCGTGCAGGGCTTTGTGGCCGGCGTCAACGCCGCCAGGAAGCTCCGGGGCCAGACCCCGTTCCTGCTCTCCCGGTCGGAGAGCTACATCGGTACCCTCATTGACGACCTGGTGACCAAGGGCACCAATGAGCCCTACCGCATCATGACCTCCCGCAGCGAATACCGCCTGGTGCTGCGCCAGGACAACGCCGACCTGCGCCTTGCCCGCCGGGGCTGGGAGATCGGATTGGTGTCCGACGAGCAGCTAGCCCGGGTGGAGGAAAAGCGCAGCGCCGTGGAGGCGGAGATCCGCCGACTGACCCACACGGGCGTGGCGCCGTCCCCGGCCCTTTCCGCCCTGCTGGAGGAAAAGGGCACCGCCGACGTAGGGGACGGAGCCTCGCTCCTCTCCCTGCTGCGTAGGCCCCAGCTCCATTATGCTGACTTGGCCCCCTTCGATCCGGGCCGGCCGGACCTGCCGGCGGACACCGCCGAGCAGGTGGAGATCAGCGTAAAATATGAAGGCTATATCCGCCGCCAGCAAAAGCAGGTGGAGGATTTTCAGAAAATGGAATCCCGCAAGCTGCCCCCCGGGCTGGATTACAGCGCCATCCAGGGTTTACGCCTGGAGGCCCGGGAAAAGCTCTCCGCCGTGCAGCCGCTGGATCTGGGACAGGCCTCCCGGATCAGCGGTGTCTCCCCGGCGGACCTCACAGCCTTGATGATCTATCTGGAACGCGACAAGACCGATACTAATCAATAGGAAGGATTGCCCAATGATTATCGACCTGACTCACACCATCTCGCCGGAAACTTTCGTCTACCCCGGCACCCCCCGCCCCGCTTTCTCCCTGTCTCTTATACACATCTCCGAGCCCACGAGACC
>URKI01000084.1 GCA_900548505.1 uncultured Oscillibacter sp. | reverse complement strand
GCTCGGAGATGTGTATAAGAGACAGGTATAAGATAGGCTGTACCGGGTGCGCCCGGTCAGATCCATATTGATTACGCGAAAGCGAAGAAGGAGATATACACGTATGAGTGAATGCACCCACAATTGCTCCACCTGCGGCGAAAGCTGCAGCGAGCGCCAGGAGCCTCAGTCCCTCCTGAAAGAGCATAATCCCGCCGCCAGAGTCGGCAAGGTCTACGGCATCGTTTCCGGCAAGGGCGGCGTGGGCAAGTCCATGGTCACCAGCCAGCTGGCCGTCACCATGCGCCGCCGGGGCTACGCCGTGGGCGTGCTGGACGCGGACATCACCGGTCCCTCCATCCCCAAGGCCTTCGGCGTCCATGGCCAGGCTATGGGCAGCGAGCAGGGCCTCTATCCCATGGAGTCCCGCACGGGCATCCAGGTCATGTCCACCAACCTGCTGCTGGCCAACGAGACCGACCCGGTCATCTGGCGCGGCCCCGTCATCTCCGGCGTGGTGCAGCAGTTCTGGACCGACGTGCTGTGGAACTGCGACTATCTGTTCGTGGACATGCCTCCGGGAACCGGCGATGTGTCCCTCTCCGTGTTCCAGTCCATTCCTCTGGACGGCATCATCGTGGTGGCCTCTCCCCAGGAGCTGGTGAGCATGGTGGTGGAAAAGGCCGTGAAGATGGCCGAGATGATGGAAGTACCCATCGTGGGCCTGGTGGAGAACATGAGCTATGTGGCCTGCCCGGACTGCGGCAAGAAGATCCACCTCTTCGGCGAGGGCAAAACCGCCGAGGCCGCCCAGCGGCATAACCTGCCTTTGCTGGCGGAGATGCCCATCGATCCGGCTCTGGCCGCTCTGACCGACGCCGGCGACATCGAATCCTTCCAGGGCCAGTGGCTGGATGCCGCTGCCGACAAGCTGGAGGGCAAATAATACCCAGGCCGCGCCGTGTTCACCCACGGTGCGGCCTTTCGCGCATTTTGTCCGTCATGTCAAGACCACAGGGGGAGAGATTTTTCTTTTTGTGGGGAAAAACAGTTGCAAATCCAAGGATTATTGGAGATAATAAGTCAAAGTCTAATTTTTTACAAATTCCAAACAGAAACAACAACTTGAGGGGGATATGTTCATGCAGGAACTGAAAGAGCGCATCGTCAAAGAGGGCAAGGTGCTGCCCGGCAACATCATCAAGGTGGACGGCTTTTTGAACCACCGGATCGACACCACGCTGATGAGCCACATTGCCGAGGAATTTGGCCGGCACTTCAACATGGATGAAGTCACCATGATCCTCACTGCCGAAGCCAGCGGCATCGCTCTTTCCGCCATCGTGGCCCAGCACTTCGGAAAGCCCATGATCTTCGCCAAGAAGGCCAAGAGCGACAACATCGAGGGCGGTCTCTATCAAAGCGACATCTTCTCCTATACTTATAAGAAAAAGGTCACGCTGCTGGTGTCCAAGGAGTGGATCAGCTCTGAGGACAAAGTGCTCATCATCGACGACTTCATGGCCAACGGCGAGGCCATGCGCGGCCTGTGCGACATCGTCACCGCCGCCGGCGCTACCCTGGTGGGTATCGGCTGCGCCGTGGAGAAGGGCTTCCAGGGCGGCGGCGACCGGCTGCGTGCTGCCGGCGTGAACCTCAAGTCCCTGGCCATCATCGAATCCGCCGAGCCCGGCAACATCGTCTTCCGGGACGAGGAGTAATCCCGTTCGTTTTCCCTGCGCAGAACTCCGCACCGCTTTTCCCGTCTTTGTCGGTACAAAGTCAGAAGGAGGAGCAGAATATGAAAAAGCAACTTGTTTTGTTGGCAGCCGTCGCTGTGCTGATGCTCAGCGGCTGCGATTCGGTCCTCCGCCGCACAGAAGCCAAGCCTGTGATCTACCTCTACCCGGAGGAAGAGACAGCCGTCACGGTGGCGCTGGACTACGGCGGGACGCTGACGTGCACCTATCCTGCCGCACAGGACGGCGCCTGGTCTGTCACCGCATCGCCGGACGGCACACTTCGTGATGAGACGGGGCAGGAATACAGCTACCTTTTCTGGGAAGGCACCTGCGCTGCGTCCTATGATTTTTCTGAAGGGTTCTGCGTTCCCGGTGCGGATACCGCCGCCTTTTTGGAGGAGGCTCTATCCTCCCTGGGACTTAGCCGTCGGGAGGCCAACGAGTTCATCGTCTACTGGCTGCCCCGGATGGAGCAAAACCCCTATAACCTCATCTCTTTCCAGCAGGAGGCGTACACCGACCACGCCCAGCTGGAGATCTCTCCCCGGCCCGACAGCGTCCTGCGGGTATTCATGGCCTGGAAGGCCCTGGACGAGCCGGTGGAGCTTCCCGCCCAGACCCTGCCCGCTTTCACCCGCACGGGCTTTACCGTGGTGGAATGGGGCGGCGCGGAATGTTCATAACCCACTTTTGATAAAGGAGGAACCCTCATGTCTCACCAGACCGTCATCGTGCTGGACTTCGGCGGCCAGTATAACCAGCTGATCGCCCGCCGTGTCCGCGAGTGCGGCGTATACTGCGAGGTCAAGCCCTATACCACGTCCGTGGAGGACATCCGGGCCATGGACCCCATCGGCATCATCTTCACCGGCGGCCCCAACAGCGTCTACGATCCCGCCTCTCCCCAGGCGGATCCCGCCGTGTTCCAGCTGGGCGTGCCCATTCTGGGCATCTGCTACGGCTGCCAGCTGCTGGCCCATAACCTGGGCGGCAAGGTCATCGCCGCCACCGAGGACTCCGCCCGGGAGTACGGCAAGACCGACACCTATTTCGATACCTCCTGCAAGCTCTTCAAGGGCCTGCCCCAGGAGAGCATTACCTGGATGAGCCACGGCGACTATATGGAAAAGGTGCCCGAGGGCTTCTCCCTGGTGGCCCACTCCGACGCCTGCCCCAATGTGGCCATCTGCGATGAGTCCCGCGGCTTCTACGGCGTGCAGTATCACCCCGAGGTGAACCACACCCAGTACGGCACTGCCATGATCCGCAACTTCCTCTATGAGGTCTGCGGTGCCAAGGGCGACTGGACCATGGGCGACTACAAAGAGACCGCCATCGCTGCCATCCGGGAAAAGGTGGGCGACGGCCGCGTCCTGCTGGCGCTCTCCGGCGGCGTGGACTCCTCTGTGGCCGCGGCACTGGTGGCCGAGGCCGTGGGCAATCAGCTCACCTGTGTGTTCGTGGATCACGGCCTCATGCGCCTCAACGAGGGCGACGAGGTGGAGGAAGCCTTCAAGAAGTGGGACATCAACTTCGTCCGCGCCAACGCCGAGGAGCTGTTCCTGGGCAAGCTGGCCGGCGTCAGCGATCCCGAGCGCAAGCGCAAGATCATCGGCGAGGAGTTCATCCGGGTCTTTGAGGCGGAGGCCAAGAAGATTGGCCAGGTGGACTACCTGGTCCAGGGCACCATCTATCCCGACGTCATCGAGTCCGGCGCCGGCAACGCCGCCGTCATCAAGAGCCACCACAACGTGGGCGGTCTGCCCGACTACGTGGACTTCAAGGAGATCATCGAGCCGTTGCGCATGCTCTTCAAGGACGAGGTCCGTCAGCTGGGCCGTGAGCTGGGTCTGCCGGAGTATCTGGTCATGCGCCAGCCCTTCCCCGGCCCCGGTCTTGCCATCCGCGTCCTGGGCGAGGTCACCAAGGACAAGCTGGACACCCTGCGTCTGGCCGACTTCATCTTTCGGGACGAGATCGCCAAGGCCAACCTGGAGGGCACCATGAACCAGTACTTCGCGGTGCTGACCAACATGCGCTCCGTGGGCGTCATGGGCGACGGCCGGACCTATGACTATACCCTGGCCCTGCGCTCCGTCACCACCACGGACTTCATGACCGCCGACTGGACCCGCATCCCCTACGACGTGCTGGACCGTGTGAGCGTGCGCATCGTCAACGAGGTGCCTCACATCAACCGCATCGTCTACGATATCACCTCCAAACCCCCCGCAACCATCGAGTGGGAATAATAAATTAACGGTTATTGAGTCCCGAAAACCCTTGAAAATACAGGGGTTTTCGGGATTCTTGCTTTTTGCTGGCTACAAAATGGCTACATCAGGCTGATTTTTTGTAGCCAGAGGGATTAGATGGCTAAACTGTCCAGCTGATTGGCTACCTCGACTTGCTTATTCGGGTACAGATGACTGTATGTATCCATAGTTGTCTGTACTCGTTCATGTCCCAGACGTTCCGCAATCAGCAAAGGTGAGAATCCCATCTCCACCAACAGACTGGCATGGCTGTGACGAATATCGTGTACACGAATCCTTTTCACGCCGGACTCCTTGATCCCGTATTCCATCTCATGATAGAGATAACTTTTGGTGTATGGGAACAGGCGGTCGTCAGGCTGCAATCCATAGCATTTATCCATGTAGCTGCGGAGTGTAGCTTTCAAAATTTCTGGAATCGTAACAACACGATTGCTTTTTGGTGTTTTGGGTGAAGATACAATGTCTTTGCCGTTCAGACGCTGATAACTTTTGTTGATGGTCAATGTGCCCTTGTCGAAATCAATATCTGATGGGGTCAATGCCAACAGCTCGCCTTCTCTTATGCCGGTGTAGTACAGTGTCATGAACATAGTATAAGAGACAGGGTGGTCTTTTAAGGCACTGATAAAAGTCGCAAACTCATCTTTTGTCCAGAACAGCATTTCATCGGCATTCTTTTTGCCCATTCCCCCTGCCTTATGGCAGGGATTTTCTTTTAAACCGTAGTATTTAACGGCGTAGTTGAAAATGGCTGTGATTTGATTGTTGATGGTTTTAAGATAGGTTTGAGAGTAAGACTTCCCATTTTCGTCACGGTAATTGGTGAGATCGTTTTGCCATCTGCGAATATCGGTCGGTTTGATAGCATCCAGAGGGAACTTTCCAAAGTACGGAATGATTTTCAAATCAATCAGAAAGCGCTTGTTGGCTACTGTAGAGGGTTTCAGGTGCTTTTCCATATCCTTGAGATACAGCTCAATAAAATCCATAAAACTCATGCCCAGGCTGCCATTTGCCTGATTGATAAAATCACGTTCCCATTGCAAGGCTTCTTTCTTGGTAGAGAAGCCTCTTTTCTTTTTTTGAATTTCTTTTCCTGTCCAATCCTTGATACGGATTTGAGACATCCATTTTCCTGTGTTTTTGTCTTTCGTTACTGACATGAAAATTCTCCTTTATTTTTCAATGTCAGGCCTCAATTATTCTGCAGAGTTACCCCCTTTTTTCAGGTAAGCTCTGCGACGAGCTAAACGCTCATCTTCGTCAAGTTCTTCCGGTTCCACACATTCCACGGAAGCCCCCGCATAGTACGCAAGGGTCTGCTCTTGCCAGCTATGTAATGCCGCAGGAGAACAGTTGTAGCTGCGCACATCCTCACGCATTTCCTCCCATTGTTCTAAGAACAAACACATATCCGCATTGTGGTCGGCATCCATTTCCTTGCCATTGAAACGGATCGAGCAGCTGTCTCTTATACACATCTGACGCTGCCGACGACTAGTCGAGTGTAGA
>URKI01000083.1 GCA_900548505.1 uncultured Oscillibacter sp. | reverse complement strand
GGCATACGAGAGAGGCTCCGGTCTCGTGGGCTCGGAGATGTGTATAAGAGACAGCCCGGGTATACGGCACGTTCCCCCGGCTGCTGGAGACCTGCGTCCGACAGCGCGGGGTGCTGACGCTGCCTCAGGCCGTCCGCAAAATGACCCGGCTCCCTGCCAACCGGCTGGGCCTGACCAAAAAGGGCCGCATCGAGGTGGACGCCGACGCGGACCTGTGTCTCTTCTCCCTGGAAAACATCCGGGAAAACGGCACGTTCCAGGACCCCCGGCAGCTATCCTCCGGCATGGACTACGTGTTCGTGGGCGGCGTGCCCGCCATTGCGGAGGGGAAATGCACCGGCGCGCGGAACGGAACCATCCTGTAAGCAGGGCAATCAGAAATTCCGCTTTGCTCCCCCAAATCACAGCACAGCTCAAAAATCCGATTCCCCGGAGTAATTCTCCGGGGAATTTTTACGTTTCGGACTGATTTTTTCCCGCCGCAACTGCCGGTTGCGCCACCGACAAGCCCGGTTGATGGACATTTTTGTCCCCCTCTGGTATCATAACACCAGTAAGGAAACCAAGGAGGCGGTGGATATGACACTGGGACAGCGGCTTTCTCAGCTGCGCGGCCGGGCGGGCCTAAGCCAGGACGCCCTGGCGGAGCGGCTGGGTGTCTCCCGACAGTCGGTGAGCAAGTGGGAGACGGATGCCAGCGTGCCGGATCTGGACAAGCTGGTGCGGCTGAGCCAGATCTTCGGCGTGACGCTGGACGAGCTGGTGAAAGGCACAGCGGATGCGCCCTCCGGCTCGGACGCCAACAATCAAACGGAGGTCCCGTCCGGCGCCAAAAATACCCCGCCGGATATGGCCGGGACGGCAGATACATTGCACGCACACCAAAGCGCCGCAGCAGCGCAGGATACCGCCGAGCTCCTCCGGCTCCACCGGCAAAAGCTTATGGGCATCGTACTGATCGCCGTGGCTCTGCTGGCAACGGCGCTGAACTTCGCCCTGGTATTTCTCGCAGCGCCGCTTTTCATCATCGGCGTGCTGTGCCTGGTGGTGCGGCGGCGGCTGGGTCTTGCCATCGGGTGGACCCTGTGGATCTGCGCCCTCTTTGTGACGCGATACGCTACCAGCATCAACATGTCCTGGCTGTTGAGTCCCGCATACTGGAAACACGCGACGCTGCTCTCTCCCCTGCTGGCGCTGGTGCAGCTGGCGGTGCTGGCGGTCCTTGTCTGGCGGACCCTGCGCAACCCGCCGGGCCTTGGTGCCTGCTGGGGCATCTGGGCGGGGCTGCTGGCAGCACTGTGGCTGCCGGCAGTGCGGCTTTTCACCGCGCCCATGCTCCAGCCCCTGTCCCCCGGTGAGATCTTGCTGAACTTCTTTCCCCTGGTGTCCGTGGACTTTTACCGCAGCGCCCCTCTGGGGGCCGTGCTGTGGTGGTGCTATGTGCTCTCCACCGTATGGCTGATACGCCGGACCTTGCGCCCGGCAAAGCGCGGCGGCAACGGGACTTCCCAGAGAAGCTAAAAAAAGCGGCGGCCCGCAGGCCGCCGCTTTTTATCCCTCTTTCCACACCAGCACCGGCATGGGCGGATCGCCCCGGCGGTTGGACCACCGGCACTCCAGCACGGTATACCGCCGCTGGTCCAGCTGCCCCAAATGGCGGAGCACCGCGTCCCGTTCTTCGTAGCCGTTCTCGCCGCCGTAGTAGAGGGCAACGGCCATGATGCCGCCGGGCCGCAGCGCCGCAAGGGCGGCATCGATGGCAGTGAGGGAGCTTTCCGCCCGGGTCATGATCTTCGGGTCCCCGCCCGGCAGGCGGCCGAAGTTGAACACCACGCAGTCCACGCTCTCCGGCGAAACGTACTGCAAAAGGTTGGCGTGGCTGTCCAGATGCACTTCTGCCCGCAACCCCTCCGACTCCAGCAGGGCATTGGTCTGGGCCACCGCCTGGGGCTGGATGTCAAAGGCCAGCACCCGGCCCTCCGGCCCCGCCAAGCGGCAAAGGAGCGCCGTGTCCCGGCCCTTGCCCGCCGTGGCGTCCACGCACACGGCACCGGGGCGGACGGTCTGGCGCAGGAAATCGTGGACCAGGCCCAGGGTGTTCAGCTGCATGATGAAGTCTCCTTCCAAGTTTAGATCGAAAAAGCCCCCGGGAATCCCCGGGGGCTTTTGGCGTTTGAAGCGTAGGCCGCGCTTACTTGCGGCTCTGGGCCACGGCCACGGCGGTGGCCACGGTCATACCAACCATGGGGTTGTTGCCGGCGCCCAGGAAGCCCATCATCTCCACGTGCGCGGGGACGGAGGAGCTGCCTGCGAACTGGGCATCAGAGTGCATACGGCCCATGGTGTCGGTCATGCCGTAGCTGGCGGGGCCGGCAGCCATGTTGTCCGGGTGCAGCGTACGGCCGGTGCCGCCGCCGGAGGCCACAGAGAAGTACTTCTTGCCCTGCTCGATGCACTCTTTCTTGTAAGTGCCGGCCACAGGATGCTGGAAGCGGGTGGGGTTGGTGGAGTTGCCGGTGATGGACACGTCCACGCCCTCCTTGTGCATGATGGCCACGCCCTCGCGGACGTCGTCGGCACCATAGCAGCGGACGTTGGCACGCTCACCCTCGCTGTAGCGGATCTCACGGACGATCTTCAGCTCGCCGGTGTAGTAGTCGAACTGAGTCTGCACGTAGGTGAAGCCGTTGATGCGGGAGATGATCTGGGCGGCGTCCTTGCCCAGGCCGTTGAGGATGACCCGCAGGGGCTCCTTACGGGCCTTGTTGGCGTTGCGGACGATGCCGATGGCGCCCTCAGCGGCGGCGAAGGACTCGTGGCCGGCCAGGAAGGCGAAGCACTTGGTCTCGTCCCGCAGCAGCATGGCGCCCAGGTTGCCGTGGCCCAGACCCACCTTGCGGTCCTCGGCAACGGAGCCGGGGATGCAGAAGGCCTGCAGGCCCTCGCCGATGGCCTCGGCAGCCTCGGCGGCGGTGGCCACGTTCTTCTTCAGAGCGATGGCAGCGCCCACGCAGTAGGCCCAGGCGGCGTTCTCGAAGGCGATGGGCTGGATGCCCTTGACGATCTCATAGGGGTCAAAGCCGGCGGCCTTGCACATCTCGCGGCAGGCCTCCACGCTCTCAATTCCATACTGAGCCAGGACGGAATTGATCTTGTCGATTCTTCTTTCGTAGCTTTCAAACAGAGCCATTGGTCAATTCCTCCTTTTCTTATTCGTGACGGGGATCGATATACTTGGCGGCAGCGTCAAACTGGCCGTAGCGGCCCTTGGCGGCCTCCATAGCCTCGTTGGCGTCGGTGCCCTTCTTGATGGCGTCCATCATCTTGCCCAGGTTGATGAACTCGTAGCCGATGATCTCGTTGTCCTTGTTCAGGGCGATGCGGGTGACGTAGCCCTCGGCCATCTCCAGATAGCGGGGACCCTTGGCCTTGGAGGCGAACATGGTGCCCACCTGGCTGCGAAGGCCCTTGCCCAGGTCCTCCAGAGAGGCGCCGATGGGCAGGCCGCCCTCGGAGAAAGCGGTCTGGGTACGGCCGTAGACGATCTGCAGGAACAGCTCCCGCATGGCGGTGTTGATGGCGTCGCACACCAGGTCGGTGTTCAGGGCCTCCAGGAGGGTCTTGCCCACCAGGATCTCAGAGGCCATAGCAGCGGAGTGGGTCATGCCGGAGCAGCCCAGAGTCTCCACCAGAGCCTCCTCGATGATGCCGTCCTTGACGTTGAGGGTCAGCTTGCAGGCGCCCTGCTGGGGGGCGCACCAGCCAACACCGTGGGTGAGGCCAGAGATGTCCTTGATTTCCTTGGCCTGGACCCACTTGCCCTCCTCGGGGATGGGAGCGGGACCATGGTACGCGCCCTTGGCGACGGGGCACATATTCTGCACTTCGGTGGAATAAATCATGTTCGTGCGTTCCTTTCCTTTAATTGTATTTTTCGGAATTTCACTCATTTCAGGAACTTCCGTGGGTTTTCCGCCCATTATTATATCGGTAAACGATTACCCTGTCAAGCAAAGAGGGGTCGCCGTTCCTTTTCCGTCCCGGCCAAATTTTGCCCCCGTTTCCTGTGAGAAATGACAAAAGGCGCGCCCTTCCAGCGGAAGGGCGCGCCTGCGTTGTGATCTTACAGGAAGTTCATCAGGTTGAAGGCCAGGATGAGGCCGGAGAACACGATGGACACGGTGGAGCAGAGCTTGATGAGGATGTTCAAAGACGGGCCGGAAGTATCCTTGAAGGGGTCGCCCACAGTGTCGCCCACGACGGCGGCCTTGTGGCAGTCGGAGCCCTTGCCGCCGTGGTGGCCGCTCTCAATATACTTCTTGGCGTTATCCCAGGCGCCGCCGGCGTTGGACATGAACACGGCCATGGCAAAGCCCGTGACGGACACGCCGCCCAGGAGGCCCACCACGCCGGTGGGGCCCAGGATCAGGCCCGTGGCGATGGGCACGATGATGGCCAGCAAGGCGGGCGCCACCATCTCGTGGAGGGCACCCTTGGTGCACAGGGCCACGCAGGAAGCGTAGTCCGGGTCAGCCTTGTACTCCATGATGCCGGCGATCTCACGGAACTGCCGGCGCACTTCCACCACAATGGACTGGGCCGCTTTCTGTACGGCGCTCATGGTGAAAGCGGAGAACACGAACGTCAGCATGGCGCCGATGAACATGCCCACCAGCACAGTGGGGCTGGTGAGGGTGAAGTTGAGGGTTTCAGTGGTATTCTCCTGGACGATGTTCACATAGCTCACCAGCAGCGCCAGGGCGGTCAGGGAAGCAGAGCCGATGGCGAAGCCCTTGCCGGTGGCGGCGGTGGTGTTGCCCAGGGAGTCCAGGGCGTCGGTACGGGTGCGGACGGTCTCGGGCAGGCCGCTCATCTCGGCGATGCCGCCGGCGTTGTCGGCCACGGGGCCGTAGGCGTCGGTGGCCAGAGTGATGCCCAGGGTGGACAGCATGCCCACGCCGGCGATGCCGATGCCGTAGAGGCCCTGGTTAAACGCCTCGGTAAAGGCGCCGGAGCCGTCCACGATGACGGTGGAGCCGCCGGCGGCGAAGTAGCTCACCAGCACGGCCGCCGCCACGATGAGGATGGAGGTCATGGTGGACTTGAGGCCCAGGGAGATGCCGCCGATGATGATGGTGGCGGAGCCGGTCTCGGAGGCGGCCGCCAGCTCCTGGGTGGGTTTATAGGTATCGGAGGTATAGTACTCGGTGAAGTAGCCGATGGCGCAGCCGCCGATCAGGCCGCAGAGGATGGCCACATACACGCCCATGTGTCCGTCCAGGATGAAATAGGTCAGAGGCGCCGCCACCAAGGCCGCCAGGATGGCGGCGGTGTAGGTGCCGGTGCGCAAACTCTTGAGCAGGGACTCCTGGGTGGCGTCCTCCTTGGTCTTGACCAGGAAAGAGCCGATGATGGAGCAGATGATGCCGGTGACAGCCAGGGCCACGGGCAGCAGCAGTCCGCCCCAGCCGTAGCCGCCCACGGCGCCCAGGGCAAAGGTAGCGAGGATGGAGCCAACATAGGACTCATAGAGGTCGGCGCCCATGCCGGCCACGTCGCCCACGTTGTCGCCCACGTTGTCGGCGATGGTGG
>URKI01000082.1 GCA_900548505.1 uncultured Oscillibacter sp. | reverse complement strand
GGGGGGCGGGCAGGGATGGGGATCCGCGATCCTGTCAAATCGCGGAACCTGCCCTTCGGCGGCAGAGGGGGCCGATGCGTAGGGGCGGTATCCCGCGCAGGGCCGGAAGAAGAAATCCTCTTGCCTTTTCTTAACGAATACTGTACCATAAAATCAGATATTCGAGAATGTCTGGTTTTTCATAACGGACATGCAGTACCGACATGGGAAGACCCGGAGGTCTGCGGCGGCAGAGGAGGCTTGAACATGAATATTCGCAAATATGAGGCGTTTGTGCGTGCCGTGGAGCTGGGAAGCCTTTCCAAGGCCGCAGAAGAACTGGGCTACACCCAGTCGGGCATCAGTCACATGATGCAGTCGCTGGAGGATGAGGTGGGCTTTCCCCTGATGGTGCGCACCTCCGCCGGTATCCTGCCCAACACGGAGGGAGAGATGCTGCTGCCCATCATCCGCCAGCTGCTGCGGACCAACGAGTCATTGGAGCAGAACATCGCCAAGATCAAGGGTGCGGACATCGGCTGCATCCGCATTGCGGCGTACCCCAGCGTGGCCACCTACTGGCTGCCGGGTATCATTGCCCTGTTTCAGAAGGATTATCCCAATGTGGAGATCCAGATCATCGAAGGCGGCACGGACATCATCGAGGGAGCCATGAACCGCAGAGAGGCAGACCTCTGTCTGTATGCCGGCGGGGAGGGGCGCAACTACGAATGGCTGCCCCTGTGCCGGGACCGTATGCTGGCACTGGTGCCGCCGGAGCATCCGCTGGCAGGAAGCGGCCGACTGCCCCTGGAGGCATTTTTGCAGGAGCCGTTTATCATGCCTATGCCGGGCTATGACGGCGAGGTGCACGACATTTTGCAGCAGCTGCCCCGGCAGCCCCAGATCCGGTTTTCCGCGTGCAGCGACTATGCCATCATCTCCATGGTGGCCAAGGGACTGGGCGTGTCCATCCTTTCGGACCTGCTGCTGCGCAACTACCCCAACGACGCCGTGGCCCTGCCCATGGACCCGCCCCAGGAGCGCATGCTGGGAATGGGCGTGCCGCAGATGAAGGCGGCCTCCCCCATGACGCGGAATTTCATGCGCTACGTGCAGGACTATGTCCACGCCCAGATGCAGGAAGAAGAACACTGAATCAAACGCCCCGGATACATCGGTATCCGGGGCGCATTTTGCGAAAAGAGGCCCCCGCCGCATCAGCGGCGGGGGCTGGATCATTTATTTGCGCAGGAGATTGGAAGCACGCTTCTTGCCGTAGGCGCAGATGGCGACCACGTACACCACAGCGGCGACCACGCCGATCACGTAAGCGGCGGTCCAGGGGATGTTGAAGCCGATCTTGGCGTTGGCGATATACGTCACAGTAATGAACGCATAGAAGGCGCCGGGGATCAGGGGGATCCACACGAACTTGCCCTTGCCGTTTTCATACATCCAGATGGAGATGGCCAGGAACGCGAACAGGGACAGGGTCTGGTTGGACCAGGCGAAGTAACGCCACAGGATGTTGAAGCCCTCAGCGTTCATCTTGGCGAACACCAGGATCACAGCCACCAGAGCGAAGATGATGGCGGAGAGGGTCAGACGCTTGCTGTTGGTGCTCTGGTCGATGTGCAGGGACTCGGAGATGGTCAGACGCAGACCGCGCAGAGCCGTATCACCGGAGGTGATGGGCAGAACGATGATGCCCACCAGAGCGATGATGCCGCCCACATCTCCCAAAATGTCGCGGCAGACAGCACCCACGGTGCCGGTGGCACCGGCGTTGGCAGCCTGGATGCCCAGGTTGTAGATACCCATGGCGGCAGCGGCCCAGACCATGGCGATGAAGCCTTCCAGGATCATCATGTTGTAGAAGGTCATGCGGCCCTGCTTCTCGCTCTTCATGGTGCGGGAAATGATAGCAGTCTGGGTGGAGTGGAAGCCGGACAGGATGCCGCAGGCCACGGTCACGAAGAACACGGGCAGGAAGTGGCCGGAGGCGAAGTACTCACCATAGCTGAAGGGGACCTCAGCGCCGTCCACAGTCTGGAAAGCCTGGAAGGCAACGCCCTGCCAGTCGTCCCAGATGTTCAGCAGAGGATAGCCGTGGACAAACAGGCCGATGAACACACCGACGGCGGAGAACATCAGGATGGCGCCGAAGATGGGATAGATGCGGCCGATGATGGCATCGATGGGGAACACGGTGGCGATCAGATAGTAAACGAAGATGGCACCGTAGATGATCCAGGTGGTGGGATCGTTGGCCAAGCCGGAGAAGCCGAACACCTGAGTGGCGGCGATGTCGCCGGGGGTGTAGATGAACACGGCGCCGACCAGCAGCAGAAGCAGGCAGACGAACACGTTGTACACCTTGTAGATCACGCCGTTGGAATACTTGCGGATCATGGAGGACATCTGAGTGCCGCCGTCACGCAGGCAGATCATGCCGGAGAAATAGTCGTGCATGGCGCCGCCGATGACGTTGCCGATGGGGATGGTGATGAATGCGATGGGCCCGAACAGGATGCCCTGGATGGGTCCAAAGATGGGGCCGGTACCTGCGATGTTCAGCAGGTTGATCAGGCTGTTTTTCCAGCCTCTCATGGGAACGAAGTCCACGCCGTCCTGCTTGGAGTAGGCGGGGGTTTCCCGGTCGTCGGGTCCGAAGACCTTTTCGCAGAACTTGCCGTAGATGGCGGCGCCCACGAACAGAATCACGAGACCCAAGATGAATGTTGCCATTGACACACACACTCCTTTTTTTGACCTGAAGGTCAATCTCTGTATCATAAGATAGCAGATTTTATGCGGAGCGGCTGTTAAAGAATCATTCATATAAGTTTTGATTTTGATAAAAAGAAAATTGCGACCGTAAAGAAATCGTTAATTCCGGTGAAAAAGCGTCCAACTCCCGCAGGAGCTGGACGCTTTTGAGGTAAACGATTAGTCGCCTTCGGCCATCCGGTAGCCCACGCCCACCTCGGTAAAAAGATAGCGGGGCTCGGCGGGGTTTTCCTCGATCTTGCGGCGGATGTTGGCCATGTTGACCCGGAGAATCTGGTTATCGCCGCTGGCCCGGGGGCCCCAGAGCTCCTTGATGATGAAGTCGTAGGTCAGGACCTTGCCTGCATACTTGGCCAGCAGGGCCACGATGCGGAATTCGCTGAGGGTGAGGCGGACATTCTGGCCCCGCACCAGGGCCTGGTGCTTATTGAAGTCCACCACCAGATCGCCCACGGTATACGTTCCCCGCTGGGCGATCTCGTCGTTGCCGGAGGAGGTGCGGGTATGGCGGATGGCCGTACGCACCCGGGCCAGCAGCTCGTCCGTGCCGAAAGGCTTGGTGAGATAATCATCGGCGCCCAGGTCCAGGGCGCTGACCTTGTCCCGCTCGTGAGAGCGGGCGGACACCACCACCACGGGGAGGCTGGACCAGCTGCGCAGGCTGCGCAGGATCTCCATGCCGTCCATATCGGGCAATCCCAGGTCCAGGATGATCAGGTCCGGGCAATGGGAAGAGATCATGGACAGGGCCTCTTCGCCGGAGCGGGCCTGCATGGCTTCATAGCCGTTGGTATTGAGTACGGCGGAGATGAAGTGAGAGATATTTTTCTCATCTTCCACCACCAGAATTTTTTCACGAATATTCATCAGGGGATACCTCCTTTTTTACAGTGGCAGCCGGAACGTAAATTCCGCGCCCCGGTCCAGGTTCTGCGCCTCCATGGTGCCGCCGTGGGCGCGCACGATGGCAAGGCACACGGAAAGGCCCAGACCCATATTCCGCTTTCCGTCGCCGGACGGCGTCTCGCTGTGCTTGAGTGTTCCGTCGAACAGGCGGGGCAGCACATCGGGTGCAATGCCCTGGCCGTCGTCCGCCACGGAAAAACGGGCCCATCCTTCCTCCCGCTGCACCGCCACCTGGATCCGGGAGACGGATTTCCCGTGGAGCACGGCGTTTTCCAGCAGGTTGGACAGCACCTGCTCGATGAGGATCGGGTCCATGGGGACCAGCAAAAGCTCCTGGGGAGCACAGACCTCCACCGGCACCTGGGGGTACCGCTTGCGGAATTTCCGCACGGCTTCGCCCAGGATCTCCTCGGCGGCCTCCGGCTCTTTTTTGATATTGGCCTGGTCGCTGCCGATGCGGGTGATGGAAAGCAGGTTCTCCACCACCTGAATGAGCCACTGGGCGTCACTGCGCACATCTTCCAGAAGCTCCTTCTGCTCTGCCGGGGGCAGAGAGGGATTATCCAGAATGGTGGAGGTGGCGCCCACGATGGACGTGAGCGGTGTGCGGATATCATGGGAGACGGAGCGCAGCAGATTGGCCCGCATCTTTTCCTTTTCGTTTTCCATCCGCAGCTTCTCCTGCTGCTTGGCCTGGGTGGTCAGGGTGCTGGTGATGATGGAGACCATGAAAAAGGCCAGGAAGCTGAGTGGGTATCCCGAAAGCGTGAAATTCAAGGACAGGTACGGATAAGTGAAAATATAGTTCACACAGATGACGCCCAGCAATGAGGCCACCAGACCGAAGAGGTAGCCCGAGGTGAAGCGGGAAATCAAAAGTACGGCCAGAATGAAAACCGGCGTGGCGAATCCATCGCTGCTCTCTGCCAGCCGAAAGAAGGAGCAGCACTCCACGGCGCAGAAAAAAATGGCGATGGATAGCAGGAAGTCCCGCAGGGAAAAGGGAAAGAGCTGGGAAAGACGTTTCTTTTTAGACAATGGAACGGCTCCTTCACAAAATAATACAGGATAATTATACCAGACGATATGTTAAGATTCCGCTAAGAAAAATGCAAAAAATTTTTCTCCAACGTGCACGATGCCGTGCACGTTTTTCTTTTGGGGAGACCGGGGTGAAAGGAGGAGAGAGCATGCGGGAACATACATCCGCGGCGAGCAGGCAGGGGAAGTTCTGCAGGGCGTACCTGCGTACCATGAACCCCGAACTGGCCGCCCGGGAATCGGGCAGCGGAGACGGCTTTGCCCTGCTGGAGACGGAGCGGGTGCAGCGCTGCCTGGACAGGATGCGGGAGGCGGCTGCCGGGCAGCTGCGGCGGGAGGATGTGCTGCGGCATCTGGCGCAGCTGGCCTTCGGGCGCTCCGGCGACGGGGTGCGCCTTGCTCTGCAGGGCCGGGAGGCCGACCTGGATGAGCTGGATCTCACGGCGGTGGCGGAGATTCGGGTGACGGATAAGGGCGGCATCGAGCTGAAGTTCCTGGACCGGGTCCGGGCGCTGGAGACATTATACACCCTGTTGGAGGGCGACGGCACCCAGGGCAGCGCCAGGGAGCTTTATCAGGCGCTGACGGAGACGTCCGGCGCGGAAGAAGGGGGCTGGGAGCACGGCTGAGGTACTGCATTTTTCCCCCAAGCAGCGCAGGGTGCTCACCTGGTGGTGCAGGCAGGGCGAGCGGTGGGAGGCGGTCATCTGCGACGGAGCGGTCCGGAGCGGCAAGACCTTTTCCATGGGGCTTTCCTTTTTCCTGTGGGCCCAGGCCTGCTTCGATGGGCGGCAGTTCGGCCTTTGCGGCAAGACCATCACCTCTTTGCGTCGGAACCTCCTGACGGAGCTTCTGCCCTGCCTGCGGCAGCTGGGATTTTCCTGCCGGGAAAAGCGGTCGGAGAATCTGCTGATCGTCCGCTTTGCCGGGCATGAAAACCGCTTTTTGCTCTTTGGCGGCAAGGACGAGTCCAGCGCGGCCCTCATTCAGGGCAGCACCCTGGCCGGCGTGCTGCTGGACGAGGCGGCCCTTATGCCCCGGTCCTTTGTGGAGCAGGCTTGCGCCCGGTGCAGCGTGCCCGGCAGCCGGCTATGGTTCAACTGCAACCCCGAGGGACCCCAGCACTGGTTTTACCGGGAGTGGATCTTAAAAGCAGAGGAGCGCCGGGCCCTGTATCTCCATTTTACCATGGAGGACAATCCTGCCCTCACGCCCCGCATCCGTCAGCGCTACCGCCGGGCCTACTCCGGTATCTTTTACCGCAGGTTTGTGCTGGGGGAGTGGACGGCGGCCCAGGGGCTTGTTTACGACTTCTTCGACCGGCACACCGACGCGCCGCCTGCGCCGCCGGGCCCCTTTGCCCGCTGGCGGGTCTCCGTGGACTACGGGACGGCCAATCCTGCGTCCTTCGGCCTGTGGGGCTTCCAGGACGGTGTCTGGTATCGGGTGCGGGAGAAGTATTTTGATTCCCGCCGGGCCGGGTGGCAGAAAACCGATGCCGAATACGCCGATGATCTCAAGGACCTGACGGCGGGGCTTTCGGTGGAGCGGGTGATCGTGGACCCTTCTGCCGCCAGCTTCATCGAGGCGCTGCGCCGGGAGGGGTTCCCGGTGGTCCGGGCGGTGAACGACGTGGTGGACGGCATCCGGGTGACGGCAGACTTCCTCAAGCAGGGCAGGATCTGTCTCTTATACACATCTCCGAGCCCACGAGACCGGAGCCTATCT
>URKI01000081.1 GCA_900548505.1 uncultured Oscillibacter sp. | reverse complement strand
ATCTACACTCGACTAGTCGTCGGCAGCGTCAGATGTGTATAAGAGACAGGATCAGTCCTCCCTGCTTTTTCAGCCGACGGTCATAGGCAATGGCGATGGCGATCCCGGCGGCGAAGCCCACCGCTGCCAGGGAGTACTGTACCGTTACGCCGGCGCCGAAGGCGACGGCCAGCAGATAGCAGAGCAAAAACAGCGCCACCGGAGTCAGATAGACCAGTGCGATGATATGCATCATTTTGCTGGTGCTGCTCTCCACCACGACCTTTTGTCCCGGCCGGGCGTCGATGGGGTTGATGGCTTTTGCCCGGACGGCCGCACCGGTGACGCCGCAGCCGGCGCACTCTTCGCAGTCATGTCCACAGGCGGACTTGCGGGGAACGGAGATCTCCGCATGGGTTTTGTCCAGAATTCGTTCAACTGTTGCAACTTGTGTCATATGAAACCTCCTGGGACGGCGCATGGAAAACGGCGCGCCATCCCGCTATTGTGCGGGTTCTTCCGCGGGTTCTTGGTCGGGCTCTTCCGAGGGCTGGTCATCCGGCACATCGGAAATGTTGACACGGACCTGATAGGAGCCGGAAACGCCCACATCGCCGCCGCTGTTGACCAGGACCTTGGCGGGGACGGTATAGCTGCCCACGGCGTTATTGAAGTCTGTCAGGTCTGCCACGACCATGATGTCCTCTCCCGTGACAGCCTCCACATCCGCATGGGTGCCGAAGATATCCACGCTGACCTCCATGGTCAGAAGGTCTACCTGGCGGCCCTCTGTATTCAGATTCTCATAGCGGATCCGGTCGGTGGTCACCGTGGCGGTGGTCATATCCTTGAAGTGCAGCCGCATGGTGGCCTGAGAGACGCCGCTGAGATTCTCGCATCCCTCCGGGATGGGAATCACATAATTGTAGACCGCAGAGCTGTCCAGCTTGGTCAGGTCAAATTCAGAGAGCACCAGGGAGTCCACATCCCGCAGGATGTCCGCCTCGCCGGTCACGGTGACGGACTTGGGATTGATGTCCACCACCACATTGGACCGGCGCGCACCGGGAGATTCCCGGAAGTCGACAGTCAGGGCCAGCTCCTTGGTAACGTTGACCGGCAGATCCACCTGAACCTGCTCCACGTTGGAGTGGATGTCCTTGTCGTTCAGCAGCTGACCGTTGGCGTCATAGAACTCGTAATCCAGCAGCTGGGACACGGAGGAAACCGCATCCGTACCGATGTCCAGAGTGACCTTGGCGTAGCTGACCTGGTCCAGGATCTCCTGCTGGCCGCGGATCTCAAAGGTAGTGGGAGACAAAGTCAGCTCACCGGCGGAATAGCCCTCGGCCACATTTCCGACCACCTCACAGTGAACGTCCACGGTCTTGCTGTACAGCTCCCCGATGTTGACCGTGGCAGTGTAGGGCTTGATTTCGTGGAACTCCACGATCTGGCTGAGACTGCGGGTGGTGAAGCCGGTCTTGTTTGGCACTGTCTGCACGCCGGTAGAGGTGATGCCGGACAGGTCGGCCTGGATGAGGATGTCATCCCGATCCACCTTTGCCAGGTTCCAGCGGGTGCCCTGGAGCGTTACGTCCACCGTGGTGTCGGTCCCCTCTTCCAGCAGCATCAGGCCCCGGTCGGCCAGGACGGTGTCCTCCCAGAGGTACTCGATGGGGATGTCCTTAAATTCCTTGGTCATGATCCGGGCTGTGCCGTCCGGGCTGCCGGTCATGTCCACATAGATCCAGATGGTGACGGCCACCAGCGTGGCCAGCGCGATATAAAATGCCTTGCGCTTTCGGATATCAATCTTCATGGCTGCCTCCGTTCCGACGGGCTGTCATGGCGTCCCAAAGGCCCGCCAGAGAGAACTTCTGTCTGGCGGGTTCCTCTTCTTCCTGGGGAAGCAGCTCATTGCGCAGAAGGTTTTCCAGGGTTTCCGGCTTCAGGTGGCGCTTGAGCATACCGCCGATGGCCACGGAGATGGAGCCGGTCTCTTCCGAGACGATCACCACCACGGCGTCGGAGTTTTCACTCATACCGATGCCTGCCCGGTGACGCATGCCCAGGTCACGGCTGAGATTCACATTCTTGCTCAAAGGCAGCATGCAGCCGGCACCAAGCACCCGTCCGTCCCGGACGATGACAGCGCCATCATGCATGGGGGCTTTGACAAAGAAAATGTTCTTCAAAAGCTCGCTGGAGACCGATGCGTCCAGCACCGTGCCGCTGCGCACCATGTCGTCCAGCAGCATCTCCCGCTCAAAGACGATGAGTGCGCCGGTACGGGACTGGGACATCTCCGTGCAGGCCAGGACCGTCTGCCCGATGGTCTGCTCGATCACGTTGACATCCTCTGTATGGGTGAAGAACGCGATGAACCGCTTGCTGCCCATCTGCTCCAGGATCCGGCGGATCTCCGGCTGGAACAGGATAATCAGCGCCAGAACGCCCCACTCCACCATGCTGCTCATGATGTAATTGACGCTGTGGAGCTGGAAAATATACGAAAGCAGCAGCGCGCCTAAAAAGACGAACAGGCCCTTCAAAAGGCTGGCGGCCTTGGTGCTTTGCACCAGCATCAAAACCTTGTACAAAACAAAGATCATGATGCCGATATCCAGAAGGTCTGTCAGCTGGATCATCAGCAGATACCGGCCAATGACCAGCGGCAGTTCCGCAAGTTTCACTTCCATTGAGATTTCCTCATCTCCTTCAGGCCATGAATACACTTGATTATATAAAAAATACCAAGGGATTGCAAGGCAATCCATGGGAAAATTCACGGTCTGTTCAGAAAATCACTGAAGAATCCGGCGCATGGCGTCCAAAAACTGCTCAACTTCTCCCATAGTGTTCCAATGGGAGAAGCTGACACGGACCGTGCCGCTTTCCAGCGTGCCTGCTTGCCGGTGAGCCGACGGAGCACAGTGGAGTCCTGCGCGGACGGCGATTTCCTGCTGCCCCAGGGCGGAGGCAATCTGCTCTACGTCGTGCCCCTCTGCGGTAAAGGACAGCACGCCTGCCTGATGGGCCAGGTCCGGCCGGGCGAAGACTCGGATGCCCGGAAGGGCGGAAAGACCCAGCGCTGTCTGGCGGGCCAGCAGGCGCTCGTGATAGCAGATTTTATCCGCACCCACCCGGCGGATGAAGCGCACGCCTTCCAGCAGCCCTGCGATACCGGGCACGTTGTGGGTCCCGGCCTCCAGGCGGTCCGGTAGGAAATCCGGCATTTCCTGCTGGATGGAAAGGCTGCCGGTCCCCCCTTCCATCAAGGGCCGGGCCGGCGCCTGGCTGCCGCACAGAAGTACGCCGGTGCCCTGTGGGCCGTAGAGCCCCTTGTGGCCCGGCATGGCGATAAAGGCGGCGCCCAGTGCCGGAAGATCCAGAGTCAGGATCCCGGCGGACTGGGAGGCATCCACGATCAGCGGCACGCCCCGCGTCCGGCACAGCTCCGCCACTGCCTCCACCGGCTGAACGAAGCCGAACACATTGGACACATGGTTGCAGATCACGGCGTCCACACCGGGGACGATGAGCCGGTCGAAGGCATCGGCCACCTGCTCCGGATGGAACAGGCTGCCCGACGCCACATCCACCTTGGTGCCCAGGGCGGCCAGAGGGCGCGTTACCGCGTTGTGCTCGTAGCCGGAGATCACCGCCCGCCCGCCGGGCGGTACCAGACTTTTGATGGCGATGTTCAGCGCATGGGTGGCATTCATGGTGAATACCACCTGTTCCGGGCTTTCCAGATGGTATAGCTCCGCCAGTTCGCTGCGGCAGGCAAAGGCCGTATCCGCTGCCAGCATGGCGGAGCGGTATCCGCCCCGGCCCGGGGAACTCATGGTAGCCATGGCTTCCTTTACGGCGGCGGACACCTCCGGCGGCTTTTGAAACGTCGTGGCTGCGCTGTCAAAGTAGATCATGGGCGCACCTCCAGAAACGAACCTTTTTGGGAAAGGAATATTTGAACAGGGTCAAGACGCTCCCTGTGAAGGACTTGCAGGGCGGATGCCAGATCCGGCGCGGAGAGCTGTACGGCGTAGGCACAGCCCGTATCCGTCAGGTCTCGGGGCGCACGGTAGATCTGGCTGCGGATCCCTGCCAGGCCCAGGGCGCGCTGCATCCGCTGGGCATAGGTCACGGAGCGGGCGATAATCAGATAATGCTCCACATTCACGCCTCCTCTCCCCCCATCCTATGCGCACAGGGCGGAACTGTTCCTCCGGCGGGCAAAAAAAGGAAGCCCGGAACCGGGCTTCCAAAGGTGGTATTCAGCGTTTTTCCAGCAGCACCACGGCGTGGGCGGCCATTCCGGAGCCGTCTCCGGTGAAGCCGAGTCCCTCTTCCGTGGTGGCTTTCACGTTGACCTGGCTGGGATCGATCCCCAGCGCCTGGGCCAGATTTTCCTCCATTTGCCGGCGATACGGTCCCACCTTGGGCGCCTGGGCCAGCAGCACGGCATCCAGATTGACCACGTCATAACCGGCCTCGTCCAGCAGCCGTGCCACATGAGAGAGCAGCTTCAAACTGGAGATGCCTGCATAGGCGGGATCTGTGTCGGGAAACAGCTTGCCGATGTCCCCCAGCCGGGCTGCGCCGGTGAGGGCATCCATGATAGCGTGGGTCAGGACGTCTGCGTCGGAATGTCCCAGCAGGCCCTTTTCCCAGGGAATATCCACACCGCCCAGGATCAGGCGGCGGTTTTCCGTCAGGCGATGGACGTCATATCCGTGTCCGATGCGAAGATTTGTCACTTCAAGATTCCTCCCTGGCCTGCAGGATCGCCTCAGCCAGGATCAGATCTCCCGGCGTGGTGATCTTCAGGTTGCTCTCCTCCCCTTCGATCAGGAGGACTTCTTTTCCAAGACGCTCCACAGCGGAGCAGTCGTCCGTGATGGGGATGTGCTGCTCCAGCGCGGATTGCAGCGCCCCTTTGAGAAGATCGGCGGAAAAAACCTGCGGCGTCTGCACGGCACGCAGAGCGCTGCGCTCCAGCGTCCGCACCACAATGCCGCTGCTGTCCGCTTCCTTGATGGTGTCCTTGACGGGCACGGCGGGCGCGGCGGCGCCGCACCGCTCCGCGGCACGGATGACGGTGTCGATGAGCGTCGGCGTGACCAGCGGACGGGCGCCGTCCTGCACGGCCAGCAGCTCCGTGCCCTCGTCCGCCTCCAGGGCAGCCAGCATCACGGAATGGGCGCGGCTTTCGCCGCCGCGGATCACTTTTTTGCATTTGGAGATCCCGTATGTACGGCAGAGATCTGCGATCTCCACCAAGTCACATTCCCGGGTGGCCACGATGATCTCGTCCACGCACTGGGCACTCTGGAGGGCTTGCAGCGTGCGGATCAGAACCGGGACGCCGTCCAGAGGCTGCAGCAGCTTATTGATCCCGCCCATCCGGGTGGAGCTGCCGGCGGCAGCCACCAGTGCAGCGCAATGAGGACGGCGGGCGTCTTTACGCTTTTTGAAAAAAGGAAACATTGGATTCTACCTTTCCTGGTGGGGTCAGTGAGATGCGGGAGACTGCATCATGGCCTGGTCCAGACGGGCTTCCATCTGGTCGTATGTCTCGTTTTCCGCCATGACGATTTCAGACAAAAGGATCTGGCGGGCGTTGTGCAGCATCTTCCGCTCCCCGGTGGACAGGCCGCGCTGGCGGTCCCGGTGCATGAGGGCCTTGACTACCCGGGCTACCTCATAGAGGTCTCCGCTTTTCAGGCGGACCATGTTCTCCCGATAGCGCTTGTTCCAGTTGGTACAGCTCTCCACTTCCATGGCCGGGATGGAGGTCAGCAACGACTCTGCCTCCGGCTTGGAAATGATCTGCCGGATCCCGATGGCCTGACTGTTGGCCACGGGGATCTTCAGAAGAAGTCCCCCTACCGGCATTTTGAACACATAATACTCCTGTGTGCTGCCTGCGATCTTTTCGCGGATGATCCCATCAATGACGCCTGCTCCATGCATGGGATGCACAACCAGATCCCCGATGCTGAACATGAAAAACCTTTCCTTTCCCGTCCGCGCGGTGCCGGGTACCCGCTTTTGTTTACACCTCACAAAAAAACAAATATTTACTCAAAAGTAATTATAGCCCTATAATTGTCAATTTACAAGCGGTTTTTCTTGTTCTTTGTATAAAAAAATACTGGCGGTATAGTGTATACCGCCAGTATTCAATGTGCAGAGATTACTTCTTGTTGGAACGGCGCCAGATGTGCATCTTCTCGGCCTCAGCGATCAGCTCCTCGCGGAACTGAGGATGGGCAACAGAGATGATGGCCTCGGCACGCTCCCAGGTGGTCAGGCCCTTGACATTGACCTTGCCGTACTCGGTGACCAGCCAGTGGAGGTTGGTACGGGTGGCGGTGATGACGGTGCCCTCCAGCATGGTGGGACGGATGCGGGACTTGAGCCTGTCTCTTATACACATCTCCGAGCCCACGAGACCGGAGCCTATCTCGT
>URKI01000080.1 GCA_900548505.1 uncultured Oscillibacter sp. | reverse complement strand
CGAGATAGGCTCCGGTCTCGTGGGCTCGGAGATGTGTATAAGAGACAGTACCAGATGTGGTCGCCCACATCCAGCAGCACGGCCCGGGGCACCTCGGCGGCGTTGAAGTCCAGGAAGCCCAGGGAGTCCTTCAGGCGCACATAGAAGTGGGTGTTGCCGTCGATGACGCTGGTGCGGATCTCGGCAATGACGCCGTCCTGGGTGCGGGTCTCGCCGCCGGAGACGGTGGCCTCGCCTGCGGCGATGATGCCGGAGTGGGCCAGGGCCTGGCGGTAGTTGGACTCGCAGGCGGCCAGGGTCTGGCCGGTCTCCACGATCTGATACTGCTCCACGTTGACCATGGCGTACATCTTCACGAGGCCGTCATCGCCCTTAAGGGCCATGAAGTAGGTGGGCTGGTCGGCGATGTTCAGCAGCAGGGGGAAAGTAGCCGCGTAGCGCATCTGCTGCACCTGGCTCTGGGCGGACTCCATAGCAGAGGTCTCCGTGGCGCCGGCCACCGGGTAGAAGTGGGTCTCCTTGGTGCGCTGGTTGGAGAGAATGAAGCCGATGTTGGACTGGTCGGAGGTGACGGAGGTGACGCCGGTGTACATGTACACGTCGTCGTCAATGGCGATATAGTTCCAGCCGTCGGTAGTCAGCGTCACGTCCCGCTGGCCGAACATGGAGTTCAAAAAGCCGTTGTGATACTGGCCGTAGTAATCGTACTGCTCCATGATGATGTCGGAGGAGTACACCCGGTCCACCCAGCTGGGCACTTCCTCATAGTACTGGCTTTCGCCGTTGATGGCGTTGACCAGCACGGCGCCCTGCACGTCCGTGCCGCCGAAGAGGCCGATGGTCTTGACCAGGCGGGAGCACACCCAGTAGGGGGTGCCGGACTCGTCGATCTCAAAGACCGGCTCGTCGAACATGTAGGTGGGGTAGTTGAACCGCAGATGGCGGTACAGGTTGCGGCCGAAGTGCTCCGCCGTGGTGTATTTCATGCCGTCCTCCAGGCGCACCACCTCCGCCTCCTGGGTCACCATGTCGATGACGATGTAGGCGGGCAGGCCGGCGGAGCGGTTGGTGAACCACTTGATGAGGTCGCCGTAGGCCAGGGAGGTCACCCGCACGGGGCGACCCTGGTAGTTGATCTGGTTGTAGGAGGGCAGGATCTCGAACTGGGAGACCATGTCGCTCAGTTCGCCCAGCTTGCGGCTGCCCAGGCGGGCGGCGGAGTCGGCGTCCAGCATGGGGATCTGGTCGTAGGAGATCTCCTCGATGTCGGCGGTGAAATCGCCGGTCTCAATAGGCAGGAGCTTGCTGTACGCTCCGGCCCGGAGTACCACCCAGGAGGAGATGGAGCCCAGGGCGATGGCGGCGATCAGCGCCAGAAAGACGAAGAAGGGCACCACGCACTGCTTTTTCACAAAGCCCACGTAGCCCTTCACGCCCTCGCTCTGGAACCCGGAGGTGAGGACGGCGCTGACGCAGTACACCGCGCACAGAAGGAAGACGAACACATAGAAATCCTCAGCGTGGAAGTTTAGGGCGGGCAGCTCCGCGTAAAAATATACCAGGCCGAATACTGCGGTCACGGCCAGGTTAATAAGCGTGCGGGTAAAGGCGTTGCCGATGGGCTTGCGGGCCTTGCGGGGCCGCCGCTGGGGCGGCGGGGTGGTGGAGCCGGCACCGGGCTGCTGGAACCCGCCGGAGAACCCGCCGAAATTGAATACAAAGGGCATGAAAGAATCTCCTTTCCAGGTTGATCCATAAAGATACCCACCATGATACAGGAAAAGTGTGAACAAATCAAGTTTGCCCGAAAAAAGAGGGGGAAGCGGTGGAAGATATTGGGCACCTTCACAAAAATCAGCAGTAAAAATCTGCGGTGCAGCCCCGTGCTTTCCGTTGCCCGGGGAGGGAGGTTGTGATATCGTAGAACCAAGCAAATAAGGGGGGATGGACATGCTGGCATTGGACTTTATCAATGTGGGCAACGGCGACTCCATTCTGGTGCGGGAGATGGACGCGGGCCGGACGCGGTTTGCCATGCTGGTGGACTGTGGTCACGACAATCTGGTACGGGACGATCATCCGCCGCTGGAGGATGAGCGCTCCAGCCGGATCTATGCCGGAGACTTTCTCCATAAGCAGGGCGTGGAGCGGCTGGACCTGCTGCTGATCACCCACTTCCACCGGGACCACATCGGTGGCCTCGGACGGGTGCTGGATCAGGTGACGGTGGACGAACTGGCCGCCGCCTACATTCCGCCGGCAGGCGCGCCGCCCCTGGTCCCGGACAGCAGGACGGAGCTTGCCAAGGCGGCCCGGAACGTGCTGCGGTGCGTGGATTTTTATGCACAGGCCCTGGAGACGCACCCGGGCAAGATCGGACGGTTCCGGGAGCTCTCCGGTCAGCGCATGGAGACCTGGCAGCTGACGCCGGAGCTGAAAATGGATATCCTGTACGGTGAGCCGGCCCTCTATCCCCGGCAGAAGGCCCTCTACGACGGGGCGTTCCGGGGTCAGCGCGACAGCTATGATCTGGTGCACTGGGGCAAGTCCATGAATGTGTCCAGCCTGCGTCAGCGGCTCTACTACCACGGCAAGGAGATCGTTCTGGGCGGGGACGCCTACGCCCACATGTGGGAGACGGACACCGCCACCCCCTGCGACATTTTGAAGGTGCCCCATCACGCCTCGCTGTCCTCCACTACCCGCAAGCTGCTCTCTCTGCTGCGGCCGAAAACGGCAGTGGTATCTGTGGCGGCGGGACGGCCTGACGAGCGCCCCCATCCCTACATCATCTCGCTGCTGCGGGAGTATGCGGAGGAGCTGTACTTCACCGATGCCGTATCCATTCCCGGCCTGGTGGAGCCCGCGTACCACGAATCCGTCCATCTGGAGATCGAATAAAAAAAGAGCCGGCCTGGGGCTGGCTCTTTTTTCAAAGGTGCAGAGAAAGAAAAAAAGACCGGCCGTAAGGCCGGTCTTTTTTATTTGGAACAGGATCAGGCAGCGGCCATCTTGCGGGCCTTGGCCTCCATCTTGTTGCGGAACACGTCGATGGTAACGGCCAGGATGATGACGGCGCCGATGACGATGTACTGGATATCGTTGGAGGCACCGGCCAGGTTCAGACCGTTGCGGATGACGGCCATCAGCAGAGCGCCGATGAGGGTGCCCCAGATGGTGCCCTTGCCGCCGGTGAAGGAAGCGCCGCCCACGATGCACGCCGCGATGGCGTCGTTATCATAGGTGGAACCAGCGTTGGCGTTGGCGGAAGCCAGACGGCCAACGGAAACCACACCGGCAAGGCCGGCCATGAAGCCGGAGAGGGTGTACACGAAGGTCAGCACGTTCTTGGAGGGGATACCGGACAGACGGGCTGCCTCGGGGTTGCCGCCGCAGCAGTAGATCTGACGGCCCAGAGCGGACTTTTTCAGGAAGATATCGAACAGGATGAACACGAAGATGACCAGGATGAAGCTCACGGGGATGCCGGGGAAGTCCAGCTTGCCGTCAGCGGTGTAGGTCTTGAACAGGGACTCGCCGCCGATCCACATGAGGGAATCCACGCCCTGGTTGGTAAAGCCGATGGACTTGGAGCCGGTGATGACCAGTGCGATACCCAGCAGCACGTTCTTCATACCCATGGTGGACACGAAGGGGTGGGGCAGGTCCAGGCGGGTCAGCAGCGTGCCGTTGATGAAGCCGGCGAAGGTGCTGACGGCCAGGCCGCAGATGGCCAGCAGGAAGGCGTTGGTGATGCCGAAGTTCTGCATGAGCACGCCGATGGTGCAGGTGCACAGCACGCAGTTGGAGCCCACGGACAGGTCAATGCCGGCGGTGATCAGGGCGCACAGCATACCGGAGGCGATCAGGCAGTTGATGGATGCCTGCTTGAGGATGTTCATGATGTTGCTGACACGGGGGAACTTGTCGGGCATGGCGATCCAGAAAATCGCGATCAGAATGATCAGAGCCAGCAGCGTGCCCAGCTTCTGCAGCAGCTCTTTTGCGGAATTATTCTTTTTCATATTAGTCTAACTCTCCTCCCCAGGCCGCTTTCATGATGTCTTCAGAATTGAAGTGCGGAGTGTCACGGTCGATATTGGCCATGACCCGGCCGCCCCGCATGACCACCACGTGGTCGCTCATGGCCAGGATCTCCGGCAGCTCGGAGGAGACCATGATGACGCATTTGCCGGCCTTGACCAGGTCGTTCATGACACGGTAAACCTCGATCTTGGCGCCCACGTCGATGCCGCGGGTAGGCTCGTCAAAGATGAAGATCTCGGCGTCGGTGTTGACCCACTTGCCGATAACCACCTTCTGCTGGTTGCCGCCGGAAAGCTGGGCGGTGACCTCGTCCAGAGAGGGGGTCTTGATCTTCAGGGACTCCACGTTGTCCTGGCCGGTCTTTTCGATCTGGGCCTTGTTCAGGAACGGACCAGAGGAAAAGCCCTTCATGTTGGCCAGGATCAGGTTGGTCCGCACGTCCAGGGACAAAACCAGGCCCTGGCCCTTGCGGTCCTCCGTGAGGAAGGCGATCTTCTTCTTGATAGCGTCTTTCGGAGTTTTTATATGTACTTTTTCGCCCTTGACATAGACCTCGCCGCTGTCGAGCTTGTCGGCGCCGAAAATGGCCCGCATGGTCTCGGTGCGGCCTGCGCCCACCAGGCCGGCAAAGCCGGTGATCTGGCCGGCATGGGCCTGGAAAGAGACATCGTGGAGGACGCCGGCCTCGTTGAGGTTCTTGGCCTCCAGCCACACGTCGCCCTTGACGCCGAATTCCTTGGGATAGAGGTTGTCCAGCGTCCGGCCCACCATGGCAGTGATCAGGGAATCCTCCGTCATGTCGCCAATGTCCTTGGTGACGATGTGCTCGCCGTCGCGCATGACGGTGACACGGTCGCAGAGCTCAAAGAGTTCTTCCAACTTGTGAGAGACAAACAGGATGGCCACGCCCTTGGCCTTCAGGCCCCGGACGGTTTCCATCAGCTGTGCGATCTCCTCTTTGCCCAAAGAGGAGGTGGGTTCGTCCATGATGATCAGCTTGGCGTCCAGGGAAACAGCCTTGGCGATCTCCACCATCTGCTGCTGGCCGACGCCCAGCTTGCCGCATTCCATTTTTACATCGATCTCGGGGTGACCCAGAGTCTTGAGGGCCTCGGCGGCCTCCCGGTGCATTCTGGGATAGTCCAGAAGCAGACCCTTTTTCACGGCGCGCCCCATGAAAACATTATCCGTAACAGGCAGTTGCTTGACAATGTTCAGCTCCTGGTACACACAGGCGATTCCCGCCTCCCGGGACTGAACAGGGTTCTTGAAAACGACCTTCTGGCCGTCAACAAAGATGTCTCCCTCCTCCGGAGTATGGACGCCGGTGAGCACCTTGATCAAGGTGGATTTGCCTGCGCCGTTTTCTCCGATCAGACCGTGGATCTCACCGGGTCTGATGCCAATGGACATATTTTTCAATGCGACGACACCAGGAAAACGCTTGGTAATATTTTTCAGTTCGACGACATACTCGCTCATGGAATTACCTCGTTTCTTTCCTGATTTGTGCACTTCCCCGCCGCATCGGCGGGGGAGACGAAGATATGGCGGCAGAAAGATTCTGCCGCCATATCATATCGGTTTTCAGCTATGCAGCGACAATGCAGTTTTTAAAAGCAGAGCGCTTAGCCCTTCATGGCCTCCAGGTTATCCAGGTAAGCCTGGCCGTTCTCAGCGGTAACGACCTCAACGGGGGCATTGATGACCTCTTCCACGGTCTCGCCGTTGATGGCCTTCACGGCAGCCTCAACGACCTGATAGCCCATCTCATAGGGCTGCTGAGCCACGGTGGCCTTCACCATCTCGCCAGCCAGGATCAGATCCACGGCGGAGGCGTTGCCGTCGAAGCCAACGATGGTCATATCGGTGACGCCGGCGTTCTTGCAGGCGTTCATGGCGCCGATAGCGGTATCGTCGTTGTGGCAGAAGACCATCTTGATCTGGTCGGGATAGGCGTTCAGCAGGTCCTCCATGGTCTTGGTGGCACCGTCAGTGGTGTTCTGGCCGGACAGAGCGGACAGGACTTCCACGCCAGCCTCGTCGCAGGCCTTCTGATAGCCCTCGCGGCGCATGTTGGAGGTGTTGTCGCCTTCCTGGCCGTAGATGATGACGGCCTTGGCGTCAGAACCGACCTGCTCGATGGCCCACTTGGCACCCTCATAGGCAGCGTCCACGTTGGAGGTGCCGACGAAGGAGGTCTGACCCTCGATGCCCACGTTGGTGTCAACGGACAGCACGGGGATGCCGGCGTCCAGAGCAGCCTGCAGGGCACCGGCGGCAGCACCGGCGTCGTTGGGAGCGCAGACGATGGCGTCGCAGCCGGCGCCGATCTGCTGTTCGATCATAGCAACCTGACCCTCGATGTCGCTCTCAGCGCCGGGGCCGACAACGGTGACCGTGATGCCCAGGTCGGCAGCAGCGGCGTCGCAGCCGGCCTTCACATAGCCCCAGTACTCGGAAGCCAGAGTCTTCAGAACGACGGCGACTTCGATATCGCTGGTCCTGTCTCTTATACACATCTCCGAGCCCACGAGACCGGAGCCTA
>URKI01000079.1 GCA_900548505.1 uncultured Oscillibacter sp. | reverse complement strand
CGCCAGCCGGGAGCAGGTGCTGGCCGCCCTGGAGGCCGCCCAGTGCGGCGACATTCTGGAAAAGCTGCCCCAGGGACTGGACACCGTGATCGGCACCGAGGGAACCTATCTCTCCGGCGGCGAGGCCCAGCGCATCGCCCTGGCCCGGGCCATTTTGAAGGACGCACCTATCGTAGTGCTGGATGAGGCCACGGCCTTTGCCGACCCGGAAAATGAGGCGCTGATTCAGAAAGCCTTCGCACGGCTGACAAAGGACCGCACCGTCATCATGATCGCCCATCGGCTCTCCACGGTGGTGGGCGCGGACAAGATCCTGGTTCTGGAGGGCGGCAGGGTGACGGAGCAAGGCACCCATGAGGAACTGATCGCGGCAGGAGGATTGTACACACGGATGTGGGCCGACTACAATCGGGCAATCCAGTGGAAAATGGAAAGTGGCAAGGAGGAACGGTAATGTTCGGAGCAAGCTTTCAACGGAAATATGCCCTGACGGATCAGGGTGTACAGAACACCAAAAAGGGAACCTTCTGGACGGTAATCGTCAATCTGGTAGTCATGGGCGGAGTCAGCATTTTGTACCTTGTGATGTCCGGCCTGATGGAAACTTTGGCCGGCGGTGTCCTGCCTGCGGCTTTGCCGGTGCTG
Organism: uncultured Oscillibacter sp.; assembly: GCA_900548505.1. Classification (GTDB taxonomy): domain Bacteria; phylum Bacillota; class Clostridia; order Oscillospirales; family Oscillospiraceae; genus Oscillibacter. Next base: position 6,003 of record URKI01000079.1, on the reverse strand, counting down.
GCTGGCCTCGTGATATTTGTACTTCTCTCCTTTCTCACGCATCTCCAGCAGTACAAGGCCACCTACGGCCTGGTGTACGGTGAGGTCAAGGCCACCCGCCTGCGTCTGGCGGAGCGGCTTCGCAAGCTGCCTCTCGGCTTTTTCGGCAAGCGGGATCTGGCCGACCTGACGGAGACCCTGATGGGCGATGTCAACCGCATGGAGCATGTCTGGAGCCACGTGCTGGGCTACTTGTACGGCTCCTATATATCCACCGCCGTGATCGCAGTGTGCCTGCTCTGGTATGACTGGCGGCTGGCCCTTGCCTGCCTCTGGGGGGTGCCGGTGGCCTTCGGCCTGCTGTTTGGGAGCCGGAAGCTCACTGAGCGCCAGGCGGAGCGGACCAAGCGCGCCGCTGTGCGGGTCTCGGACGGGATGCAGGAGGCGCTGGAAAATGTGCGGGAGATCCGTGCCACCAATCAGGAGGAGCGTTACCTTGCCGGGCTGTACCGGAAGATCGACGAGCATGAACGGATCATGATCCGCGGCGAGCTGGTCACCGGCCTGTTTGTCAACGGGGCCAGCGTCATCATGCGGCTGGGTGTGGCCACCACGATCCTTGTGGGCGCGGGGCTGATTTTGTCCGGACAGATCGACTTCATGCTGCTGTTTCTGTTCCTGATGGTCATCACCCGGATCTATGCGCCCTTCGATCAGAGCTTGGCACTGATCGCCGAGCTGTTTGTCTCCCAGGTGTCGGCAGACCGGATGAACGCTCTGTTCGACACGCCCATCGCCGAAGGGGCGGAAACCTTCCGGCCCAAGGGACACGACATTGTCTTTGACCATGTGGAGTTCGCCTATGATAAAGACGCCGTCCTGCATGATGTCAGCTTTACCGCCAAAGAAGGCGAGATCACTGCGCTGGTGGGGCCCTCCGGCTCCGGCAAAAGCACCTGCGCCCGGCTGGCCGCCCGCCTGTGGGATATCACCGGGGGTACGATTAAAGTGGGCGGGGTGGATATCGCCACGGTGGACCCGGAGGTGCTGCTGACCGATTACTCCATGGTTTTTCAGGATGTGGTGCTGTTTGACGACACGGTGATGGAGAATATCCGCCTGGGCAGGCGAGGTGCCTCCGACGCGGAGGTGATGGCTGCGGCCAGGGCCGCCAACTGCGAGGAGTTTGTCAGTAAACTGCCACAGGGCTATCAGACGCCCATCGGAGAAAACGGCGCCAAGCTTTCCGGCGGCGAGCGGCAGCGCATCTCCATCGCCCGGGCGTTGCTCAAGGATGCGCCCATCGTGTTGCTGGATGAGGCCACCGCCTCTCTGGATGTGGAAAACGAAACCAAGGTGCAGGGGGCGCTTTCTCGGCTTCTGGCAGGCAAAACGGTACTGGTCATCGCCCATCGGATGCGCACCGTGGCCGGGGCGGATCATATCGTGGTGCTGAAGGACGGAAAAGTGGCGCAGCAAGGCTCCCCGCAGGAGCTGATGGCGGAGGGCGGCCTGTTCCGGCACATGGTGGAGCTCCAGAGTGAAAGCGCCCAGTGGCAGTTGAATGGGGCAAGGCCATAATTCTTTGTGCAATAGAAATGAGAGAAGCCCACAGTTCCCGATACAAAGAACTGTGGGCTTCTTTCTGAACTGAAAGTCTGCTTTAACCGCCATCGGGAAACGAAAGCCGTGCCCTGCGGCGATACTCCAGCGGCGGGCAGCCAAAGCGCCGGACAAAGACCGCCGCAAATTTGCTCTGATTTTCGTAGCCTACCTGTGCTGCGATCTCTGCTACTCGTAATTCGCTGCTCTGCAGTAATTCTGCTGCCCGGCGCATCCTCGCCTCTCGCAAAAATGTGGAGAGGTTTTCTCCAAACACACCGCGGAAGTAATTCTTGAGACTGGTTTCGGCAACCTGGAACCGCTCTGCCAGCTCCCGTGCTGTGTGGTTCTGGCTCAGATCTGCGCACAGGATGTTCCGTGTCTCCCTGGCAATGGCCACCTGAGAGCTGGTAAAATAGCGAACCATAGGACTGGTCTCAATAGGCTGGCGTTCTACCTTCCAAAGCAGCTGGGCGGAGAGGAGTTTCATCAATCCCGCTTCCTCCGAATCCCGCAGCCGCCACAGGTCGTCCAGCAATGTCTGCACACAGGCAGGCGTGGGTCCCAAATACAGGCGGCGGGAGGTATGCAGGTGCTCTACGATCCCCTCCAGGCTTACTTCCCCCTCCTGAAACAGTGGATAGGGACGATGGGCCAACAGATCCAGATCCAAAAACAACTCGATACCCTCATAGAGACCGCTGGGGTAGCGATACTCCTCCTGAGCCTGCTGGGTTCCTACGGCCATGTGCCCTTGAGCGAGGAAAGCAAACTGCCCATCCTCCAGCACCACCTCACAGCGCCCCTTCTGGCAGAAGTTCAGCAGCAGGATGTTGGCTGCCTCGTTCTGCGCCAGAGGCCAGACCTGGGTATAGATCCGGTTGAAAGAAAGAACCGCACCATCCCACAGGGAGAACAGTCGCAGGCTTCCGTTTTCCGGGCCGCTGAGGGTCATCACCGCAGACTTGCCGGCGGATCGAACCTTCACATTGCCCGGGAAACGGCTGGCATCAAACAGTTGTGTCATATTGGACATGAGCAGTGCCTCCGTTGCTTGATCTGGTTTTGATTGTACCGGACCGGCGACGAGCCGTCAATGAATGCTCTGAATCTGAGTGCTGTTTGGAGCCAAAACGCCTGTATGGAGTTGGTGGCAGACAAGCAGCTATGCTATCCTGTCTTATGGTTAGCAATGTCTAACGATTACTGACAGGAGGAAATGAAATATGTCTCAATCATTGGAACAGGGAAAACGCAAACTGACTGCCAAAGATGCCATCACCGCCGGCGCACTGGGGGCGGTATGCATAGCAATCCGCTTTCTTTTTATGCTGGTGGGCGGTGTCAGCCCCTATGTATGGTTTGCTACTCACTTTATTGATGCCATTCTGATCGGACCGGTGTTCATGCTGATGGTGGCCAAAGTGCGGAAAAACGGCCCCTTTCTTCTCACCAGCCTGATCACCGGCGTGGTGCTGGTGGCTGCAACCTGGATGTTCCCCATCACGGGACTGGTGGGAGGAATCCTGTGTGAGCTGTGCCTGCGAGCTGGACAGTTCCGGCGGAAAAGCTGGCTGATGCTGGGCTTTTTCTGCTTCAATCTGGGCTTTATCGGTGACTTTCTGCCCCTCTGGTTTACCAAAGAGAGCTATTTGGAGTATGCCGCCCAGATGATGGACGCTGGCTATATGGCCACCATGGAGGGCTTGCTGACCTGGCCGGTGTTCGGGGTCATTGTACTGAGCATTCTGGTGGGTTCTGTTCTGGGGTCCTTGCTGGGTATGAAGCTCATGCGTAAGCATTTTGTCAAGGCCGGGCTGGCCCAATGAGGACGAAGAATATTTACCCTTCTTTTCTTGATCCTCGGACCAAGATTCTAATCTGGCTGTTGGCCAATGTGGTGGTGTTCACCTGGAGCTCTGCGGTTTTCCAGCTCGGTGTCATGGTAGCCTATTTGATTCTCTTTCTGGTAGAACGGAAAGGTACCATGCTGGCAGGGCTGCTGGCGACATATCTGGCTATCCTGGCGATACAATACTGGCTGTTGCCGCTGTTGCCCGGCTCTTTGGCTACGGTCTTTGCTACGGTGACCTACTTCATTCTGGTGTTCCCCTGTATTGCCGGCGGTGCCTATCTGATTGCCACCACCAGCGTCAGCCAGTTCATGGCTGCTTTGGAGAGGATGGGCGCTCCCCGGAGTTTTTCTATTACCCTTGCGGTGACGCTGCGCTTTCTGCCTGCGCTTCGGCAGGATTTGCGTCATATCCGGGATGCAATGGATCTTCGAAATATCCGTGGCTTTGAGGAGAAACTGGAGTGCATTTATGTACCAATGCTCATGGGGGCAGCCCAGACAGCAGAAGAACTCAGCGAATCCGCCACCGCTCGGGGCATCGAGTACCCAGGAAAGATGTCCTCCTGGCGGCCCATCGGATTTCACATCCAGGATGTGGTGGTCACACTACTGTTTCTGGCCCTCTGCGTGGGTGGGATCTGCTGCAAGGGGGTGCTGCCATGATTAGCTTTGACCATGTGACCTATACTTATGAGGGCAAGGAGACGCCAAGCCTTCGGGACTGCACCTTTTCTGTGAAACCGGGGGAACTTATCCTGCTCACCGGTGAGAGCGGCTGCGGCAAGACCACAATCATCAAGCTGGTCAATGGTCTGCTCCAGCATACTGGAGGTGGGACGCTGGCGGGAACTGTTATGGTCGGCAGCCAGGATGTGGCACGGACCCCGCTGTGGGAACTGGCGCGGACGGTGGGCTCGGTGTTTCAGAACCCCAAGTCCCAGTTCTTCAATCTGGACACCACCAGCGAGGTGCTTTTTGGGCTGGAGAGTCGTGGAGCGTCCCACGATGAAATGGCACAGGCTCTGGAATCCGCCGCCCAAGTCTGCGGAGTGGGGCCGCTGCTGGAGCGGAGCATTTTTGCTCTGTCCGGTGGAGAGAAACAGCGCATTGCCTGCGCCAGCGCCTGGGCCATGGGGCCGGAGCTGTTTGTACTGGACGAGCCTTCCTCCAATCTGGATGGGGAGGGTATCCGCCAGCTCCGGGAGATTCTGAATCAGCTGAAAAAGGCCGGGAAGACCGTGCTGATGGCAGAGCACCGCCTGTGGTACGCTGCCGATCTGGCTGATCGGGTGTTCTATCTGCGGAGCGGGCAGCTGGAACGGGAATATTACGGGAAAGATTTCCTCGCTCTGCCCGAGGAAGAACGCCGCTCCATGGGACTGCGAAGCATTGCGGAGATACCGGTGTCCTCACCTGAGTCAAGCTCAGCGATGGAAGCAGACGGCTTGACGGTGCGGGAGCTGTGCGCGGCTTATAACGGTGCGACTGTATGGGAGGGCGTATCCTTCCATGCGCCCAGGGGGAAAATTACCGCCATTACCGGCCACAACGGGGCGGGCAAGACCACCCTGGCCCGGTGTCTGTGCGGTTTGATGAAAGAACAAAGCGGTACGATTTTTTGGGACGGAAAGCCTCTGCGCCGAACGGAAAGAAGGCGGAAGGCGTTTCTTATCATGCAGGATGTGAACCTCCAGCTTTTTGGAGACAGTGTGCTGGCGGAAGTCCGGCTGGGAAATACGGCCGCAGAACAGGATGCTTTGACCGCCTTGGACCGAATGGATCTGGCTCAGTATGCGGATACTCACCCCATGGCTCTATCCGGCGGGCAGAAGCAGAGACTGGCCGTTGCTGACGGCTGCCTCAGCGGAAAGGAGCTGCTGATCTTTGATGAGCCTACCAGCGGTCTGGACTACGCCCATATGCTGGAGGTGAGCCAGCGTCTCCGAGAGTTGGCGGCGCAGGGACTATGCGTGGTGGTCATCACCCATGACGGCGAATTCCTGCGGGAGAGCGGGGCCTGGACTGCAGATTGGCTGCCAAATGACAAGCGGCAATGAAGTGTCCTGGAAATAGCCACCTATATAACGGAAGGGGGACTGACTATGCCTTTACACAAATCGGGTGAAGATTACCTGGAAGCGATTCTTGTTCTCCAAAAGCAAAGAGGCGTGGTACGCTCCGTGGATGTGGCTCGGCACATGGATGTGTCCAAGCCCAGCGTGTGCCATGCGGTGGCTACACTGAAAAAGGGCGGTTTCCTGCTCATGGATGGAGATCACTTCCTGCACCTGACTGACCTTGGCCGTGAGGTTGCCGAGGATACCTACGAAAAGCATCGCTTTTTTACAGAGATGCTTGTAGCAGCTGGTGTCGATCCTGTTACTGCCGAGCGGGACGCCTGCCGGATTGAGCATGTAATCAGTAAGGAAACCTTTAAGCGACTGAAAGCAGCTCGTAAACTGAGTGAGAAAGCGGTGATATCATCGGACGAGTCATGATTTTGGAGCTGCACGAAAGAGATACGGAAGTTTTGGAGCAGATTCTGTCTATCCTCAAAAACCACCCTG
>URKI01000078.1 GCA_900548505.1 uncultured Oscillibacter sp. | reverse complement strand
AGATAGGCTCCGGTCTCGTGGGCTCGGAGATGTGTATAAGAGACAGGCCCAGCTGTTTTTGACTGCCGACGGCCGCGTCATGGAGGCCTGATCGCCTGATTTTCAACTTTGTGTGAGCCGGCAGGAAGCGCGGCAAATGGAGGAAGAAACATTGGATATGCTGGAATTTTTACGCCAGGAGGGCGTCAGCGAGCGGATCGTCCGGGAAATTGAGCACTTCCGGAGTCAGTGGCCCGCCCAGGGCTCCCTGGCCGACCGGGTGCCTGTGCCCCGGTATCTCTACTATGGCAAGGATGTGTGGGAGGAGGCGGCCACGGCCCTTTTGTGCGGGGAGAACCTGCTTTTGGCAGGCCCCAAGGCCACGGGCAAAAACGTCCTGGCGGAAAACCTTGCCGCCGCCTTCGGCCGTCCCAGCTGGGACGTGTCCTTCTACATCAATACGGACGCCGCTACCCTTCTGGGTACCGATACCTTTGCCAACGGCGCTGTGTCGCTGCGCAAAGGCCCCATTTACCGCTGCGCGGAGGAGGGCGGCTTCGGAATTCTGGATGAGATCAACATGGCCAAAAACGAGTCTCTGGCCGTGCTGCACGCCACGCTGGACTTCCGCCGCTCCATCGACATGCCCGGCTATGAGCGCATCCGGCTCCACGACGCCACCCGCTTCATCGCCACCATGAACTACGGCTACGCCGGCACCCGGGAGCTCAACGAGGCCCTGTGCTCCCGCTTCGTGGTGCTGGATATGCCCGCCATTACGGAAGAGGGCCTCATGAAGCTGCTGCGGCGGGAATTCCCCCGCCTCAAGCAGGCGTATGCATCCCAGCTGGCCGGACTGTTCCAGGACATCCAGAAAAAGTGCGACGGTGGAGAGCTCTCCACCAAGCCTTTGGACCTGCGCGGCCTGGTGGCCTCCGTGCGGCTCATGCAGACGGGTCTGGAGGGCAACCGCGCCCTGGAGCTGGGCCTTGTGAACAAGTCCTTCGACGACTTTGAAAAGCAGCTGGTCACCGACGTGATCCGCACCCGCCTGCCCGAAACGCTGACCCCTGAGGACGTGTTTGATTGATGGAGATTCGGGAAAGTGAGAAGCGCCGGGCGCGCAACCTCATCTGGAACGCCGCCGGGGAATACGGCTATGAGCCGGATTTCAAGGCCTATGATGCCGCCGGGCAGGCAGATCTCTACTGGAACAGCATCATCGGCGCCGCCCGGAAAGCCTACGGCGCCGACACGCTGGAAGCCCTGTTCAAGGCGATCCACGGCAGCGCCCGGGAGTCTCTTTTTGAACAGCTTCTCTGGATCGGCCTGGAAAACGCCGTCTACCAGCGGGAGGCTTCCGGGCGCCCGGCCCTGCCGTCCCTGCGCCGGGCCTATGCCCAGCAGGTGCTGGCCAACAACCGGGGTGCCGCAACCCAGCTGGACATGCTGGAAGACGCCCACTTCCGCCGGGCGCTGGGCCTGGCGGACGATCTGGCCCCCTGGGACCGCAAGCTCCTGGACCAGCTGGAGTTCCCTCCCGACTGGGATGGTGCCGTACTGACGGAACACGCCCTTGCCCTGCTGCATGACTGGTTCGGCTTTCTCCCCGGCAAAGAGCAGCCGGCCAAAAAGCCCCGGCGCCGCTTTTTGCTCTTCGGCCGCCGGGGCGACCTTGCCGCCCTGCCGGCGGTGCGGAGCTTTGGCCGGGGATTTGGCGAGCATCTCTCGCAGGGCGGCGGCGAGAATGCCCAGCCCGCCCAGCGCCGCCTGACGGACAAAAACGCCGCCCAGACGGAGGAGGCCCTGCGCAAATACATCACCGCCTGCTTCGGCGCCTCGCTGTACACCGCAGAGGAAACCGCCCAGCGGGAACGGGAGCTGTGCGCCGACAGTCACAAAGGCTGCCACCTCTACTACGCTTCCGCCAGCACGGAATTCGATCCGCGGCTGCGGGGCTATACGGCTGCCCAGCGCCGCGCGGCCCTCAAGCAGATGGATGCCAACCGCGCCGCCTACGCAGCCGACAGCCTCCGCCACCGCAACAGCATCATTCGCCTCACCGCACGCATCCGCAACGCCATGATGGCCTATCTGCAGCCTACGGTGGTCCGTACATCCTACGGAACACTGGACGGAGGCCGGGTGTGGCGAGGCGTCTATCTGGACGACGACAAGGTGTTCACCCATATCCAGCAGTCCGATCCTGGGCAGCTGTGCGTTGACATATTGCTGGACGCCTCCACCTCCCAGCTGCGGCGGCAGGAGATCGTAGCCGCACAAGGGTATATGATCGCCGAGAGCCTCAACCGCTGCGGCATCCCCGTGCGGGTGTCCTCTTACTGTTCCCTGAGCGGCTATACCATCCTCACCCGCTACCGGGATTACAATGAAGTAGACAAAAATGACAATATATTCAACTATTTCACCACCGGATGCAACCGGGACGGGCTGGCTATCCGGGCCATCTGCCGTGAAATGGAGGATGCCCCCTGTGAGCATCGGATGCTGATCCTGCTGTCCGACGCCAAGCCCAACGATGTGATCCAGATGGAACAGTCAGGACGCTATGTGGATTATGCCGGAGATAACAGCGTGCAGAATACCGCCGCGGAGGTTCGTACTCTGACCCGGCAGGACATTTCCGTCATCTGCGTGTTTACCGGCGAGGATGACGACATCCCTGCCGCCCACACCATCTACGGCAGGGACTTTGCCCGTATCCGCTCCCTGGACCAGTTTGCCGACACAGTGGGCACCCTGATCCAGAACCAGATCCGCTCCTTGTAAAAACAGGAAATTTATGATCTTGCGCCCTCCGCTTTTGTGGGCTATGATCAAACAAAGGAGGCGAGACCATGAACCGTTTTGAGATCCTCGTGGGAGATATCACTCAGTCCGACGCCGAAGCCATCGTCAACGCCGCCAATACCACGCTGCTGGGCGGGTCCGGCGTGGACGGCGCTATCCACCGGGCCGCCGGGCCAGAGCTGCTGGAGGCCTGCCGTGCGCTCCACGGCTGTGAGACCGGCAAGGCCAAGCTGACGCCGGGATTCCGCCTTGCGGCGCGCTATGTGATCCACACTCCCGGCCCCATCTGGCAGGGTGGCGGCATGGGCGAGCCTGCACTGCTGGCCTCCTGCTACAAAAGCGCCCTGGAGGTGGCTGCCGTCCACGGTATCCGCACGGTGGACTTTCCCTCCATCTCTACGGGAGTCTACGGCTATCCCCTGCCCCTGGCATCCACCGTGGCCCTGAAGGCCATCATGGACTTCCTCCGCAGCCATGCTCTGCCCCAGCGGGTGCGCATGGTCTGCCATACCGAGCAGACTGCCGCCATCTACCGGCAAACCTGGAACCTCTGGTACGCAGAGGACAAGGACATGCGGCTGTGAGCCGTGGAAAAATTTGATACCAAAACGCAGCAATGCCGCGCCTTTGGGCGCGGCATTGCCTTATTCTGCGGCGCCGAAATGTATCCGACAGGACGCACAGGAGCGCCAGGGTGTTGGCCTGGGCCGCAGCCGTGGGATTATCCTTCACCGCCTTGATCTGGGTGATGGTCACGGAACCGGCATCATAGGTCTTCGTGAACATATCCGTGCTGGAGGTAATGGTCGCTTCATCGCTTCGAATGACATATTTGACATCATCGTTCAGCGCCTTCAGGCCGATCTGGGCCTTGGTGGCAAGCGTAAAGGTGACAATCTGGCCCTTTGCCAGGTACAGCTCGTTCTTGGGACCGAAGTCCAGCAGATCCCGGCCCACTTCAATGCTATTACCCTCCTGCTCAAAGACCACAACGCTGGTCCCATGGCCAGAAGCGTCGACCTGGCTGCTGGTCATCTCGCTCTTATTGCTGGGCCGTTTACTTCATCAGCATAATTGCTGTCGTAGCCGTAATGATGCTGTGCCCCCGTCGAGGACATGCCCTGATTGATGTCGCCCGTGCTGGCATTGCCGCCGTTGAAGCCTTGCCTTTCGGTGACAAAGCCCTCTTCGTAGTACACGGTGGTGGCGGGATAGACGTTGAACCGGTATTCGATGCCTCTTTCATTATACAGCTTCACCGTGTCCACACGGGTCAGAACCCTGTTGGGCGTGTAGGTCACCACGTTGTCCTTAACAGGCACAGTGCCATACTTGGCCGTACCCTTGTGGGCAAGGTCATACTTACCGTGCTTATCACCACTGAAGTCCAGCACCACGGGCAGGCCGAAGTCCACCACGATGGCTTGCAGGTTAAAGGTTTTTGCGGAAATGGACGCCCTAGCCTCAGCACTGCCGCTGAAGGGGCCGGAGCTGTAGTGGGACTGATAGGTGTAGCTCAGATCTGCCGTATTGGTGATGGTCGTATCCAGATCGTCCCCGGTCACCTTATAGGCAACCTCATACTCTGTCGTTTTATCATAGCTAAGAGCCCGATCCGACAGATACACATTTATTTGACTACTATTAGTTTGTGTAAATTTGGCTCCGTTCAACTTATCTGTGAGCATTTCGTTTGTATAGGCGATGTTGTCCTCTCCAGCGTACTCCGGTTACCGTCACACAGAAGACGATGATATTCCCTTCCTTAGCAATCATGTCAGGAGTATAGGTCTGCCCACCTACAGAGACAACTTCCTTGGTCACCGTAGGCAGCTTCTGGGATCAGAAAGTCAAGTTGCTGGTGGTTGCGCTGCCATCGCCGGTACAGTTATCTTCATAAGGGCCTCTTCGGGTAAATCCCAAGCCGCCGTCGCAATCCAAACCCATGGCAATTTCAACCATATTCTCAACCACAGAATGGCCAAAGTACAACCGCTGATACCAACCTGCTGTCTGATATGCCGTGTAGAAGTTCGTCTCCTTGGCAGTCTCCCCATTCAGCGCCTCGTATTTACCATCCGAATTGGTGGCAGACATACACGTCAAGACATAACCATCATTGGGAGCGCCGAAGAAGTCAATGGCCATATGCGTATCAACAGGATATTCCAGATAGAATCGCTCACCCTGCAGGGTCTTGACTAGCTGATTCGTGCAGTTCAGGCTGTAATACGCCGTGGTATCGGTAATGCTGTCAATATAGATATCGATGGTCTTCTTGCTGCCCCCGGTTTGAATCTTGCTGTCATACACCTGCACCGGAATGGTATAGGTGGCAACAGTACAGCCGTTCTCCGTCACCGTGGCGGTCACAGTGGTCTCGCCCTCGCTCTGGGCCGTAACCTTGATGAGAGTCTGATCGCCGCTGACAACAGGTGTCCGGGTATAGGGCTTGCCCAAGTCGTAGATTTTATCGACAAGTCCTCCCCAACTCAGTTCCTGATAGGTGCAGGTAAAAGCCCCATCGGACACTTTCCACTCTGTGCCTGATTCGAGCTCTTTACTGTGCGCAGGCCACCCAAGGAACTATACCGCAAATAGAGGTTGCCGCACTTGAGGCAGCCGCTATTGTCCCAGGTCCACTCAGCTGCCTCTGCCAGGGAACCCGTCCATCCGGCATCGGCGGTCAGAGTGAATTCATAGGCCACATAGGGGCGGTTGGTGCCTTCCAGGGCTGCAACGGTCTCATCGGCCCTCACTGTAACCGTATCCAATCCGGCCGTCCGCCCCGGCGGCACGCAAAGGGGGACACAGCGTGTCCGCCGCCATAGGCAGCACCTTCTGCTGGCGGGCCAGCTGCCACAGCCGCTCCCAGTCCTGTCCCTCCGTCAGCTCCAGCGCCGCCGGCTGCTGGTGCAAAAAGGCCCGCAGGCCCTCCAGCAGTTGATGCTCATATGCTTCCACTCGTGTCCCTCCTTTCTTCAACGTCTACCCCTGGGGCGTCAGGTCCAGCACCATGACCTCCGGGGGATTGCGGAACCGGGGCAGGCGCTCCGACTGGGTGCCGAGGCCGCTGGTCACCGCGATGGTCACGCCCTCTTTTTCGTATACCCCATGCACATAGCGGGGAAGCCAGCCCTGATCTCCTCCGTATACGCCTCCCAGCAGCGGCAGCACCACCTGTCCGCCGTGAAGGTGTCCGCTGATGACCAGATCCACGTCCCAGGTCCGGGCCGCCTCGCCGAAGACGAAGCTGTCCGGCCGGTGGCAAAGCAGGATCTTGCAGCGGTCCGTTGCTTGGAAGTCCTGCAAAAAGCCATAGACCGCCGGGTCCATCCGGTCGGGGTCGCAGGTGTTGAAGTCATCCTGGGCAAAGGCGTATTCATAGAGTCCGCCCAGGCGGATGCCGCCGCCCAGTTCCAGATCCACGAAGCTCTGTTCCAGCACCGCGGCCCCTGCCTGCTCCAGTTCCTCCCGAAGCGGCGATGTCCCTGCCTCCAGATACGCGATCTCATGGTTTCCCAGGGCACAGTAGACCGGCGCGATCTGGGAAAGACGCTCCGTCAGCGTGCATACGTCCGACGCGTCGGCACTGTCGCTGTTGAGCATGTCCCCGTCCAGCAAGATCAGGTCCGGCGCAGCCTCTTCCACCAGCGCCACCAGCTTCTGCCGGTCCGCCTCGTCCAGGCTCTCGTGCAGATCTGCAAGCACCGCCAGACGCACCGGCTCCGATAGTCTCGGCATCCCGATCTCCCAGCAGCGTGACACGGGGCTATGGGCCAAGCGCCAGACACCCCATGCAAGCCAAAGCAGCGCTCCTGCCGCCAGCAGCGCCGCCCCAAGCCTCCATGGCAGCTTTCTTTCCCCCTTGCGCCCGACATTCTTTGGCGGTATACTCTCCTTATATGGCCGCCGGGCGCTGCCCGTTGGCGGCATCTCGATTTTTCAACAGGAGGCACGATCCCCTATGGTCACCATGGCACAACGCATTGAATCTCTCCGCACAGAGCGGGGCCTGAGCCGCCCTGCCCTGTCTGCCGCTTTGGGTTTTCCACGGACCGCTGTGGAAAAGTTTGAGACGGGCCGTCAGACGCCCACTCAGTCCCAGCAGATCCAGCTGGCCGCCTACTTCGGCGTGACAACCGCTTTCCTCCGGGGCGAGACGGACG
>URKI01000077.1 GCA_900548505.1 uncultured Oscillibacter sp. | reverse complement strand
GACTAGTCGTCGGCAGCGTCAGATGTGTATAAGAGACAGCTCAAATACCGGGCGGAAATCCGTGGCACTGCCGCCGGTGAGCTGGAAGTGGTCCATATACTCTTTCAACTGCCGCAGGTCATGGATGGTGGTATCCGAACGGATCTGGTCGTCACACTGGAGGATGCGGATATTCACCTTGCGGGTGAATGTGGACGTGGAGCGCAAAATGGCGTAGGTACAGGAGAGGAACGCCCGCACCAGCTCGCCGGAGGTGGACATGGAGGTATCCACGGCGATGACGAAGTCCTCGATGCGCTTTTCCTCCCTGGTTTCCGGCGGCTCCACCAGGGGCATGTTACCGTAAAGGGAGAGGCCGTAGGTATAGAAGATATAGTCGAAGGCGTCGCCGTCCACCCCCATCACTTCCCGGGGCGCGGCAAAGCGCCGCAAAAACGCCCGGTAGTCCACATCGTCCCGGGCAGCCACCTGCACCTGCTCCAAAACCGCCTCGCCGCCGGTGCTCTGTCCGGCCAGCACAGTCTCCATGCCGGTTTGGGTACGCTGGGCCCGGTTTTTCCACTGCTCGTCCTGCTGCTTGCGCTTTTCCTGGTCCTCCCGGCTCTCCGGGTCCCAGAGACCGTGGTCATCCACAAAGAACAGCCGCTCCAGCCGGGCCAGCTCGTATTCCTCCGGCCGTTGGCGCAGCAGATGGCGGTAAATGCCCTCGGCAGTGAGCACCTTCATCTCCCGGCGGCACTGGCCGTAGAACTTCTCCTTGGCAGGTGCGGCGGCCTGCCGCAGGCAGGGATAGTCCAGATGGTCCAGGATGCTCTCCACCGCCGCGTCGCAGCTCAAATCCCAGAGCCGGGCGTCCTTGCCGTGCTTTTTATAGATATGGCGCAGCATACAGTGCAGCACCACATGGAGATACGCCCGGTTGGTGTTCTCCCGACTGCGGAGATACCGCTCCGCCAGGTACGCGCCGCTATAGTGCAGCGTTTCCCCGTCCGTGGCCAGGGACAGCGTCACCTCTTTGCCGGGCGAGAGCGAGAGGGAACACAGGGCCGTATCCAGATAGGGCAGGGCCATGTAAAGCTCGCTGCGGCTCAGCTGGAGGATCTCCATGCCGATCTCGTCCAGATTCTTTTTTGTCTCTTCCATGGAGTTCCCCCTTTCCCATCACAAGTCAAATCGCTTGCGCGCCGTCGGGCGGCGGAAGCGTTGGGCCTCCAGCAGCAGCGCCACCGCCTCCGTCTGCCCCTGCTGCCGGGCCAGCTCACAGCTTTGGGCCAGGGCCTCCTGGGAAAGCTCCGCCGTGCGCAGCAAAAAGGCAAGGCCCTCTCCGTCCCGCCGCTCCAGAAGCCACCTTGCGGCCTCGGCCCCGTGGGCACGGAGATAGTCCGTGTAGCGCTGCCGGGCCTCCATCTCCAGCTCCGCCGGGCAGCGAAGCCGCCACCAGGCAAGACGCAGCGCCGTGTCGTCCTCGTGCTCCATGGCAAGATACGCCTCCCACAACGCGTCGAAGTCCTTGATACGGAGCTTTTTGTGGCGGAAGCAGTAGTGGTAGGGATACCCGGCGCCGGAGATATTGTAGTCAAAATGGTGGGCGGGGCAGTTCTCCTCGTAGATCTCCCGGTACTCCGGGAAAATGAGCCGGGCCGTCTCGCCGTCCGGCATGACGATGGTCACATCCAGCTCCCGGCTCAGCTCGTCGGCAAAGTAGGCCAGGGCCTCCCCCTGCTCCTCCCCCACCCGGGTCAGGTGGAACGTATCCAGCGAGCGGCAGTTCATGAGTGCCCCGCCGCCCCAGAATACGATGCCGTCATAGAGCCGCAGCTGCCGCAGGGCAGCGCAGTTCAAAAAGGCGTAATCCCCCACCCGCCGGAGCATCCGTGGAAGGGACAGGGTGCGGAGGCCGCGGTTGTCCCAGCCCTCCTGGGGCGACTCGCCGCAGGTGATGTGCACTTCCTCCCCCGCCGCCGTCCGGTCGCCGGCGGCCAGAGCATGGCGGCCCAGGGCCGTCACCGGCAGGTCCAGCACCGTCTCCGGCAGCGCTGCCGCGGTGTCACAGGTGACCGCCCGCAGGATCTCGATGCCGTCCCCGCAGCGGCGGACGGTCAAATGCCAGTTGTTGGCACCGCTGACCGTTTCCACGGCAGCCACCTCCTTTTCTGAAATCCACAGCAGTATATCATAACTTTTCCCCCATTCCTAGTTGCAATGCCCACAAAAATTTTTCGCCGTGGGCACTTGACTTAACCGTACATACTGTATATACTGTACATGTACAGTACGAACAGGAGGAGCTGCCATGGAGCTCATTATCCGAAACACCACCAACCAACCCATCTATGAGCAGATCTTTGAGCAGATCAAAGCCCAGATCCTCTCAGGTGCCCTGCATCCGGGGGACGCGCTGCCCTCCATCCGGGCTTTGGCCAAGGATCTGAAGATCTCCGTCATCACCACCAAGCGGGCCTACGACGAGCTGGAGTCCGCGGGACTCATCGACACCGTGGCCGGCAAGGGGTGCTTTGTGGCGGAAAAAAACCTGGAGCTGGTCCGGGAACAGCAGCGCCTGGAGCTGGAGGGACACCTGCGGGCGGCGCTGGAGCTGGCCGGGCCCTGCGGCCTTACACCTGCGGAGCTTGCATCCCTGCTTTCTACACTGGCTGAGGAGGAATGAGCCATGAACGCCATTGAACTCAAGCATATTCACAAATCCTTCGGCACCTTCGCCATCGAGGATCTGAACCTGACCGTGCCCCAGGGCACCATCTGCGGCCTGGTGGGCGAAAACGGCGCGGGAAAATCCACCACCATCCGCCTTTTGATGGGTGCCCTCCGCTCGGACAGCGGCTCCGCCGCCGTGCTGGGTGCGGACGTAAGTTCCCCGGCCTTCCGGGATACCAAGGAGGACATCGGCATCGTGCTGGACGAGGCCTACTTCCCGGAGGTGCTCAGTGCCCGGCAGGTGGGAAAGGTCATGGCCAAAACCTACCGTCGCTGGGACGCGGCGCAGTATCAGCAGCTGCTCCAGCGGTTCGACCTGCCGGAAAAGAAGCTCTTCAAGGACTACTCCCGGGGCATGCGCATGAAACTGGCCATCGCCGTGGCCCTCTCCCACAGCCCCAAGCTTTTAGTACTGGACGAGGCCACCGCAGGCCTGGACCCCATTATCCGGGACGAGGTGCTGACCATCTTCAATGAATTCACCCGGGACGAGACCCACTCCGTCCTCATCTCCTCCCACATTCTCTCGGATCTGGAGAAGCTGTGCGACTACATCGCCTTTTTGCACCAGGGAAAGCTCCTCTTCTGCGCGGAAAAGGACACCCTGCTGGAGGACTACGCCCTCTTCACCGGCACCGCCGCCCAGGCCGACGGACTGGACGCGGCCGCCGTGGTGGGCCGGGAGGACCAGGGCTACGGCGGTGCCCGGTGCCTGGTGCGGCGGGAGCTGGTGCCTCCCACGCTGACGCTGGAGCGGCCCACCGTGGAAGATATCATCCTCTTTATGGTGAAAGGAGCGAAGAAATCATGAAAGCACTGCTTTTGAAGGATTACTGCGTGCTGTGGAAGCAGCTGCGCTTTTTCCTGCTCTTTATCCTGATCTTCTCCGCCCTGCCCGGCGGGTTCAACGGCGTGTTCGCCGTCACCTACGCGGCGCTGCTGCCCTATTCCTGCATCGCCTATGACGAGCGCAGCAAGTGGGACCAGATGGCAGCCATGATGCCCTACACCGCCCGGGACCTGGTGCTCAGCCGGTACGTGCTGGGCTGGATTGCGGCGGCAGGGGCCTGCGCCCTGTCCCTGGTTTTGCAGGGTATCTTCTCCTCGATCCTTGACACGGGCTTTTACCCCGTCACGCTGGTGCTGGCCTTTTTCGCCTGCCTGGCCACCCTGGCCCTTACTCTGCCGCTGATCTTCCGCTTCGGCGTGGAGCGGGGACGGCTCATCATGTTCCTCATCATCTTTTTGGTGTGCGGCTCCGCCGGAGCCCTGGGCGCCGTGGCGGACACCTCCTCCGGCCCCCCGCCTGTGGCGGTCTGGCTGCTCCTGCCCGTATCCCTGGTGCTCACCGCCCTGTCCATTCCCCTTTCCATCCGGTGGTACGCCAAGCGGTATCAGTGAGGCGGCCTATGGGAGAGAACACGCCGCGCCCGGAGCTGTCCGCCGAGGATCTGGCGGCGCTGCTGGAGCTTTTGAGCCGGGCCCTGCTGAAGTAAAAATGCAAAGATCCCGGAGACGGAAATCCGTCTCCGGGATCTTTTTTCTTCGGGGAAACCCGCTCAGCCCCACAGGGCGGAGAGCATGGGAATGACCTGCTTTTTCCGGGACATGATCTTGGGCAAGAAAGCCGTGTTGTCCTCGACCTTGATGTTGAAGGCCTGGCAGATGGCCTCCTCATCGCCCACGAACAGAAGCTGGGTGCCCTCCAGCAGCACGTCGGTGATCATAAGCACCACGGTGTTGAGGCCCCGGGTGCGGCGGATCTGCCGCATGGCCTCCAGGAACTCCTCCTTCCGGGCCAGCAGGCGGTCGGAGTCCATGCAGGTGATCTGGCTGACGGCCAGGTCGTGGCCGGCGATGTGGAACTCCTTGTAGTCCGTATTCAGCATGGCCTCCACGGTCTTTTCGTCGCCGCAGGTGGCGGAGAAGATGGCCTTGCCCAGCTCATCCAGAGAGACATTGGCAATGCGGGCCATGCGGTTGGCGATGTCGATATCCCGCTTGGTGCAGGTGGGGGACTTGAACATGACCGTGTCGGACACGATGGCCGCGGCCATGAGGCCCGCCATCTTGGCTGTGGGCATGAGGCCCTTTTCCTGGTACATATCCGCCACGATGGTGGTGGTGCTGCCCACGGGCTCGTTGCGCACGTAGATGGGGTTCTTGGTCTCGATGTCCGCCAGACGGTGGTGGTCCACGATCTCCAGGATCTCCGCCTGCTCCAGGCCCCGGACGGACTGGGCCTTTTCATTGTGGTCCATGAGGATGACCCGCTTGCGGCGGGGACGCAGCAGATGGAACCGGGCCAGGGTGCCCACCACACGCTCCTCATCGTCCAGGATGGGGTAGGCGCGGAAACGGCTTTCCAGCACGGTGTCCTGCACGTCGTCGATGAAGTCGTCCAGGTGGAAATACACCAGGTCCTTGCTCTTGCAGATGCGCTCGATGGGCAATGCGTGGCAGATGAGGCGCACGGCCTTGTAGGCGTCGTAGGGCGTGGAGATGATGCACGTCTCCGTGTGCATCTCCAGAAGCTCCCGCTCCACCTCTGCCTGGCAGACGATGACGCAGTTGACGTTCAGCTCCAGCGCCCGGCGGATCATGTCCGGCTGGTCGCCGCAGATGACGATGCTGTTGGGGTCGGAGAACACCAGGTTCTCCCGTCCGGCGGGCAGCGCCACGGTGATCTCACCGGAGACCACTTCCCGAAGCTGCATATCCTCGTTGAGGATCTTGCCCTCCAGCACGGACAGCAGGTTGTAGACCGGCACCTCGCCCACCTGGGGATTGCGGACGGAGGTCATATCGTAGTTGGCCACGTCGCCGGCGGAGAGCATACCGTACAGCGTGCCGTCCTCGTTGGCCACGGGGATGACGGAAATCTTGTTGGCCTGCATGGTCTGCCAGGCCCGGGAGATGGTGGCCGCGGCGGAGAGGGTGGGCGGCGTGTCGTAATCCAGGTCCCGCACCTGGGTGCGCAGATCGCTGATGAGCTGCGGCGCCTGGAAGCCGAACCGGTCCAGCACCGCCTGGGTCTCGTCGCTGACCTGGCCCAGCCGGGCGGCTTTGTAGTTGCGGTCGCCCAGGGCGTTTTTCAGCGCCGCGTACGCCATGGAGGACACGATGGAGTCCGTGTCCGGATTGCGGTGGCCGGTGATGTAAATTGTATCCATACTCTGTGTTTCTCCTTCAACAGGGTTCTTAATAAACTGATTATGCTGCCCCGCCGCCGCTTTGTCAACGGCTGCCGGAGGCCCGCTCCGGCACGGAATCGATTACCTTTTTCTGGGACGCGAAAAAATTTTTTTCGTCCTCCGTCTCAGAGGATCAAAAGCTCCTTGGGGGCGCGGGTCAGGTTCACGCAGCCCTCCTCCGTCAGGGCGATCACATCCTCGATGCGCACGCCCAGCCGGCCGGGCAGGTAGATGCCCGGCTCGGCGGAGATGACGGCGCCGGCGGGCAGAGGCTTTTCGTTTCCGGGGGTGGCGTTGGGGGCCTCGTGGATCTCCACGCCCACGCCGTGGCCGAAGCTGTGGCCAAAATAGTCCCCGTACCCGGCGGCGGCAATGATGCTGCGGGCCGCGCCGTCCACCGCCTTGCCCGTGACGCCTGCCCGGGCGGCGGCGATGCCCGCTTTCTGGGCGGAGAGCACCGTCTCATAGACCCGGCGCATCTCCTCGTCGGCGCTGCCCACCGCCACGGTGCGGGTCATGTCGGAACAGTAGCCGTGGTACACGCAGCCAAAGTCCATGGTGACGAACTCGCCCCGCTGGATGGTCTTGTCCGACGGCACACCGTGGGGCAGGCTCCCGTTGGGGCCGGACACCACGATGGGGTCAAAGGACATATCCTCCGCCCCAAAGTGCAGCATCAGGTACTGAAGTCGGGCGGCGATCTCCTTTTCCGTAACGCCGGGGCGGATCTCGTTCAGGATCTCTTCCAGCGCTTTCTCCGCGATCCGCTGGGCCTGCTCCATCACCGCCAGCTCTTCCGGGCTTTTCACGCTGCGAAGCTCCCACAAAAGCTCCGTGGCGGGCACCAGCTGGCAGGAGAGGGCCTTGGCATAGAAGCCGTGGTCCCGGACGGTCATGTAGGCGTCCTCAAAGCCAAGGCGGGCAATGCTCTCGGTCTTGACCACTTCCTCAATAAGCGTACTGTAGCCCCGGCCGGGCCGCACCTCGTCGATCTTCGCGTCCTGAACATAGCGCTCCGCCGCCTCAATATAGCGGGAGTCCGTAAAATACCAGGCGCCGAGGCGGGTCACCAGAGCCGCGCCGTCCGTTCCGGCGGAGTGAAAGCCGGAGGCATAAAAGCGGTTGGCCTCCTCCGTCAGCAGCACGCCGTCCAGATCCTGTCTCTTATACACATCTGACGCTGCCGACGACTAGTCGAGTGTAG
>URKI01000076.1 GCA_900548505.1 uncultured Oscillibacter sp. | reverse complement strand
TCTCTGACAACGAAAGCAACGAGATTTCACAAGAAAATTTGAAAAGTAAGAAACGATGGCCAGACGATAGGTTACAGGTTTTTCGGGGTTTGTTGCCGGGCTTCGTTGCCGATGCCCTTTGTCTGGCTTTTCTGATCTATGGAGGTAGCCTATGGGAAATGAAAAGACCATGACTTGCAGTAAGAAGTGTTTGGATATTCCGGTCTGGCGGCGCTATACCCTGACCATTGAGGAAGCCGCCGGATATTATCATATCGGAGAGGGAAAGCTGCGGATGCTGATTGACGAGCACCCCAACGAGGATTTTTATGTGATGAATGGAAACCGTGCTTTGATCAAACGGGAGAAATTTGAGAGGTATCTGGATCAGGCCACTGCTGTATAATAGCCTTTCAAAAAGTCGATGGCAGATTGCCATTCTTTCATGGCAAAGCTATACGGAGAGCCAAACTTGTGTTATGATAAGAGTGCAAGTCTGGCTCTCCTTTCTTTTGGAGGAGAGATTTCAATGAGTGAAAAAAGACGAGACAATCGCAATCGGATTTTGCGAGAAGGCGAGTATCAGCGCAAGGATGGGAGGTATCGGTTCCGCTATCTGGACGAGGATGGCAAAGAGCAAAATGTGTACAGCTGGCGGCTGGATAAAAATGATCCTATGCCCAAGGGGAAAAAGCGAGAGCCTTCCCTGAGAGAAAAGGAAAAGCAGATTGAGGCTGATCTGTTCGATCACATCGTAACCAACGGTGGAAAGCTCACGGTTTTGGAACTGGTGGAAAAGTATGTGTCTCTGAAAACCGGTGTTCGCCATAATACGGTCACAGGATACAAGACGGTAATCAACATCTTGAAAAAAGAGCCGTTCGGCAGGCAGCGCATTGACAAGGTGCGCTTGTCGGATGCCAAAGCATGGCTCATCAAGCTTCAGAAGGTGGATGGCAGAGGGTATAGCTCGATTCATTCGATTCGAGGCGTTCTCAGACCGGCATTCCAGATGGCGGTGGATGATGACCTGATCCGCAAGAATCCGTTCGAGTTTGAGCTGGCATCGGTGGTTGTCAATGACTCAGTGACGAGAGAAGCCATCAGCCGGAAACAGGAAAGGGATCTTCTGAAGTTTATCAAAGAGGACAAGCATTTCAGCAGATACTACGACGGGATCTATATCCTCTTTCACACAGGGCTTCGTATCTCGGAATTCTGTGGACTTACGATCCAGGATGTTGAGTTTGAGGAAATGCGTATCAAGGTAGATCATCAGTTGCAGAGAACATCACAGATGGAGTATGTGATCCAGCAGCCAAAGACAGAAAGCGGTATCCGCTATGTTCCGATGACTGAGGAGGTAGCATCCTGTTTCCGTCGGATCATTGCCAACCGTGCGGTCCCTAAAGCGGAGCCAATGGTAGATGGATACGTTGGTTTTCTGTTTCTGGACAAGAACGATATGCCCATGGTAGCGCTTCATTGGGAGAAGTACATGGAGCATATTGTCCAGAAGTATAACAAGATTTACCGCATCCAGATGCCGAAAGTAACCCCTCATGTGTGCAGACACACCTTCTGTTCCAATATGGCAAAATCCGGGATGAACCCCAAGGCATTGCAGTACATCATGGGCCACTCAGACATCAGTGTAACACTGAATACCTACACCCATGTGAAGTTTGATGACGCCAAAGATGAACTGCTGCGTGTGGTAAACGCTTAAAAATACCCGTTGGTAAAGCCGCTTTCTTTACCAACGCCTTTACCAATATTGCAGGAAAAAACATGAGAAATCCTGAGAAGATTTGAGAAAATATCTTCAACACAGGCGGAAACTCAGGCTGCACAAAAAGTGTGAAAAATCCTGTAATATCAAGCATTTGAGAAGAAATACAGGACTTATGAGGAGTTAAAAAAGGATGACCAAAATACTTTTCGTGTGCCACGGCAACATCTGCCGGAGCCCCATGGCGGAATATATCATGAAGGATCTTGTGGAAAAAGCGGGAATGGAGCGTGATTTTGTCATTGCTTCCGCTGCGACCAGCACCGAGGAGATCGGCCATGGGGTCTACCCGCCGGCAAGGCAGAAGCTGGCGCAGCACGGGATCTCCTGCCGGGGACATGCCGCCCGGCAGATGCGTCCGTCAGACTATGGGGACTATGATCTGCTGATCGGAATGGACGGCGCGAATCTGAGAAACATGCGCCGAATCTGCGGCGGCGATCCGGACGGGAAGCTCCACCTTTTGCTGGAATTTGCACAGCGCCCCGGTGAGGAAGTGGACGATCCCTGGTATACCGATGACTTTGAGACGGCCTGGCAGGATATTTTTGCAGGTTGTGAGGGCCTGCTGCGGGTGCTTCAGGAAAAGGAAAGATAATAAAAAAGCAGCCGGCTTGGCCGGCTGCTTTTTTACTGTCTGGTGCGGAACACAGAGGGGGAAAGTCCCACCTTTTTCGTAAACGAGACGATAAAATTGACCTCGCTGCGGTAGCCGGTGCGGCAGGCGATCTCCTTGACCGTCAGATCAGTGGTCAGCAGCAGATGCTTGGCGTCGTCGATGCGCCGTTGGACAATATATGCATGAGGAGAGAGGCCTGTCGAGGAACGGAACAGCCGGGAGAAGTGAGAGGGACTGAGGTTGACTGCCGCGGCCAGCTGGGGAACGGAAATGGGCTGGGCCAGATGGGTTTGGATATAGGCTGTGGCTGTCTCCACCGGGCCGGCGGCGCGCTCGGACGGTTGGGTCGGTAGCAAAAGTCCGCACAAGATCCCGTAGAGCTGCTGAGAGCGAACAGCTTCGGAGGCGGAACCCGACGCCACTGCGTCGATGATGGCATCCATCTGCGCAGGGACAGGGCTCTCAGGCGGCAGGTCCATATTCTGACGCCCGTCGTGCAGGGAGAGGATCTCCGCAAAGAGGGCCGGGGCCAGCGCTCCGTCAAAATGCAGCCACAGCGAGGCGGCGGGGCCGTCTGTGAAAAAGGCGTGGGGGGCCCGGCAGTCCACCAGGGCCAGCTGGCCAGCCTGCAGGGTGAAGGCAGTATCCTGCAGCCGAAAATGCATGCGCCCGCTTTTCAGATAGAGCAAGAAGAAGTTGCGGTGGCTGTCCAGCCGGGCCACACTGCAGTCATCCTGAAAGGAGAAGTGTTCGTCATATTCGTAGCGGCCGCAGCGGGTCACATAAAAAAACACGCGCCGGGCCATAGGGGAGGGCGCGGCAAAAAAGCGCTGGGATGTGGGCAATACGCCGTTTTCACGGTATACCTGCATGGCGCTGTACCTCCTTTTCTGCTTCCATTATAGCATAAAATATAAATACAGTGCGCGTTTTTTATATTGTGCGGTGACAGCCGGTATGGCTATCATAGGCATGACCATGTTCCAAAGGAGGGAGAGGCGTGATTCGGGAAAAACAATTTTACCGGCTGTTTTTCGGCCTGACCCTATCCCTGGCACTACAGAATCTGCTGACATTCGGCGTGAACCTGCTGGACACGGTGATGCTGGGGCGGTACAGCCAGGCGGCCATGGGCGGCGTGAGCCTTTGCAATCAGTTTCAGTTTCTGCTGCAGATGCTGGTGTCCGGCGCGGGAGAGGGCGCTGTGGTGCTGGGGGCCCAATACTGGGGCAGGGGCGATCTCAAGCCCATCCCCCATATCATCGGCGCGGCGCTGCGCTTTGGCGGCGGTATGGCGGTGGGGCTTTTTGTCCTGGCACTGGCAATGCCCCGGACGCTGCTGGGGCTGCTGAGCAGCGACCCGGCGGTGGTGGAGCAGGGCGTGGCCTACATGCAGATCATCTGCTTTACCTACGTGATCTTTACCCTGACCAATATCCTGGTGGCGTCACTGCGCTCCATTGGAGTGGTAAAGATCGGGTACGTGATCTCATTTTCCACGTTGTGCATCAACGGCGTTTTGAATTATTGCCTTATTTACGGAAATCTGGGGTTCCCGGAGTTGGGCGTGCAGGGCGCGGCCATCGCCACGCTGGTATCCCGCTGCGTGGAGCTTTTGATCGTGGCGGTGTATCTCAGGTTTTTTGAGCGGCGTCTCCACCTGCGCGTGCGGAGCCTGGTGCAGATGGACAAAAGCTATCTCAAGGACTATGCCCACATCTCCCTGCCGGTGCTGGTGAACCAGGCCCTCTGGGGTGTGGCCCAGATGGTGCAGACGGGCATCCTGGGCCACCTGGGCGGCGATGTGACAGCGGCCAATGCGATTGCTGTGCAGGTCTACCAGGTGCTCTCTGTGGTCTCTTACGGCGCTGCGTCCGCGGCCGCCATTCTGGTGGGCAAGACGGTGGGCAGCGGCCAGAAAGAACAGCTGCGGCAGCTGGTATCCACGCTGGAGCGGATGTTCATCCTGCTGGGGATCGCCGCAGGGGCCGCCATCTGGGCGGTGAGAGGACCCGTGCTGGCACTGTTCGGCGGGACGCTGACAGAGCGGGCCGCACAGCTGGCTATGTCCTTTATGGCGGTGCTGGCTGTGACCACTGTGGGTACCTCCTATCAGATGGCTTGTGACAACGGCATCATCCGCGGCGGCGGGGATACGTCGTTCAGCGCCAAGATGAACCTGGTGAGCATGTGGCTCATTCTGGTGCCGTTGGCAGCTGCTGCGGCGTTTTGGTGGAATGCGCCGCCCACGGTGGTATTTTTCCTCCTTAAGTGGGACCAGCTTTATAAGATCCTCCCGGTGACGCTTCGGCTGCACAGCTGGAAGTGGGTGCGGGTGGTGACAAGACCGTAAAAAAAGATGCCGGCGAAAGCCGGCATCTTTTTTTGTAGGAATCCTCCCTGTGCGTGCATAGAACTATGCACGTTTCCCTGGCGGGGAAACACTGGGCGGAGGCGGTCGGTGCCGATAACGGCGGCTGCGGCTTCTGACAAGGCACAGCCTGTACCGCGGGCAGATCGGAGAGGGGGGAACGACATGACGGAGAGCATCCTGGTGGCGCTGGTCTCCGGGGGGCTGACGCTGCTGGGCGTCATCATCTCCAACAACAAACACCAGGCGGTCTCGGACACCAAAATGGAAGAGCTGACCCGTGAGGTGCGTGAGCACAACAATTTTGCAAGGCGGGTGCCTGTGGTGGAAGAGCAGATCAAGGTCATCAACCACCGCCTGGCAGATCTGGAGGAATACCATAAGTGAGCGGCCCCGGGGCCGCCCGGAGAAAGGAGAACAGACGATGGAAGAGAACAAAACCATGGCTTCCGGCTGGACGGAGGCGGAGATGGCGGAGGGCTTCATCGAGCAGCCCCAGCCTGAGTGCGGCAAGGGCACGCCCGACCTGAGCCGCAAGATGGAGTTGGCGGGCAAGACCGTGTGCCATCATGGCTACGACTTCACCTACGATGAAGAAGGCTATTGCGTCAGCGCCGTGAAGGTACAGGTGGGCTGAGATGGAGCTGGTGAAAAAGCGGCTGGCAAATCTGCTGGCGGTCAAGTCCATCGTGACGGTGATCTTGACCGCAGTGTTTGCCTATCTGGCCGTGGCGGGACAGGTGACCACGGAGCAGTTTCTGACTGTGTTCACCGTGGTCATCGCCTTCTACTTCGGCACCCAGGCGGAGCGGAAGGCGGCAGGAGGCGAGGCCAATGGCTGACCACTGCGCAATCACCATTCCGCTCCAGCGCATTGACCGCATCCGGCTCTACATCAACACCGCCCGCAAATCTCTGGCCGCCATCCGGGCGGAGACCGGGGCGGAGTACCTTTTGAATGGGACGCTGTATGACATGGCGTCCTTTCTCCCCGTCTGCCACTTGAAGGCGGACGGGGAGGTATTTTGTCGGCCTGCCTATTCCGTGGCAGGCTATGCCTGGGACCGGGGAGCGGACCTCTCTATGGTGACGCTGCCGGACGAGGCGCGGCAGAACTACATTGCCTGTACGCCGCTGGTGGTGGATGGCAGGAAGGTGGAGAAACTCACCTACGACCCCGGCCAGGGCGGGAAGCGGGGACGCTCTGCCATGGGGCTCAAGGACGGACGTCTGGCACTATACTGTACAAGGGACGGCGGCACCATGGCCCGGACGCCGGAGCAGCTGCGGGACGACCTGCTGGCCGCAGGCTGGGAGTCGGCCATCATGCTGGATGGCGGCGGTTCCAGCCAGTGTGACTTTGCCGGACAGCGGGTGGAGAGCGGCCGGACGGTGCATGATCTCATTTTGGTGTATCTCAAAAAGGAGGGGAATACGGTGAGCGAGATGAAAACCGTGGTGCTGGATGCGGGGCATGACGCGTCCAACCTGGCCAACCGCAGTCCGGACGGCACCTATTACGAACATGAATTCTGTCTGGATATGGCAAAGCGCATGAGCGCTCACCTGCGGCGCTGCGGCGTAACGGTGGTGGAGACCCGGCCGGACGGGACGGCGGTGTCCTTGGCGGAGCGGTGCGCTGCGGCCAACGCAATCCAAGACCTGGACCTGTTCGTCTCCCTCCACTCCAACGCGGCGGGCGGCAGCGGCTGGTCCGGCGCCCGGGGCTGGAGCGCATACCTCTACGGTCCCGGCGGCGAGCGGGAGCAGGCGGCTCAGGCCATTTTGGCCCGGGTCCGCGAGACGGGAACGACGGTGTGCTCGGCCCTCATCGTGTACGATCCGTCGCTGTACGTCCTCAAGCACACGGCGGCCCCGGCGGTGCTCATTGAGCACGCATTCCACACCAATGAAGCCGATGTGGAAAACCTCAAGTCCGACGATTGGAGAGCGTCCATGGCTGAGGCCCAGGCCCGGGGCATCGCGGACTATCTGGGCGTTGCCTGGCTGAGTGAGACGCCCCAGGAGCCCGCCGCGGACGCGGAGTTGGTGCAGGCGGTGGACGCCCTGGCCTCCGCTGGGGTCATCGACAGCCCCGACCGGTGGAAGGCCCTGGAGTACACGGACAAAAGCGTCCGGGCGCTGCTCATCAAGATGGCGGCGAAGCTGGTATAAAAAAAGAGACACCCTGCGGGGTGTCTCTTTTTTGTGCTGTACAGGCAGATTCAGCGCTTGCGGGCTGCCTTTTCCAGAAGCGCCTGTCCCTCGGGAGAGCGCAGATAATCCGCAACAGCGGAGCGCACCAGCGCCTGGAAGGAGTCGCTTTTCAAAAGGGCGCTGAACATGGCGCCCTCGGACTTGCCGCCGGAGGACTGCACCACCGTCTGTCTCTTATACACATCTGACGCTGCCGACGACTAGTCGAGTGTAGATCT
>URKI01000075.1 GCA_900548505.1 uncultured Oscillibacter sp. | reverse complement strand
GAGATAGGCTCCGGTCTCGTGGGCTCGGAGATGTGTATAAGAGACAGGGTGAGGATGAGATTTTGTCCGCCGGCGCCGCCGCCAGCTTTCTGGCCTGGTTCTGGTGCTGGAAAAGCCCGGCTGCCCGGATGCTGACACTGTTTTTAGTGGTCTCCGGCATCTGCACCGCCATCATCCTCTGGCAGGGACGGCGGGTGCTGCGGACGATTCTGCAGGGCACACCCTTCTCCGCGGAAAACGCCGTCTCCCTTCGCCGGGCGGCAGTGTGCGCCTTCGTGATCGCCGGAGCGGCTCTTGTTCGGGTCGTCTGGAGCATCTGGTTTCACCACTCCCTGCTCCCCCTGGTCACTTACAACGCCCTCTTTGTCCCCATCTTTGCCATGGCGGGGCTTTTATGTCTGGTCATGTCCGCCCTGTTCCGTCAGGCGGCAGAGATGAAGTCGGAAAACGACCTGACCATTTAAGGAGGGGCTGCATGGCGATCGTGGTAAATCTGGACGTGATGCTGGCCCGTCGGAAAATGACCCTCTCCCAGCTTTCGGAGAAAGTGGACATTACCCTGGCCAATCTGTCCATTCTGAAAAACAGCAAGGCCAAGGCCATCCGCTTTTCCACCCTGGAGGCCATCTGTGACGCGCTGGAGTGTCAGCCCGGGGATCTGTTGGAGTATGTGCCGGAGGAAAAAGCCCCCTGAGGGCCGTCCTGTAAACGTGTCGCTGTCCGCTGTTGGCGAACAGCTTTGAAAAGGAGAATTGCATATGTCTCAGTTTGAAAACGCCCTGCCCACGGGAGGGCCGGCGAAGCCTACCCAAAAAGCCTCTGTTCCTCTGTCCATCACGGCCCGTGAACGGGCCCTGCTGCCCCTCACTTTTCTTTGGTGTTTTCTGGCGGAGGACACCATCCTCTGGGCCTGGCCCCACGGCCTGGGCATCTTCGCATCGGTCCTGGGCTGGTATGGCCTGCTGGGCCTGGCCCTGGGCCGCCGGGCCTTCACCGGGCGCAACCACCTGTTGCTGCTGGGCATGAACCTGGCCCTGGGCGCATCCTTTGCCATCGGCTCCAACCTCTATTTCCGGCTGTGGAATTTCCTGGCGCTGCTGCTTCTTCTCCCCCTGCACGCCCTTTCCCTCTCCGGCTGCTGCCGCCTGCCCTGGTGGCGCCTGGGTATGCTGGGTGAGCGGTTTTTGCTGCTGATCTGGGGGCTGTTCAGCCATCTGGGCGCTGCCTGGGCCGCCTTGGTGCCGCCCAAGGAGCACCGCTCCCGCCGCTTGGGCGCCGCTGCCGCCGGTGTGGTCACAGCCGCCCTGCTTCTGGCGGTACTCATCCCTGTGCTCTCCTCCGCCGATGCCCTGTTCGCCGCCGCCACCTCCAGCCTCCGCACCTTTGTTTCCTCCCATTTGAATGAGACGCTGTGGAAACTGGTGCTGGCCCTGGCCGCCCTGCCCTTTATCTTCAGCCTGCTCTACGCCCTGGCACACCCCACACCGCTGAAAGCTGCCCAGAGCAAGGCCGTCTCTGCCGACCCCATGGCCCCAGTCCTGGTGCTGGCAGCGCTGGACGCACTGTATCTCATCTTTCTTTCCGTGCAGTCCGCCGGACTGTTCGGCGGGGCGGAGTACCTGGCCAGCCAGGGTCTGAGCTACGCTCAGTGGGCCCGCAGCGGCTTTTTCCAGATGACCGGCGTCACCGTGGTGAATCTGACCGTCCTGCTGGCTGCCCTGGCGGTGAGCCGCAGAGGCGGGCGGCTGTGGACGGCGCTCCGGGCGCAGGGCGCCCTGCTGATCCTGGAGAGTTTCCTGCTTCTTGCTTCCGCCGCCTGGCGCATGGGACTGTATATCGGCGCCTATGGTCTTTCCTTCAAGCGCTTCCTCACCGGCTGGGGCATGGTGATGATGGCCCTCTTCTTCCTGTGCGCCCTGTGGAAGCTGCACCGTCCCGAGCGGTATTTCCTGCGCCGGGCCGTGCCCATCGCCCTTTGCGGCTGGCTGGTACTCAACTGCATCCCCGTGGATCATCTGGTGGCCAAAGACCAGGTGGACCGCTATCTGGATGGAGAAAGTACCACCCTCAGCGTCTATTACCTGGCCAACGCCCTCTCCTATGACACCCTCTCCCAGCTGGAGCGTCTGGATCAGAGCGCCCCGGCATGGACCTATGAGGTGGACGATCTCTACGCCCCCAGCGGCGAGACGCTGGCAGACGTAATCGCCCAGCGGCGTACCGCCGCCCAGGCCGACTGTTCCGACTGGCGCAGCTGGTCCCTGTCCGCCTTTTTAGCGGCCGGAGGCGGCGCATGACCGCCCGGCAGATGCGTGCCCAGCTGCGGGATGCGCTGTTCCTCTCCGCCCTGTGCGCCGGGGCGCTGGCCATGGTCAGCTCGGGTCTCATCCTGCTGCTGACCGGCGGCAGTCTCCGCCCCCTGCTGGTGCGCCGGGACTATACCGCCGTGGTGGAGCTGAACTGGGGCCTGGACCTGCCGGAGAGCTGGGAAGAGGTTTACAAGACCGACTCCGGCCCCAGCTTCCACGGAGACGGAATGCGGTATCACGTGCTGCAATACGCCGTGGGCAGCGGCATCGAGTCGGCTCTTGCCTGGCAGGCCCCACCGGTGGATGCGGACGAGACGGAGGCAATGGTCACACTGCTGGACAGTCTGGACGTTCCGGACCGGCTGCGGCCGGACCTGGAGAGCTGCCGCTGGCACACCGCAGAAGACCCCTCCGACAGCCGCGATCACCTGTATCTGCTGTTCGACTCCTCCACGCTGGAGCTGTATATTCTGGAGTTCTTTTGCTGATGAAAAAAGAGCGCCCGCCTGCGCGGACGCTCTTTTTATGCACTTACAGCCGATAGCCCAGCAGGCGGGAGATGTTGGCAGCCGTCTGCCGCACCTCCCGGATCATATCCTCCTGGTCCTGGCGCATGCGGTAATCCGGGCCGGAGATGCTCACCGCCGCCACCACCCGGCGGTTCATATCGTAGATGGGCGCCGCCACGCAGATCAATCCCATCTCGATCTCACCCACATCCATGGCATAGCCGTTGAGACGGGCCTGTACCAGCTCGTCCCGCAGCCGCTCAGGGTCGGTGATGGTGCTGTCTGTCAGGGGCTTGGCCTTGCGGCTCATCCACTCGCAGTAGTCGTCAATGAACGCAGCATCCTGACAGGAGAGCATCACCTTTCCGCTGCTGGTGGCATAGGCCGGCGCCCGGCCGCCGATCTGCGTGTTGCAGACGATGGACCGATGGGTCTCCACCTTGTCCAGATAGAAAATATCCCGCTCCAGCAGCACACTGAGATTGATGGTCTCCTGCACCGTGTCGCTCAGATGCTCCAGCTCCGCCCGGGCTACCCGCCGCAGGTCCGACTGGCCCAGAATAGCGCTGGCCAGCAGCATCAGCCGGGGGCCCACCCGATAGCTCTTGCGGACCGGATCCTGCACCAGATACTGCCGGTCTGCCAGGGTGGATACCTGCCGGAACACCGTGGTGGAGGGCATATCCAGATGCTCCACCAGCTCCTTCAGCGTCCACTCCGTCTCCCGATCCATGAAACACTCCAGGATCTGCAGGGCGCGGAGGATGCTGGACACCTGCTCTTTCGCCATAGCTGCATTCCCTTCCCTTCTCCATAAAACTCGATGGGAATGCCCGCTTGACAAAGTGAGCATTCCTGCTTATCGTTAAGAGTATACCACAAGCCGTCAGGCTTGTGAATCTTTTATAGCACATTTTCGGAATTTTGTTCCACAGTACGGAAAAGGCTGCCCCCATGGACGCGGCCTCAGGAGGCATTTCTATGTGTAAACCAATTTCCCTGACGCACCAGCAGGTGATGGACATTCTTCCCCACCGGGACCCCATGCTGCTCATTGACGAGGTCAGCGACCTGGTGCCCGGCCAGTCCATCACGGCCACCTTTTGGGTGGACCCCCAGCGGGATATTTTCCGGGGCCACTTCCCCGGTGAGCCAGTGCTGCCCGGCGTATATACAGTGGAGGCCACGGCGCAGGCCACCGACCTGGTGCTCATGAGCAAGCCGGTCTATGCCGGCAAGACGCCGCTGTTCCTGGGCATCCACAACGTGCGCTTTCTGCGCAAGATCCTCCCCGGCGACACCCTGGAGATCCGGGCCCAGCTGCTCAGCGAGCGGCCGGAGAAAGCCATTGCCGCCTGCCGCTGCACCGTCCATGTCCGCGGTGAGCTGGCGGCGGAGACAGAGGTCACCATTGCCATGCGCTGACAAAAAAGCGCCCCTCTCCTGATGAGGAGTAGGGCGCTTTTTCTGCATTTTTCAGATGCGGGCCACGCCGGAGTCGTGAGCAGCCCGGCACACAGCCTCCGCCACGGCAGTCTTGACCCGGGGGTCAAAGGCCGCGGGGATGATATAGTCGGCACTGAGCTCTTCATCGGAGATCAGCTCCGCGATGGCCCGGGCAGCCGCCAGCTTCATCTCGTCGTTGATGTCGCTGGCCCGGGCGTCCAGGGCGCCCCGGAACACGCCGGGGAACACCAGCACGTTGTTGATCTGGTTGGGATAGTCGCTGCGGCCCGTGGAC
Organism: uncultured Oscillibacter sp.; assembly: GCA_900548505.1. Taxonomy (GTDB): domain Bacteria; phylum Bacillota; class Clostridia; order Oscillospirales; family Oscillospiraceae; genus Oscillibacter. Next base: position 2,668 of record URKI01000075.1, on the reverse strand, counting down.
ACCACTGCCGCGCCGCCGGCCTTGGCGTCGTCGGGGAAGATCTCGGGGGTGGGGTTGGCGCAGGCGAAGATCACGGCGTCCTTGGCCATGGTCTTTACCATGTCCGTTGTGACGGCGTTGGGGGCGGACACACCGATGAACACGTCGGCGCCTGCCAGCACATCCGCAAGAGGCCCTGCCTTCTTCTCCAGATTCGTCACCTGAGCGATCTCCTCCTTGATCCAGTTCATGCCCTCGGTACGGCCTGCGTACAGCGCGCCCTTGCGGTCGCACAGCGTCACATGCTTAGCGCCGGCGGTCAGCAGCAGACGGGTGATGGAAATGGCGGCGGCACCGGCGCCGTTGATGACGATCTTCACATCCTCCAGCTGCTTGCCCACCACTTTCAGGGCGTTCCAAAGGCCCGCCAGGGTGATAATGGCCGTTCCGTGCTGGTCATCGTGGAAAATGGGGATATCGCACTTTTCCTTCAGCTTGCGCTCGATCTCAAAGCAGCGGGGCGCGGCGATGTCCTCCAGATTCACACCGCCGAAGGAGCCGGAGAGCAGATAGACCGTATTGACGATCTCGTCCACATCGTGGCTCTTGACGCACAGGGGGATGGCGTCCACATCGCCGAAGGCCTTGAACAGCACGCACTTGCCCTCCATGACCGGCATACCGGCCTCGGGGCCGATGTCGCCCAGGCCCAGGACGGCAGAGCCGTCGGTGACCACCGCCACCGTGTTCCACCGGCGGGTCAGCTCATAGCTCTTGGAGATATCCTTCTGGATCTCCAGGCAGGGCTGGGCCACGCCGGGGGTATAGGCCAGGGCCAGGGACTCCTTGGAGTCCACCGCCGCCCGGGGGGTCATCTCCAGCTTGCCCTTCCACTCGTAGTGCAGCCGCAGGGATTCTTTTGCGTAATCCATGGTCATCTTCTCCTTTTATGATCAATTTCCTGTAAGTTGTTTTTCGGTGATGGGGTTTTGGGGTCTGCTCACGTCTCCAGGTCGCCGGTCCAGGGCAGCGTGGAGCCGCCGTAGGGCATGGCCAGCACCGTGGCGCCGCTGCCGCAGCGCTTCGCCGCGGCGTCGTAGGCCTCCTGCACCGTGTGGAACGGCGTCATAAAGAGGCTGCGCACCAGATCGTCCTCCAGGTCGCTGACAAGATAGATATCCGCCGTCTCCAGCACCATGGCGATGGCCGCCGCCTTGTGGCCTCCCAGCCGGAACTCCTTTTGGATGCGGTCGATGAGAGAATGGGGCGTGGGCGCCTGGGTGAGCCACTGCTCAAATACTTTCTCCCCCAGCCCCTCCCGGCATGAGCCGATCAGTACCACCACGCCGCCGGGCTTCACGGCATGCTTGGCATTGTCCAGGGCTTTTTGAGTCTGGTAGAGGTTCAGATCTTTGGGGGTGCCTCCCTGGCTCACCAGCACGATATCCGCCCGCCGGGAAAGCTCCTTGCGGTAAAGGGTATCCAAAAAGGCACAGCCGGCCCGGTGAGCTTTCACCACATCCCCGGCCACTGCCCGGATGATCTCCTTGTGGGCGTCCAGCACCACGTTGACGATGAAGTCCACCCCCACCATGGCGGCGGCCTCCTCGATGTCCTCCCGGACCGGATTGCCGGTGAGCTTTCCCGCGCAGGCGGCAGCCTCCACCATACGGCAGTGGTTGGCCTGGATGGCATCCCGTGTGGAGACGCCCGGCATGATGGCCTTGGCACCGCCGGAGTAGCCGGCGAAGTAGTGGTACTCGATGTTGCCCAGGCAGATGCGCCGGTCCGCCTCCGCCACCCGCCGGTCGATGTCCACCGGGGTGCCCCGGGACGTGGTGCCCACATGGACGCAGTCATTTACATCCAGGTCCACGCAGCGGATCTCCCGCCAGGCCTGCTCTCCCGCAAGATGGGCCATTTCCTCCGGGGTGTGCTTGCGGTGGCTGCCCAGGGCAAACACCAGCGTAATGTCCTCCGGGCGCACACCGGCGCCGTACAGTTCCTCCAGAACCGGCGGCAGCACGGTCCAGGTGGGCATGGGCCGGGTGATGTCGCTGGTGACGATGGCCACCTTCTCACCGGGGCGGACGATCTGGCCCAGCCGGGGCGTCCCGATGGGCTGAGCCAGCGCGCGGCACACCTCTGCCCGGCCTGTCAGTTCCACCGGCACCTCGTTGGGCTCCAGCACGCCCAGCACAGCCTCGTCCGGCACGCGGACCGTCTCGGTGCGGGTGCCGATCTTGAATGAAAGCTCCATGGCATCGCCTCCTTGATCCTTTGATTTTATTGTAAAATCTCCTGTATCGCTTGTCAAATCCTCTGCTCTGTCCCAGTCAAAATTTTATGGGCTCCTGCTTTTGGCCCATGGAGCGAAACTGCCTCCGGCAAGGGCCGGAGGCAGTTTTGGCAGAAACTCTGTATGTGCGGATGCGGAACAATCAGGTGCCGATGCCGAAGATACCCATGGTCACGCCGTAGAGCATGATGGGGAACACCACCAGGGCGATGAGCTTCAGGCCCAGGCCGCAGGTGACCAGATCCTTCATGGTGATCTCGCCGGTACCATAAGCGATGGCATTGGGGGGAGTGGCGGGGGGCAGCATAAAGGCGAAGTTGCACGCCAGCATGGTAGCGATCATCATGGCGAAGGGGCTCACGCCGATGGCATCGCCCACGCCTGCCAGCA
>URKI01000074.1 GCA_900548505.1 uncultured Oscillibacter sp. | reverse complement strand
TCTCGTGGGCTCGGAGATGTGTATAAGAGACAGCGCTTCCAGAGCCTGGCGGCCATGGCCGTGATCGTGGTCCTGGGGTGCGGGATGGTCTATTGGCTCACCGGCAAGGCCCTCGCGCCCCTGCATCAGCTGGACGCCCAGATCCGCGGCAGGACCGCGGCAGATCTGAGCCGCCCGCTGCCGGTGCCTGCCAGTGCCGACGAGGTGGCGGGCCTCACCGTGTCCTTCAACCAGATGTCCCAGAACCTCAGCCGGGCCTTTGAACAGCAAAAGCGGTTTTCCCAGTGCGCCGCCCACGAGCTGCGCACGCCCCTGACTATCCTCAAGACCCGCATGTCCCTGTTCCGGAAAAAGGGGCTGTGCTCCACGGCGGAGACTGCCGCCCTGCTGGACGTGCTGGAGGAGCAGACGGACCGCCTTTCCGCACTGGTGGGCGACCTGCTGGCCCTTGCCAACATGGAGGAGCTGGAGCACAGCGAGCGGGTGGACGTTTTTCAGCTGCTCAAGCGTACGGAGGAGAGTCTACGGGATCTGGCGAACGCCCGGCAGGTCCGCCTTGTGCTGGATGCGGTACCGGGCACGGTGCCGGGCAACGCAGCCCTGCTGGAGCGTGCCCTGTTCAACCTGGGGGAAAACGCCGTAAAATACAACCGCCCCGGCGGGACCGTCACCATCCGCTCCTCCATCCGGGGGGACACTTGGCAGGTGGAGGTGGCCGACCAGGGAAGCGGTATCCCGGAGGCGCTTCTGGAGCAGGTCTTTGAGCCGTTTTTCCGGGTGGACCCCTCCCGCTCCCGCCAGCTGGGCGGCGCCGGACTGGGGCTTTCCCTGGTGCGGTCCATTGCCTCGCTCCACGGCGGGCAGGTCCGGGCAGAGTCAGCAGAGGGGCAAGGAAGCCGCTTTATCCTGACGCTGCCCGGCGCAGAGGGCCCCCGGTGAAAGGCCGGCATCTCTCCCGCCCCACAGCATCAACGCGGCTGGTTTTACGCAGCGTCCGCAATCTCTTCTTTGTCTTTGATAAAAAAAGAGTCCGCCCTATGGGGCAGACTCTTTTTTCGTCTCATAACTTTCGCGGAGCGGAAAAATACTCCTTGGTGGCGGCGCGTACCTTCGGCCACAGACACAGCATTGCAATCAGATTGGGGATCGTGAGCAGGCCCAGTGCGATGTCCTGAATGGTCCAGACCGCCTCGCTGGTAAGGACGGCACCCAGAATGCAAAAGCACGGGAACACATACTTGAATTTTTCTGCCACATTGCGTCCGAACATGTAGTTCAATCCCACAAAGCCAAAATACCACTGGCTCATCAGGGACGTGCCGGAGAAAAGCAGCAGGCTGACTGTAAGCACATACCGCAGCGGCTCCCACACGCTGGCAAAGGCATACAGTGCCAGCACCTCGCCGGACAGCCCGCTGTCCAGCACACCGGTGACGCCCAGCACCAGCCCGGTGATGGTGCAGATGACAAAGGTGTCCAGAAACACCTCCGTCACACCGGTGAGTCCCTGCTCCACCGGGTGATCCACCTCCGCGGCGGAGTGAAGCACCGGCGCAGAACCCTCACCGGCCTCATTGGAATACAGTCCGCGGGCAACGCCCTTTTGCATGGCGATCAGCATACTGCCCAGCATGCCGCCGCCCACAGCCCGCAGGCCAAACGCGCCGGCAAAGATATCCGCGAATACCCCCGGCACGGCGCGGATGTTGATGAGGATGATGAAAAGTCCGCTGATCACATACATGCCCGCCATGATGGGCACCACTTTCCGGGCCACATGGGCAAAGCGCTTGAGTCCTCCGGCAGAGACCGTAAAGATCAGGACCGTCAGCACCACGCCCGTGACCACCGGCGAGACGCGGAAGGTATCCTCCATCACGCCGCTGATGGTATTGGACTGGATGAAGTTTCCGCCGATGATCTGCACCACCATGAACAGCGCGCACAAAAGTGCCAGAAACGGTGCGTGGAGCCCGTCCCGGATGTAGTACATGGGGCCGCCCATCCACGTTCCCCGGTCATCCTTCACCCGGTAGAGCATCCCCAGGATGATCTCGCCGTACTTGGTGGCAAGCCCCACAAAGGCCGCCACCCACATCCAGAAAATAGCCCCCATGCCGCCTGCCAGGACCGCCGTGGCAACTCCCACGATGTTGCCGCTGCCCACGCAGGACGCAAGGGCCATATTCAGCGCCTGAAAGGAGGAGACGCTGCCCTCCGACTCTGCGTCGCGGTCTCCGTAGCGGATTGGGTTCCAGAGGGTTTTGCGAAGGATATACCCAAAATGGCGCACCTGCACAAAGCCGGAAATCACCGTGTATAAAATGCCGACCCCCAGCAATACAAACAGCAGCCAGTTTCCCCACAGCCAGCTGTCAAATGCAGTCAGGGCCTCCAGGACCTTGTCCATCCCGTATCCTCCCCTCCGCGCTTACGCCTCGTCCTTTTCCAGATAAATGGGATTGGTCCAAGCAGTCCGTCCGTATTTGTCGGTCACCTCTGCCCGCACATAGATCTCGTGCCCCTTCATCTTGTACTCGCCGTGCTCCAGGGAGTCCTCAAACGCCTCTCCCAGCACCGTGGTGCCGTCGTTGATGACGTTGCCCGCCACAAAGTGGATCCGGTTCACCGGCGAGCAGTCGATCCAGGCCACGCCGTCCCGGATGCCCCAGTCCCGGATGACCGGGCCGGCAGAAGAGTAATAGTTGCCGTCCACAAAGTTCTGCACAATGGCATCGTGGGTCAGCTCCGGGGCCTGCACGCAGATCCAGCCGCCGCAGCAGTCCTCGAAGAGGCCTTCATTGTGGTTGTCGTCACTGGCAAAGCCGTTGATCTTTTTGCCCATGCGGAGCATCCGGTCCCAGTAGGTCACATCATAGCCGGTATTGGACTCCAGAACGGTGTTGTAATTGAAGATCTCCAGTGCCTGGACACCCTCTGTGTGGATGAACTCCTCCTCCGTCACCCGGCTCCAGATGGGGTGGTTGTAGGTCACCACGCAGCCGTGGGCGCGCAGCATGTCCGCCATCTCCTGAGCCACCTCCCTGCCCAGCCAGGTGCCGAAATACTTGCGGGGCGGGATATACTCCATGTGCCGGAAGAGGGGTGCCTGTGCCTGCGCCTGCATTTCACTGGTGCCCAGAATACCGTGCAGATGATGGATCTTCAGCCGGTTTCCGCCGTGAGCGCCCTGATACAAAATGGCGCTGCTCTCCACAGTGGGGATCATGATGAAGTCATCCCGGTTGAACTGCTGACGAAAATCCGTAAAAATATCGTGCTCGGACAGCGCCAGGAACTGATAGCCGTGCTGGCGGTAAACCTGAACCGCTTCCTCCGGGCGCAGCAGACCGTCCGAAATGGTGGTGTGGCTGTGCAGATTTCCCTTGTACCAGTCGCCGTTATGTTTGAATCCTGCATAGTCTTTCATATCCGTTGCCGCCTTTCTCAGCCATTTTTCCGATGCAGCTTGATTCTGTGGATCAGGAAGGTGGATACAAAGAGGCCCACCACTGCCCAGGCGATCATCACGCCGAACACGATCCGATAGCCCGCCATGCCCGGATAGCGATCCAGGAAGTTGCCGTACATGACATACGCAAAAGTATTGGGCAGATAGATGACCAAAGAGGCAAGGCTCATCGCCGCGCCGGTGATCTCATGGGGCACCTTTACCTCGTCCATGGGTGCAAAGAACACCGCCCGCATGGTAAACACAATGGCGCCGAAGAGCAGCGTACATACGGCACCTACCATCCACATGCCCGCCTGGCCCAGCTGCTCGTGGGGGATGAGCATGAATGCGGCCATGGCGACGATGCATACCAAAAAGCCCATGCGGATGTGCTTTGCCGCAGACTTATGGACCTTGTCGGACATCAATCCGCCCACAGGGCCGCCGATCATCTTCAAACCATACTGGTTGATGATGCCATAGGCACCCACCGCCGTGGCAGGCAGCAGATAGATGTTGTTCAGGAAGGGGATGAAGTAGGTCAATCCGCAGTAAATACAATATACCACAAATCCATTGATGGCCACAGCCCAAATGTCCACGCTTCTGATCGCCTGCATCATGCCGGAGAACGCAGCCTTGGCCTTGTTGACCTCCCGGCCGTCCGCATCCAGCCGCTTTTCATCATTGGGCACAAAGATCAGGCACAGCACGCCCGCCAGGATGGTCACGCACGCCAGGAACAATATTCCAGTCCGCAGTGCTCCGGCTCCCTCGCCCAGAGCGCCGAAAATTGCCAGTGCGGCCGACGCCACGATCACGTCCACCACGCCGCGGCCCATTTCCAAAAAGCCGAACATTCTGCCCTGGGTCTTTTCATCTCCCAACAGCCGGATGGCTTTGAGCAGTACCGGCCAATAGGTCACCTCGCCCAAGAAGGCAAAGATGCCGAAACACAGGAGGAATCCCGGATAGGACGGGAAGGTAGCCAGATAAAAGCCAACCAAGCCCTTGCAGATCAAAGACCCGCCGATCATGTATTTTTTGCTGAACAAGTCGCAGATGTAGATACCCAGGATCAGACCGATGGTCTGCACAATGCCGTACACGCTCAGCGCTGCGCCGATCTGGGTATTCGTAAGGCCCATAAATTCCTGCATGGGCACATAAAACATATCCTTGATGCTGGACAGCTTGAATGCGATACCGCCGGACATGGTCAGTATTCCGAATACAAACCAGCGGTTCGGTGCCGCCTTAACGCTCCCTTTTTCCCTGTTCATGAGGTGTTCTCCTTTCCGCTCCAACAAAACATCTGTGCATCGGAGGCCTGGCCCCGTTTGCAGCTTCAGTATAGTTTGAAAAATTTGGTTTTGCAAGTAAAACAAACAAATCGCAATTAAAAACATGATTTTTCCCAATTTTTCAAAGGAAATTTTGTGAATTGCGCCCTTTAGCACATTAGATGGTTGTTTTTAGTTGTGTTTAAAGCAAATATACGCAGCGTTTTTCTGCGTTTTTCTGTTTTCCCCTTTTCAAAACGCAGGTCATGCGGTATAATACCAACCAAGAATCACATCTTCTACAGGGAGGTGCCCTTATGCTGGCACAGCAGCGACACGAGATCATTCTTTCGCTCTTGAAAAAGGACGGAAATGTCCACACAGCCGATCTGGTCAGCCGGATCGGCGTGTCTTCCGAAACTGTCCGCAAGGATCTGGACCATCTGGAAAAATGCGGTCAGCTGAGCCGGGTCCACGGCGGTGCGGTGCCGGTCTCCGAGCCGGAATCTTCGGCGCCGCTGGGCTACATCGCTCTGCAGACCAGAAGCACCCAGCATATCGAACAAAAGACCACCATTGCCGAGCATGCCCTCACCATGATCCAGGAGGGGCAGATCATCGCCCTGGACTACGGCAGCACCAGCCAGATGCTGGCACTGGCCCTGAAAAAGCAGTTTCAAAACCTCACCATCGTGACAAATTCCATTCAAAACGCCCTGATCCTGTCGGAATGTCCCGGCTACACAGTGATCCTCACCGGCGGCATCCTCAATAAAAACGAGTACACGCTCGTAGACAACATGACGCCTTTGATGGAGCACCTGCATATCGATACCTATTTCATGTCCGTCTCCGGCATCGACCCGGTAGTCGGGTGTACCGACCTGGGATTCAGCGAAGCCAATATTCAAAACTGGATGCGCCGCGCTGCCGCCAAAACCATTGTTCTGGCAGATTCCAGCAAATTTGGACGCTCCAGCCTGGTGAAAGTCTGCCCTGTTTCCGAGGTCAACTGCATCATCACGGACAGCGGTCTTTCCCCGGAGATGCAGGCCGCATTTTCCCAGCAGTCCGTAAATCTGGTCGTCGTATAATCTGGTCGTCGTATAATAAAAGGAGCCGTTCCCCAAAATGGAACGGCTCCTTTTATTTTTGAAAATCCCCGGTGAAACCGGTCTGGCTGCACTGCCGCAGCAGACGGATGCCCGATGTGCGGCCGGTGCGGGCCCGGCTGTCCCTTGGGTGTCTGCACCCGGAAAAAACAATCCCGTCTGCATCAAAACTCCGCAAAAGCCCATGGAAAGCCGCTGCAAAACGGGGCATCTCTCCATGGGCTTTGATTTGATCGTCCCGCCCTCACACCACGAACCGGTAGCCCAGGCCCCGGACCGTCTGGATATACCGGGGCTTGGACGGCTCGTCCTCGATCTTCTGACGAAGCCGGTTCACATAGACCATGATGGCGTTTTCGTCGATGATGGCCCCGCCCCAGATCAGATCGTAGAGCATGTCCTTGGAGAAAATGCGGTTGACATTGTCGATAAACAGCTTCATCATGGCATTTTCCTTGGACGAGAGTGGGATCTCCTGTCCGTTTTTGTAAAAGCGCAGGGTGCCGGTATGATACCGGAAGGGACCGGCTATGATCTCCTCACCCTTGCCCGGGCCGTAATTGCGGCTGCGCCGGATCAGTGCCTTCACCTTGGCCCCCAGGACCACGGGATTGAACGGCTTTGTCACATAGTCGTCCGCGCCGATGTCCAGTCCATAAAGGGTGTCGTAGTCCTCCTGCCGGCCGCTGACGATCATGATGGGCATCTGCACGCCCCGCAGGCGCAGGGCCTGCACCACCTCAAAGCCGTCCATCCCCGGCATATTCACATCCAGCAGCATCAGGTCGTAGCGCTTCTGCTCCACCATGCGCAGCGCCTGCTGGCCGGACGCGGCGGTGTCCGCCTCGATCCCATTGCTGCGGATCACCTTGTAGAGCATGGTGCACACCGCTTCATCGTCATCCACGATCAGGACTCTGTCCGCCATAAACAGCCTCCTTTACAGCTTCCTCTTTTCTATAGTATAATTTTTTAACATCCGCTTGACAAGGGGAGGGAACGCGCATGCATACAAAAAGAGGGACCATTCTCTTTGCCGCCCTGGTTTTTCTGCTGGTGCTGTCCGGCGCGGCCATGGGACAGCAGGCCATCCGCCGGTATGAGGAGGCGGTCCTCCAGAGTGCGGACCAGCGGCTTTTGCACACCGGCCACACAGTAGACCGGGCCATCGCCGCCGCGCTGGACGAGCCTTTGGATCTTCTCTCCGCCGCCGCAAAGACGCCCCAGGTCCGCGCTGCCTGGGACCGGGACGACCCCCGTCAGGCCGCGCTGGCCCTGGAGGGTGCCCTCTCTGCCGAGCCCCAGGGGTTTTCCACCGCCCTGACCGTGCAGGACGGGACCCTGTCTCTTATACACATCTGACGCTGCCGACGACTAGTCGAGTGTAGATC
>URKI01000073.1 GCA_900548505.1 uncultured Oscillibacter sp. | reverse complement strand
TCGTCGGCAGCGTCAGATGTGTATAAGAGACAGGTCTGTTGTTTTTTTGGCGCTGTGCCGTTTAGCCCAGCATCTGCCAGAAGTCACGCACGGTGTTGTAGTTCACATAGATCTCGTCGGGATTGAAGGGAGAGACGTTCATCTCGGCGTAGGGGACGGAGCCCTCAGCAGGCTCGATGTCGTCACGCACGGGCCAGCCGCCCAGGGTGTTGAAGGGCTCATAGCCGCTGGTGTCGCCGTCGATGCCGCCCATCATGAAGCGGATCAGCAGCTTGGCGGCAGCGGGATGCTGGCAGCCTTCGACCACGTACAGGGTGTTGATGGCGGGGATGCCGGTGGTGGGATACAGGTTCACAGGAGCCAGGACCCAGCCGTTATCCTCGTTCTTGCGCAGCTTGGAGGAGGCGCTGAAGCCAACAGGAGGATCGCTCTGGCCGGGCGTACCAACGGACTCGGCGATCTCGTCGGAGGAGGAGGTGTAGGTGGGCTTGTTGTCGTGCAGGCGCTTGAGGAACTCATAGCCGGCGTTGGCGCAGCCCTCGGAGAGGACCAGATCCTCACCGTACAGCTCCTTATAGGCGGCAGCCAGCTGGTCAGGCACCTCGCCCACGCAGAAGCCGGTGATCCAGGAGCCCCAGGACAGGTTATCCAGCGGGTTCTGCATCATGATCTTGCCCTGCCACTGGGGCTCGGTCAGCTGCCAGATGTTGGTGATGGGAGAGCCGTCGGGATAGGCCTCAGCGTTGTAGAACAGCTGGGTCAGCTCGATGTACAGCGGGGTGGCGGTGGCGGTGTACTGCTCATCGATGTGGGCAAAGATGTCTGCGGGCTGATAGAGATAGAACACCTTGTTCTTCACATACTGGTTATACAAAGAACCGTCCTGGTCCTTGATATGCACCACGTCGGCCACATACTGCTCAGCCTCATGCTCACGGGTGACCTTTTCCAGCAGCTCGTTGGTGGAGATATCGAAGGATTCGCACTTGAGTTCGGGGTATTTGGCCATGAAGGCCTCGGCAACCTTGCCGCAGCGGGAGGAGATGGAGTACAGCGTTACGGTGCCGCCTTCCTCGATGGCCTGCTGATACAGCTCTTCATCGGTCTCGTCGGTGGCAAAGATGTTGGCCTTCTGCTCCCACTCAGTCAGCTCGCCCTCAGTTTCGGCAGGCTGCTCTTCCTTACTGCCGCAGGCAGTCAGGCTGAAGAGCATGGTCACGGCCAGGAATCCGGCCAGCCATTTCTTGTGCTTCAACATAGTTCTTTTCCTCCTTCTAGATTCTTCCCTGTTTGTATTTTACTGCGGCCTCCGCCGCAATGAGATTACACGCACAGCTTGATGAGCTTTTCGCTCTGGGCGTCAAACACGTTGACCTTCTCGGGGCGCAGGCCCAGGTACACCTTCTCGTCGCCTGCGTAGTGGGTGGAGCCCAGCTCCTTGACGGTCAGAAGCGCCTCGCCCACCCGGACGTTGACCAGCGTCTCGGAGCCGGCGGGCATGCCGGAGTACACGTGGCCCTCGGTGCGGTGCTGGTCGTCGGGGGTGCGGCTGATGCTCAGCTGCTCGGGCCGGACGCCCAGGATGGTGTCGATCTTGCCGCTCTGGGGCGCGTCCTCGGTCATGTCCTTGCGCTCGAACGTCATCTGGCCCAGGGGGCTATCCACCGTCATGCCGCCTGCGTCCACGGCGGCGGTGCTCTTGACGAAGTTGATGCTGGGGTTGCCGATGAAGTCGGCGGTATACAGGTTGCAGGGGTTGTTGTACAGATCCAGGGGCGGGGCCACCTGCACCAGCTCGCCCTTGCGGAACAGGGCGATCTTGGTGGACATGGTCAGGGCCTCCACCTGGTCGTGGGTGACGTAGATGATGGTGGTGCCGGTCTCGTGGTGGAGGCGCTTGATCTCCGAGCGCATATCCACGCGAAGCTTGGCGTCCAGGTTGGACAGGGGCTCATCCAGCAGCAGAAGCCGTGGCTCGGACACGATGGCACGGGCGATGGCCACGCGCTGCTGCTGGCCGCCGGAGAGCTCCGTGGGGTAGCGCTTGGCGTACTCACCGATCTGCATGCGCTCCAGAGCGCTGGCCACCATGGTCTTGATCTTGTCCGCCGGCTCCTTGCGGATCCGCAGGCCGAAGGCCACATTATCGAACACGGTCATGTGGGGCCACAGGGCGTAGGACTGGAACACCAGGTTCAGATTCCGCTGGGAGGGCGGAGCGAAGTACGCCTCGGCGGCGTTGACGATCTCCTTGCCGTCCATGTAGATCTTGCCGTTCTGGGGTTTTTCCAGGCCGGAGACCACACGCAGCGTGGTGGTCTTGCCGCAGCCGGAGGGTCCCAGCAGCGTCATGAACTCGCCGTCCTGGATGGTCAGGTTCAGGTCCTTGAGGACGTGGTTCTTGCCGTAGAATTTATCGATATTTTTCAGAATGATCTCACTCATGATCGCTTTCTCCTCTCAGTTGAGTATCCGTGTCAGCCCGCCATGCTCTTGGCCAGATCCGCGTCGCCGAAGATATTGGCCAGAGCATACACCAAGAACACAATGCTGAACATCACGATGGCCACACAGTTGGACGCCTGGGGCGAGTTGCCGTTTTGATACTGGAACGCCAGGTACGGCAGCGTGGAGGTGGTGGGGGTCATGATGAGGATGATCAGATCCAGCTCTTTCATAATGGACACGAAGATCAGCATGAAGCCGGAGATGAAGCCGCCCTTGCTGAGCGGGAACACGATCTTGACGAACCGCTTGAAAAAGCCTGCGCCCTCGATGGTGGCCGCCTCTTCCAGCTCGCCGCTGATCTGCAGCATGTTGGACGTGCCGGCCCGGGAGGCGAACGGCAGGTGCTTGACCACGGACACCAACGTCAGCAGCGTGAACGTACCGTACAAAGAGGGCACCAGCGTCACGCCGAAGAGCGTCTGGGGCTGAGAGAACATGGAGAGGTAAATGCCGCCGAACGCCACGGAGGGGATCAGGTACGGGATGAACACCAGCTGTTCCACCAGTTTGCCGTGGAACTTGCCGCGGCCCTTGGCGCAGATATAGCCAAGGATCTGGCCGAAGATGGTGCCGAAGATGCCGTTGACCAGCGTCAGCCGGGCGGAGTTGAGCAGGGCCTTGATAAAGTCGGGATTTTTGAAGATGCCCGGCATACCCTCCATGATCTTGGGATCAGGATCACCGATCCAGTAGTGGAGCGTGAAGTTGGAGAGGCTGTAGGTGCCCTCCTTGAGCATGCAGCTTTCCATGATGAGGATCAGGATCGGCATGATGATGCCCACGGCGAAGAACACGAACAAAAGCGCCGTAATCACCGGCCGGCCCACGCGGCCCAGTCCGATGAGGGTGGAGCGTCCGCCCTTGCCGCCGATGGTGGCGTAGGACTTCCGGGCACCGATGAGCTTCTGGTTGATGAACACCGCCACGGAGGCGATGCAGATCATGATGATGGCCATGGCGAAGGCCGTCTGGGTGTTCAGGGATTTGCTGTTCATATACAGCTGGCTGGACAGGGTGTAGTACTGCACCGGGGAGCCCAGGTAATTGATGGTACCGAAGGTGCCGATGGCCTTGGAGAAGGTCAGGATCACCGCCGACAGCATGGCCGGCAGCACCAGCGGCAGCGTGATGCGCCGCAGGATCATGGCCTTGCCGGCGCCCTGGATCTCACCCATCTCCTCCAGCTCGGAGTTGATGGAGTTGAGGGCCGCGGAGACCAGCAGGTATGTATACGCGTAGTAGTGCAGTGTCAGAACGATGATGATGGCCACGGGGCCGTAGGCCAGCCAGTCGGGCACGTTGAAGCCCAGGGAGGCCATGAAGCCCGGCGCGCCGCCCAGCCGGGCCGTCTTGAACATGGACAGCCATGCCTGAGACTTGCACCAGGAGGGGATCATGTAGGGAATGATCACCGCCAGGGAGAAAAACCGCTTGCAGGGAAGATCCGACCGGACCATCAGCCATGCCAGCACGGAGCCCAGGGCGATGGCGCATACGGATACGCACACGCCGATGGTCAGCGAGTTGATCAAGGGCTTGATGAGCATGGACATGGACAGCTCGCTGGCCAGCAGCCGCTGCCAGTAGTAGAGGGTGAACTGTCCCACCTCCGCGTCCGGGCCCATGACCCGCAGGTCCCGCTGGGCCAGCTCGAAGGTGCTGGAGATCATGTCCAGCAGCGGCAGCACGATCAGATACGTCAAAAGCAGGATCGCGATCAGCACGATCACGTTGTAGGGATTCGTGACGACTGCTTTGATCTGGTTTTTCAGCCGCTTGCTCTTTGAGTAGTTTTCTTCTTTCGGTCTCATCGCGCGCTCAGTCCCCCTCTTTCCTGTGCCCTCCGTCTGATGGCGGAGGACTTATGCAAACGTTTTCGAACTTCTTGCTTTTACAGTATCATCTTTATGAAGAAATTGTCAAGGCGATTTTAGTATTTTCCATAGTTTTGTATGTATTTTCTTCATTCCTTTGTGCGTTTTAACTATATCGTTTTCAGGCGTTCTTTTTGCAAAACCCTACAAAAGCGCATGGATTTCTTACATAAACCGTTCTTTTGTTCTAATTGCGGCCTGATCTGTAAAATTTTAGTTGCGGTATACATCTATTTCCAACTGACAGACATTCGTACCCCAATTGTGCGTAAACGTTTTCAGTTTTGCGAAAATTTTGCACATAAAAAACGACCCCGGACTCGATGGTCCGGGGTCGTTGGAGACCGCAGTCGATCTTACAGATAGTTCAGCGGGTTCTTTGCCACGCCGTTGTAGCGGATCTCGAAGTGGCAGTGGTTGCCGGTGGAGTTGCCGGTGGAGCCCACGCGGGCGATCTGCTGGCCCTTGTAGACGTGCTGGCCAACGGACACCAGCAGGCTGGAGTTATGGCCGTAGTAGGTCACATAGCCGTTGCCGTGGTTGATCTGCACCAGGTAGCCATAGCCGCTCATCCAGCCGGCGTAGGTAACGGTGCCGCCGTCGGCCGCGTAGACCGGCGTGCCCTTGGGCGCGGCGATGTCGATGCCCTTGTGGTTGGTGGAGCCGATACCGCCGGGAGAGGACCGGCCGCCGAAGTAGGAGGTGATGCGGCCGGAGGTGGGCCAGCGGAAGGTGCCGGTGGGCAGCCAGGTGGGCCGCTCCTTGGTACCCTGCAGCCGCTGCTCAGTCACAGGCTCCTTGAGGGTCACGGAGGAGAGCACCGTGCGCTCGGTCTCCTCGCCGTTGACATAGGTGACGTTTGCCACCACGTCGGCGGCGCCGTACTGGCCCTTGGACGTGACCTCATAGTCACCCTTATACAAATACGCGGAGTCGGTGTACTCAATGTCGTACATGACGTCTTCCACGTACCGCTCCTGCCGCACCACGGTCATGGTCAGGTAGGGAACGGAGGCGGACAGGGTCAGCACTTCGCCGATCTGCAGCTTGTCGATGTTGTAACCGGGGTTGAGGGCCAGCAGCTCCGCGGAGGTCAGGCCGTGGCTGTTGGCGATCTGGGACCAGGTGTCGCCCTTCTTCACCTCATAGGTGACCTCGGCGCTCTTGGTGCTGTACAGGGTCTCGGCCAGATACCCCAGGTTCATCACCTGAGAGGTGGGCACGTACTCCTGGCGGATGTCCACATCCTCGGCGAACTCGCAGGAGATGGTGTTCTCATCGGTGGAGGCCGCCTTCAGCTGGGCCAGCAGCTCCTCCAGCGCGCCCTCATAGGGGGTGGCGCCGATGAGCTCGCCGTCCACATACAGGCAATAGGCCTGGGTCACCAGACCGATCTCCTCGGACAGGTCCTCTTCATAGGTGTCCTCGTCCACCACTTCGCTGCGGGCCATGATGCCGGAGGAGTACTCCAGGAGAGAATCATCAATGGTATAGTCCTCACCCAGGGTGGAGGCGGTCACCTCCTCCAGCTTGGCCCGGGCATCCTCTGCCGCGGAGCGGGAGCTGACGGTGGCGATGGCCTCGCCGTCATAGATGACGGTGGTGCCGAAGGTATAGGAAGAGCAAAGCACGATGGCCAGCGCCAGCGCGCAGCCGGCGCCCAGGAATGCGGCGGGATGGATCTTGCGGCCGCCCATCCAGGTGTGCAGCCGGCCGGGCTGATGCATGGCCCGCTTGCGGCGGCCCCAGACGGCCTCCCGCACCCGGCTGCCGAAGGTGGGCAGCATGTTGAAGCCAAACAGCAGCAGCCGCACGGCTCTGTGGTCCGACTCTGGGAAACGGTGCGCCTTGTTCTCCCGCAGGATGTGGCGCAGCCGGCGGCGCAGACGCCGCAGCTCCCGTCTGCCGGCCCGGAAGCCCAGCACCACCGGGCTTTCACTGGAGCCGTCGGACTCCTTCCAGCGCTCCACGGCCGCTTTCAGCCGCTCCAGCAGACCCGCCTTGGGCGCGGTCTCGGTCTCGGCGGTCTGTACAGCGGCGGCAGCCTGCGGCTTTGGTGCCTCGCTCTGCACCGCCTCCACGGCTGCCCGGCGGCGCGCGCCGTTCTCCTTTCCCTGGTGCCCCAGAGCGGGAGTTTCCGTGTTCATCTCTCTTGCCAGCCGGCGGCCACTGGTGCGGCTGTGCCGCGGCGGCCGGCCTGCCTGCTTTATCTGATTACTCATAAACGCTCCCTAAAAATCACGCTTTTGAAAAAGTTACAATTTGTTACCGTTGTCATGATACCTTGTTTTTCCGTATTCGTCAAGCCCTAAATCCGTGAAAAAACGCGCCTACGTCTTGGGTGGGGTACAAATCCCCGCCTACAGCATGTGGCACGCCGTTTGTCAGTTTTGCACATTTGACACAAGAAAAGGTGAATATTTCGTAAATTTTTGGCACGCGCCAAAGAAAATGTAATTGACCCACGGATTCAGACGTGTATAATGAAATCGGTATGAATACAACCCCAATTCAGTAACAACTGGAGGAATTGTCATGTTTGAGTTTCTGATCAAAAAGCTGAAGGCGCATCCCCGCAAGATCGTCTTCACCGAGGGCACCGATCCCCGCATTCTGGAGGCTTCCGCCCGTCTGCTGTCCGGTACCTTCCTGACCCCCGTGCTGGTGGGCAACCCCAATGAGATCCAGGCCATCGCCGAGGACATCGGCTTCAACATCCGCGGCGCCGAGATCGTCGACCCCGAGACCTTCGAGGACATGGACAAGATGGTCGCCGCCATGGTGGAGCTGCGCAAGGGCAAGATGACCGAGGAGCAGTGCCGCGCCGCCCTGAAGCAGGGCAACTACTTCGGCACCATGCTGGTGAAGATGGGCTACGCCTGTCTCTTATACACATCTCCGAGCCCACGAGACC
>URKI01000072.1 GCA_900548505.1 uncultured Oscillibacter sp. | reverse complement strand
CGAGATAGGCTCCGGTCTCGTGGGCTCGGAGATGTGTATAAGAGACAGCTATAATCCCGAACGGGATTATAGAGCCCGCCTTATTATGCATGACCGCAGTGGGCACAGGAGGCTGTTATGGATCAGGAATCATTAAAGCTGCTGGCGGAGATCAACCGGGCGATCGTTCAATACCGGGGGCTGTACGCCGCGTGGTCGAAAGCGCATGGGATCAGCTACCACGAGCTGCTGGTGCTCTATACCATCCGGGAGCAGGGCTTCTGCACCCAGAAGCAGATCTGCGACAGCTATCTGCTGCCAAGGCAGACCATAAACCATGTGATGCTGGACCTGCGGGAGCGGGGACTGCTGGAACTGAGCCCCGAGCACTGCATCGGGCGGGAGAAAGCCTTCGTGCTCTCGGAGCAGGGAAAGCAATATGCCGGGCCGCTGCTGGAGGCGCTGAACCGGATGGAGCTGCAGACTCTGGAGACCGTCGGCACCCAAAACATCCGTGCCCTGGTGCAGGCGGTCCTGACCTATGACGAGGCGCTGGAACAGGCCATGAAAGCGTGTGAGTGAGGAGAAAGAGAATGGGAAACACAAGCACGGAAGCACAGTTTTTCGGGAGCGAAAAGATCTGGAAGATCCTTTTGAAGATCGCTCCCCCGGTCATGCTGGCTCAGCTGATCCAGGCCCTTTACAACATCGTGGACAGTTTGTTCGTGGGCCGGTATGCCGAGTCCGGCCTGACGGCCCTCTCCATCGTTTATCCCATCCAGCTTTTGATGGTGGCGCTGGCCATCGGCACGGGCGTGGGCATCAACACGGCCATGGCGGCCCGGTTCGGAGTCGGCAAGCGGGGGGATGCGCAGGAATTTGCAGGGATCGGCACACCGCTGGCCGGTGTTCTGTGGGTCCTCTTTGCCGCCGTTGCCTGGCTCATCCTGCCGGCGTATGCCAGGCTGTCCTCGACCTCGCCGGAGGTAGTGGAGGCGGTGGTGACCTACGGCCGCATCGTCTGCGTGTTCAGCTTCGGCGTGTTTTTTGAGAGCATCTGGACCAAGATCCTCCAGGCCCAGGGAGACATGAAGACCCCCATGGCGGCGCAGATCCTGGGGGCGCTGACCAACATCGTGCTGGACCCGCTGCTGATCTTCGGCCTGTGGGGCTTTCCCGAGCTGGGCATTGCGGGTGCGGCGGTGGCCACCGTGCTGGGGCAGGTGGTGGCCGCTCTGGTGGTGATGCGAAAGGGGTATCGCAAGTCGCCCACCAGAGAAGTCTATCCCCGGCGGGTGGCGGAGATCTTCCGCCTGGGCATTCCCAGCATCATCATGCAGTCCGCCTATACCTTCTATATCTTCGGGCTCAATCTGATCCTGTCCGGCTTTTCCGACCAGGCAGTGACCGCCCTGGGCCTGTATTACAAGTGGCAGACCTTTTTCTTCATCCCCTTGGGCGCCATGCAGACCTGCATCGTGCCCATTGTCAGCTTCAATTATGCTGCCCGGCGGATCCGCCGCTGCAAGGTGACGCTGCTGACCGCCGTGGCGTTCGGCGTGGCGCTGATGTCGCTGGGGACGCTATGCTTTGAGACCATTCCGGGGCCCATGCTCCGGGTATTCACCTCCGACGAGCAGGTGGTGGAGATCGGCCGCTGGGGGTTCCACTTTATCGGCGTCAGCTTCATCCCCATGGTGACCTCCCTGGTGTTCCCGGTGTTTTTCCAGGCGGTGGGCGCCGCGGTCAAAAGCTCTTTGCTGACGGTGGTGCGGACGGTGGTGCTGTTCGTCCCGCTGGGCGCGCTGTTTGCCCGGTTCGGGCTGGCGCAGTTCTGGCTGACTTTCCCTGTGACGGAGACGCTGACCAGCCTGCTGGGCCTGGTGTACTACCGGCAGTTCCTGGCCCACCCCTATGTAAAGGACGCACCGCTGATGGACCGGGAGCACCCCACCGTGGTGATCCAGCCCTCTCACCCCGGCGTCATTTTGACCATTGCCCGGCAGCACGGCTCCTCGGGAAAGGAAATCGGCCGACAGGTGGCCCAGAGACTGGGCATCCCCTTCTATTATAAGGAGATGACGGCGCTGGCCGCCCAGGAGAGCGGACTGGACCGGGAATTTATCTCCAAGCTCAACCGCAATGCGCCCAAGGCCCTGTATAACCTGTATCTGAGCACCAGAGTTGTCCGGCTGGCGGTGGTGGCCCAGCACCAGATCATCCAGAAAATCGCGGAAAACGGCAGCTGCGTCATTGTGGGCAGAGCGGCGGACTACGTGCTCCGGGACCGCAAGGACGTGGTGAAGATCTTTATCCACGCATCCAGAGAATACCGGATCGGCCGGGCCATGGAGGTCTATGGAGACACGCCGGAGGAGGCGGAGGAGAATATCCGCCGGTCTGACAAGGCCCGGGCCGCTTATTACCACCACATCTCAGGCAGACGGTGGGGCGAGTCCGCCAACTACGATTTGACGGTGGACTCCTCCCAGGGAGTCCAGCAGGCCGCGGAGGAGATCCTCCGGTACCTGGAGACCCGCGGCCTGGCGCAGGCGCAGAACGTGCGCTGATGGCCTCCGTCTGCTCATCATACCGGGAAGGATAAAAACCAAAGGAGCCGCGGTCGGCCGACTGCGGCTCCTTTATCCTGGAGAACGGGAGGTCAAAAGCGCCTGCCGCCCGGCAAGAGGCGTTTGCCGCTTGCAAAGAAATACCCGGCAGCATTATAATGTGAGGAAAACCGATGCGGAACAAGGGAGGGACGGCCGTTGTGTTCCATCCGGCGTGAAAAGCCGGGTGACAATGGGCCCTCCTGCTTCCGGTAGGTAAGAAAGCGCGTCCCCTGGCGGGAACACAGCATATCCCGGGAGAAAGCGGCGGCGGACGCCGCCTTTTTCCGACTTTTGGAGGAGAACAGATCCATGCACTTTAACGGCCTGAGCGACAAAGAAGTCGCCGAATCCAGAGCGAAATACGGCAGCAACCAGATCCCTGACTCGGAGCCCACCACATTCTGGGCGGAGTTCAAAGAGACCTTCAGCGATCCCATGATCCGCGTCCTGCTTGCCATTGCGGCGCTGATGCTCGTCATGTGCCTGCTGGGCTACGCGGATATCTACGAGCCGGTGGGCACCATCGTGGCGGTGCTGATCGTGGCGTTCGTGTCCGCCAAGACCGGCGTGGCCAGCGACACGAAATACCGCCAGCTCAAAGACAGCACGAAAAAGGACCAGTGCAAGGTCTACCGCAACGGCGTCATCACCGTCATCGACGTGGACGACGTGGTGGTGGGCGACAAGGTGCTGCTCCAGGCGGGCGACAAGATCCCTGCCGACGGCATTCTGGTCCACGGCAGCTTGAAAGTGGACAACTCCGCCCTCAACGGCGAAGCGGAGGAGTGCAGAAAGACCGCCGCCGAGGGCGAGATGCGCCTGGCGGAGGAGATCACCGGCGACACCTTCGTGGATCAGCACTCGCTGTTCCGGGGCGCGGTGCTCTTTGACGGCGAAGGTGTCATGGACGTGCAGAAGGTGGGCCTTTCCACCATGATGGGCAAGATGGCAGAGGAGATGCAGGGCGACGAGCCGGACTCTCCCCTGAAGGTGAAGCTTGCCAAGCTGGCGGGCACCATCTCCAAGTTCGGATACATCGGCGCCGTGGTCATCGCGGTCATGTACATGGGCTACTTCATCCTCTCCGCCGGCGGCTTCGGCGCCTATGCGTCCCTTGGCGCCGCGGAGATCGTCAAGGACGTGATCGAGGCGGTGTCTTTGGCGGTGGTCATCATTGTGTGCGCCGTCCCCGAGGGACTGCCTTTGATGATCTCCCTGGTGCTCATGCAGAACACCAGCAAGATGCTGGATCACAACGTGCTGGTGCGCAAGGCGGAGGGCATCGAGACCGCAGGCTCTTTGAACATCCTTTTCAGCGACAAGACCGGCACCATCACCAAGGGCCACCTGGAGGTGGTGGAGTTCTTCACCGCTGACGGCATCACCATTCCCTTAAATGAACTCTCCCAGCACGGGAAGATCAAGGGCCTGGTGGACCTTGCCATCGGCAAGAACACCCAGTCCATGTTTGACGCCCAGGGCCAGGTCATCGGCGGCAACGCCACGGACCAGGCGCTCATGAAGTTCCTGGGCGCCCAGACGTTCCGCCAGCTGGAGGGCAGCTACACGGTGGGCAGCGCCCAGGGCTTCAACTCCGCCAACAAGTTCAGCCAGGCCTATCTGGATCAGCTGGGCCGGACGTTCTACAAGGGCGCGCCGGAGCGGCTGCTGGCAGTGAGCAGCAAGTACCTGAGCATGAGCGGCGAGGAGCGGGCCATCAAGGCCGACGTGCTCAACGCCAAGATCGACGAGCTGGCCAGCCGCTCCATGCGGGTGCTGGCATTCGGCTACTCCCCCAGCCCCATGACGGAAAACGCCATCAACCCCGATACGGTCATCATCGGCTTTGTGGGCATCCGGGACGATGTGCGTCCCGAGGCCCGGGAGGCCATCGCCGCCGTGCAGCACGCGGGCATCCAGGTGGTCATGATCACCGGCGACCGGCTGCAGACCGCCGTGGCCATCGCCCGGGACGCGGGCCTTTTGAAGAACGGGGACGAGGTGGCGCTGACCTCTGCCCAGCTGGGGGAGCTCAGCGACGAGGAGGTCAAGAGCATCATCCCCCGCATCCGGGTCATCGCCCGGGCCCTGCCTACGGATAAGTCCCGCATGGTGCGCCTTTGCCAGGAGATGAACCTGGTGGTGGGCATGACCGGCGACGGCGTCAACGACTCCCCCGCCCTGAAGCGGGCGGACGTGGGCTTTGCCATGGGCAGCGGCACCGAGGCTGCCAAGGAGGCCGGCAAGATCGTCATTCTGGATGACAACTTCAAATCCATCAAGGACGCCATCTGGTACGGCCGCACCATTTACCACAATATCCTGAAATTCTGCAAGTTCCAGCTGGCCATCAACGTGGCGGCTGTGGCCGTCAGCGCCATCGCGCCGTTCTTCGGCGTGGAGGAGCCGCTGAAAGTCACCCATCTGCTGTTCGTCAACCTGGTGATGGACGGCCTGGGCGCCATCATGCTGGGCAACGAGCCCGCCCGGGAGCGGTACATGAGCGAGAAGCCCCGCCGCCGGGACGAGAGCATCGTCAGCCGCCCCATGATGACCCAGATCGTCATCATGGGCCTGTGGCTCACGGCGCTGAGCTTCGCATTTTTGAAGGCGCCCTTCTTCGACCGGTTCTTTGCCGGCACCGAGCAGAAGCTCACGGCTTACTTTGTGCTCTTTATCTGGAGCGCCCTGTTCAACGGCTTCAATGTCCGTGACGAGGGCTTTGCCATCTTCAAGGGCCTGGGGGAGAACACCGGCTTTATGAAGGTCTTTCTCACCATCATGCTGGTGCAGGCGTTCATCGTCAATGCCGGGCTGATCCCCGTCCGCGTGTTCGGATGGATCAGCAGCATGTTCAGCTGCGTGCCCTTCGGCCTTGCCGGCTGGGGCGTCGTGGCGGTGCTGGCGATGACCATGATCCCGGTGGATCTTCTGCGCAAGGCCATCACCGGCAGCGGGAAATAAGAAAAGAGGTCCCCCAGTGCGGTTTTGGGGGACTCTTCCACGGGACAAAGAGGTGGGACCTATGAAAAAACTGCAGTATAACTCTCCGGTGATCCTGACCTTTTTCTTTCTCTCCCTGGCGGCGCTGGTGCTGGACTACCTCACCGGCGGCGTCACCACGGCGGCGCTGTTTTCCGTGTACCGCGCGCCGCTGACCAGCCCGCTGACCTATGTGCGGCTGGTGGGCCATGTGCTGGGCCACGCGGGATGGGAGCACTTTCTCGGCAACATGCTGCTTTTATTGGTGGTGGGCCCGCCTATCGAGGAAAAGTACGGCAGCCGGATGCTGCTGGAGGCCATCGTCCTGACGGCGCTGGTATCCGGCCTTTTGCAGTTTGTCCTCTTTCCCGAAAGCGCCCTGCTGGGAGCCAGCGGCATCGTGTTCATGCTCATCATGCTCTCGTCCCTTGCGGGCATGAAGGAGGGGAAGATCCCCCTGACGCTGATCCTGGTGGGGGCGCTGTACCTGGGTCAGGAGGTCTATTCCATGCTGTTCGTCCGTGACAGCGTGGCCAATCTCATGCATATCGTCGGCGGTGTGTGCGGGACCGTGTTCGGCTTCGCCGCCGGAAAAAAGCGGGCGGTCCGCTGAGGACCGTACGGCTGCAAAGAATAAAAAAGCACCCGGAACGATTTCCGGGTGCTTTTTTTATTCAAAGACAGCCTTGGAGTCATCCAGAGGGTGATCGCAGCGGTTGTCGATGTCCGTGCCGTTGCCGGTAAAGCGGCAGCCGTCAAGCTCGATCGCCTGGTCCGTGGGCACGTTTTCCAGCAGCATGGCGGTGGTGTTGTCTGCAAACACATTGTCGTTGAAGAGGTAGTCGTTGGCGCTCTGGCCGGTGCTGTTGAAGTGGAAGCCGATGGTGTTGTCCCGCACGTCGCACTCCCCCAGGCTCACCCAGGCGGTGCCGTAGCCCAGCATGGCGGTACGCCAGCCGGTAAAGCTGCACCGCTCCGCCCGGCCGTTGTCCGACATGGACAAACCCACGCCGCCTCCGCTGCCCACAAAGTCGATGTCGCAGAAGTAGTTGATCCAATAGCTGTCCACGGTGGCCACCTTCACCGTGTCCGTAAACACCGTGCGGCCGCTGCCGTCGGTGCAGCCGTGGAACTCGTAGGACCGGCCCGTCAGCTCCAGCTGGCCGGTATAGGTCACCGGCGGCAGATACACGATCACCTCGTCCAGCCGGTTCGTCTCCGCCTGGATCTGGTCCAGCAGTGCCTTGAGCTGGTCCATGGTCTCCATGGGATAGTCGTGGTAGTCATAGACATGGGTGTGGATCAAGGTGACGTGCATGGTCTGACGCAGGCGGATGATGTCGCCGTTGTTCATGGTGATCACCCACACCACCTGGGGCTCGCCGCAGTCGCCGGAAAACTCCAGCACGGACACCATGGCCGCGTCCGGGGAGTACTGGTCCCGGTTCACGGGATCTTCCGCAATGAGATCGGAGGCGCCCTGGGGGTCCTGCTCCACCTCCATGTGGACGGACGCCACCTGCCGGGAAAATTCGTCCCAGCCGTCAGTGCCGGAGTCTTTATAGTTGACATAAAGCCTGGACGGCCAGCGGTTCACATCTCCCTCCCGGCCGGACTGATGGATGTCCGGCGCAGGGTCGCAGCGGTTGTCGGGCCAGGCCACCGTCAGCTGATAGGCGGTGCCGTCCAGGGTGTAGTGTACCTCGCCGGCAGAGCCGCTGTCATATACCTGGGGCACATAGGGGCGGCGGGCATAGAAGCTGTCTCTTATACACATCTCCGAGCCCACGAGACCGGAGCCTATC
>URKI01000071.1 GCA_900548505.1 uncultured Oscillibacter sp. | reverse complement strand
CCGTGGGATGGTGCTTGATGCGTCCGGACAGGCCCACCCGTTCCAGCGCCGCCAGGGCCATCTCCCGCCGGTCGTCGGCGTTCACGCCCTGATAGATCAGCGGCAGCTCCACATTCTCCAGCACCGTCAGGCTCTGGATCAGATTGTACTGCTGGAAGATAAAGCCGATCTGCTTGTTGCGGATGCGGGAGAGCTCCTTATCCGTCAGTTCCCGGACATCGGTGCCGTCCAGCAGGTAAGTCCCCCGGGTGGGCACGTCCAGGCAGCCCAGCACGTTCATCATGGTGGACTTGCCGGAACCGGACTGACCCACTACCGCCACGAACTCGCCCCGGTCGATCTCCAGACTCACGCCGTCCAGCGCGCGGACCTCGCTTTCCAGGCCCTCGCCGTAGATCTTATAAACGTCTTTCAGTCGTACCAGCATATCACATCCAGGAGCTTTCCGTCTGTACCTGGGTAAAGACGACCGCTCCTTCCTCCACACCGGATTTGATTTCCACGTTATAGGTATCGGAGATACCGGTCTCCACCGGCACCGCCCAGAAGCCCTCGGGCACGCCCTCCACGGGCACGCTCAGGTCGATGGCGTTGTCAGGCCGGTCCCCCTGGACAAACACCACGTCACCGGTAGAGCCGTCTTCCATGGGCACGGATTTGACGCACTGGATGGGTACCACCAGGCAGTTGTCGTTCTCGCTGGCGACCAGAGAGTAGTTGATGTAGCTGCCGGTCATGAGCGTGCCGTCCACATTGTCCACAGAGATGACCATGGGATAGCTGGCCACGCCGTTTTCCGCCTTGGAGTTCAGGCTCACAGACTCCACGATGCCCTGGAACGTGGTGCCCCACTGGTCGATGGTCACCATCATGCCGGGCTTGACATAGCTGACGTTGCGCTCATCCACCGTGGCGTCCACCACGATGGTGGAGGTATCCGCGATGGTCAGCACCGTGGTGTTGGCCTCGATCTCCTGGCCCGCCTGGATGCCCAGGCCGATGACCGTGCCGTCGATGGGGGCCACGGCGTTGCAGTTGTCCAGATTCTTCTGGGCCGTTTCCAGGGACTTCTGGGCCTCCTCCAGGCTCTGCTGCACGGAGAAGATCTCGCTTTCGCTGTCCTCACCGTCGATGCGGACCAGTACCTGGCCCTCCTTTACCTGGAGGTAATCCACCAGGTCGCTGGAGATCACTGTGCCGTTGACGGTGGAGCAGAGGTCTCCGGTGCGGTAATAGGCCAGCTTGCCGGCCTCGTAGGGATACACCGTCTCGCCGTTCACCGTGGCGGTGGCAGAGGCGGCCATGTCCGCTGTCAGCGCGCCGTCATTGGGCACCAGCACGTCCACGGAGAAGAGCTTGGAGCCCTCCGGCGTGATGCGGCTGACCATATGTACCGCTTCCACCGTGCCCTTCACGGAGGTCATCAGGGACGGAATGGACACATCCATGGTCTGGCCGACCTTGATGGTGCCCTCATAGGCGTAGCTGTAGTACTGCTCCAGACGCAGACGGGTATCATCCGCCAGCACGGCCACCTTCTGGCCCTTGGTGATGGTGTCGCCGGGGTTGAGGGTCACCGTCTCCATGAGCTTTCCGGGATATCCGGCAGACAGGTTCAGTCCCGCGATGTCCTTTTGCAGGGTACGCAGCTGCTTTTCATAGCCTTCCACATCCTTGCGGGCCTTTTCCACAGCCGTGCGGGCCGCCTCGGAGTCCACCGTGAACAGCGGCGTGCCGGCCGTTACCTGCTGGCCCTCGGTGACCAGCACGTCCTGCACGGTGCCGGCCGTGGTCAGCGTAATGGTCTCGCTCTTTTTCGCCTTGGTCAGGCCGCTGCCCTCCACCGTGGAGGTGATGGAGCCGTAGCTGACCACATCAGTGACTACCTGGGCCTCCGGCTGTTTATCCCGCAGGAAAAACCACCATGCGCCCACCGCAGCAGCAATCACAACCACCAGCACGATGATCCGGCGGATCAGTCTGCGGCGCTTTTTCTTGGGCATATCCTTCCACTTGGCGGCCCATCCGCCCTTGGGTGCGGCCTCCGCCGCGGCAGCAGGCTCCGTTACGGGAGTCGCTTGCTCCAGATCCTTGACTTCAGCCATGCTCAATTCTCCTCTTCTATGTTCTTCCTTTGCGCACATGTGGCGCAGTATTAACTGTATTAAATATGCTAGAACAGTTATGTATGTAAAGCAACAACAAATTGGTTACAGATTTGGATGGTCCGGGCTGTCATACCTAATTTAATATTAAGACGGAATCCGTATAGAAAAGGTTACTCGCTCTGGTAAAAAAAGCCGCCTCCCGGGGGAGACGGCTTTTTTTGAAAATCAGGCTGCGGCGCTCTGGCGCTTGGCCATGGTGCGCTGGTAGAGGATGACACCGCCTACCACCACGAAGCCCAGCACATCGGTGATGGTGCCGGGGATGAGCATACCCAGGCCGCCGGCCAGCAGTGCCAGACGCAGCACCGGGGGAATGTTGCGGTACAGGAAGCCGTTGAGGGCCGCCGCCACCGCGAAGATGCCCAGCAGTGCGCTGATGCAGATCTGCACCACCTGGAACGCGCCGGTCACATCCACAAACAGCATCTGGGGGCTGGTTGCGAAGATATACGGCACGATGAACGCGGCAATGGCCAGCTTGGTGGCGTTGACGCCGGTCTTCATGGGATCGGCCTTGGCGATAGCGCTGCCGGCATAGGCCGCCAGAGCCACGGGCGGGGTGATGTCCGCCACGATGCCGAAGTAGAACACGAAGAAGTGGGCCGCCATCTTGGTCACGCCGATGGAGGGGTCCATCAGGATGGGGGCACAGGTAGAGGCCATGATGCAGTAGTTGGCGGTGGTGGGCACGCCCATGCCCAGCACGATGCAGCAGAGCATGGTCAGCACCAGGGCCACCATCATATGGCCGCCGGAGAGGTTCACGATGGCGCTGAGCAGCTTGGAGGCAAGGCCGGTCACGGTGATGCAGCCGGAGATCATACCGGCCACGCCGCAGGCCACAGCCACGGTGACAGAGCCCTTGGCGCCGCCCTCCAGGGAGCTGAAGATCATGGTGCCCAGGTTCTTCACCGGGTTCTCACCGGCCTTCTCCCCGCCGGGGCGGGTATCCAGGATCAGATCCGGGATGCTGACCACCACGGTGGCCACGATGGCCAGAGCCGCAGAGTAGGCCATGGTATAGGTGTTGGTGGACACCAGCACCACCAGCAGCACCAGGGGGAACAGCAGGTAGACCCGCTTCATGAGAACGCTCAGCTTGGGCAGCTGGTCCCGGGAGATGCCCTTGAGGCCCAGCTTCTTGGCCTCCAGATGCACAGCGATGTAGATGCCGGTGAAATACAGCACGGCAGGCAGGATGGCCCGCATGGCGATGGTGCTGTACGCCTCGCCGGTGAACTCGGCCATGAGGAAGGCAGCAGCGCCCATGATAGGCGGCATGATCTGGCCGCCGGTGGAAGCGGCAGCCTCCACGGCGCCGGCGAACTCGCCCTTATAGCCGGTCTTTTTCATCATGGGGATGGTAACGGAGCCGGTGGTCACGGTGTTGCCCACGGAGGAGCCGGACACCATGCCGCACAGGGCGGAGGAGATGACAGCCACCTTGGCGGGGCCGCCGGGGGCGGCGCCGGCCACAGCGTTGGCCAGGCTGATGAAGAAGCTGGCGATGCCGGTGCGCTCCAGGAACGCGCCGAAGATGATGAACACCACGATGAACTTGGCACACACGTTCACCGGACCGCCGAAAATGCCGTTGGTGGTATAGAACATGGTGCGGATCACCTGGTAGATGGTCATGCGCAGCTGCTCAGCGGAGAAGGGGTTGGACCCCATCAGGTTGAAGAACGTATAGATGAGCAGCGCACCCGCCACGCACAAAATGGGCAATCCCACGCACCGGCGGCAAAGCTCCACCAGTGCCAGAATGGCGATGAGGCCCACGATCATATAAAGATGATTCTGCATGACGCGGGCGGACATCTGAATGACCTTCTCCGCGTTGATCGCATAGAAGAAATAGGCGCCGGGGCCTGCGATCAAAAGCAGCACGTCGTACCAGGGCATGTGGTTGACCCGGCTGTCGCCCTTTTTGGCCGGGAAGGTCAAAAAGCCGATCAGCAGGATCATGCCCATGAAGATGGGCAGCCGCCGCTGGGGCAGGATGGTGAGAAACACCGTATCCACGATGGAATAGGCCGCAAAGGCTGCCATCAGGATGCGGATGATCAGCTTGGGCGTCCCTTCCCAGCTCCGGGTGTTGGACTCCCGGTCGTATTTTTTCATGACCGCTTCTACATCTGCGGCCGTTCCCACAGAGGCATCATGCTCGGCCTGATGGGCCAGCAGGTCCTTCTCCGTGTCCTTTTTCTTGAACAGTCCCATTGGGTTCCCCCTCACACAGGTTGATTACAGGATCTTTACACATTCTAAACAGTCCATGATACCAAGGAACTACGGCGGAGTGATCCGCCGTAGTTCCGTCATGTCTCTTCAGTTCTGGTGCCGGTCTTACTTCGTGGGCACCTCAATGCCCTTTTCAGCGAAGTACTGGGCAGCACCGGGATGATAGGGAACGTTG
Organism: uncultured Oscillibacter sp.; assembly: GCA_900548505.1. Taxonomy (GTDB): domain Bacteria; phylum Bacillota; class Clostridia; order Oscillospirales; family Oscillospiraceae; genus Oscillibacter. Next base: position 3,518 of record URKI01000071.1, on the reverse strand, counting down.
GTCACGCCGGCGGCAAACTCCAGATCCAGCTCCTTGGCCTTGTCGTGAGCCAGAGAATCCTTGTTCTCGAAGATGGTGGAGACGATGTTGTACACATCGGCGTCGGAAACGTCGTCCCGGGCGATGATCACGGCGCTGACTGCCACGGTGGTGGCCTCGGGCACGCCCTCATAGGTATCGGCGGGGATCACGTACTTGGAGTAGTAAGGAGAGGTCTCCTGGAGCTTTGCGATGTGCTCATCGTCCAGGCTGACCAGGTAGGTATCCTTGGAGGTAGCCAGGGTGGTGATGGCCACGGTGGGAGCACCGGCCACCACGAAGGCGGCATCGATCTTGCCGTCCTGCAGCGCGTCGGCGCTGTCGCCGAAGTCCTGATACTGGGCCTTGATGTCGGTCTCGTAGTTCAGGTCATAGGCGCTGAGGATATCCACAGCGTTGTAGAACACGCCGGAGCCGGCAGCGCCGATGGACACGGTCTTGCCCTTCAGGTCGGCCACGGTCTTGATCTCGGGATCGCAGGTGACGATCTGCACCTGCTCCATGTACAGAGCAGCCACGGTGGAGAAGCCGGTGATGGGCATACCCTCAAAGAGGTTGGTGCCCTCGTAGGCGTAGCTCATGACGTCGGACTGGACGAAGCCCAGCTGACGGGTGTTCATCTCCATCTGCTCGATGTTGTCCTGAGAGCCGTTGCTGGTAACAGCGGTGACCTTGGTGCCGGTGCCGGCAGAGGTGATGGCCTGGGCCAGCACGTTGCCGAAGCCGTAATAGGTGCCCTGCTCGCCGCCGGTGGAGAACTTCAGCTCCACGCCGGAACCGGTGGCCTCGCCGGTGCTCTCCACAGGGGTCTCGCCCTCGGGAGCGGACTCAGCGGGGGTCTCCTCCTTGGAGCCGCAACCGGCAAGCACGGAAGCCATCATCATGGCGGCCATCAGCAAAGACAGAATCTTCTTCATGGTTCATTCCTCTTTCCTTTTTGGTTTCAGGTGCTATGTTCATGGTGCATATCATACCGCATCAACCTTCATTTTTCAAGGCCTATTTCAGTTTTTTTGCATTTTTTTGCAAGTTGTTTTTCTTTACCTTGCAGTTTTCCAAATTTGTCCTGTCGTTCCGCCGAAAAAAATTCTGGATTCACCGTTGGTTTTGCCGCATTTTTATTTATTTTGCACAGCAAAAGCCCCCGGCTGATGCCGGGGGCTTTTCGGAAAAAATCACTTCAGGGTGATGAGGAGCTGACCGCCCTTGACGGTGTCGCCCTCCTTGACGCAGATGCTCTCCACCGTGCCGCTCATGCGGGCGGTGATGGCCGTCTCCATCTTCATAGCCTCGATGGTCAGCAGCGTCTGGTTCTTCTCCACCGTGTCGCCGGGCTTGACGGCGATCTTGCTGACCGCGCCGGGGATGGAAGCGCCAACCTGGCTCTTGTCCTCGGGGTCGGCCATGGGGACCTTGACGATGTTCTTCTGGGCCGCCTCGTCAGGCACCTGCACATCCCGGCGGATGCCGTTGAGCTCGAAGCTGACGGTACGCATACCCTCGCTGTCCACTTCGCCCAGGCCCAGATACTTGATAACCAGGGTCTTGCCGTCGGCGATATCCACCTTGTTGGTCTCGCCCACAGCCAGGCCGTGGAAGAACACATGGCTGCCCAGGCGCATGATATAGCCGTACTCCTTGCGGTTTTTCACATATTCTTCCACAACCTTGGGATACAGGCAGTAGCTGAGCACCGCCCGCCAGGTGGGATCGGGATCAAACGCCGCCATCTCCCGCTTCTTGGCCTCGAAGTCCACAGGCTCCAGAAGCTCGCCGGGACGGCAGGTGATGGGCTCCTTGCCCTTGAGGACCACCTTCTGCAGATCCTTGGGGAAGCCGCCGGCGGGCTGACCCATCATGCCGGAGAAGTAGCTGACGGCGCTGTCCGGGAAGGCCAGGCTCTCGCCCTTTTCCACAATGGTCTCGGGCGTCAAGTCGTTCTGGGTCATGAAGATGGCCAGGTCGCCCACCATCTTGGAAGAGGGCGTCACCTTGATGATATCGCCCAGCATCTCGTTGACCTTGCGGTAGTTCTCCTTGACCTCCGTGAAGCGGCTGCCCAGGCCCAGGGATTCCACCTGGGGCTTGAGGTTGGTGTACTGGCCGCCGGGGATCTCATAGCGGTAGATATCGGTAGAGGGGCACTTGATGCCGCCTTCAAAGGAGTCGTAGCGCTTGCGCACATCCTCCCAGTAGTCGCTCAGGCTCTGGAGGCGTGCAAGATCCAGACCCGTATCCCGCTCGGTGCCCTGCAGGGCCGCCACCACGGCATTGAGAGAGGGCTGGCTGGTCAGAGAGGCCATGGAGCTGATGGCGCAGTCCACCACGTCCACGCCGGCCTCGGCGGCGCACAGGTAGGTGGCCACCTGGTTGCCAGAAGTATCGTGGGTATGCAGCTGGATGGGGATGCCGATCTCCTGCTTGAGGGTGGACACCAGCTTCTTGGCGGCGTAGGGCCGCAGCACGCCGGACATATCCTTGATGCACAGCATGTGGGCGCCCCGTCTCTCCAGCTCCTTTGCAAGCTTCACATAGTACTCCAGGGGATACTTATCCCGCTTGGGGTCCAGGATGTCGCCGGTGTAGCAGACGGTGGCCTGGCAGATCTTGTTCTGGTTGAGCACCTCGTCCATGGCCACCTCCATGCCGGGCAGCCAGTTGAGGGAGTCGAACACGCGGAACACATCGATGCCGCTGCGGGCGGCCTCCTTGATGAATTCCCGGATGACGTTATCGGGGTAGTTGGTATAGCCCACAGCGTTAGCGCCCCGCAGCAGCATCTGCAAAAGCAGGTTGGGGGCCTTCTGCCGGATCAGGTCCAGCCGCTCCCAGGGAGACTCGTGGAGGAAGCGGTAGGCAACGTCAAACGTAGCGCCGCCCCAGCACTCCAGGGAGAAGGCATCTGCCAAGATCTCGCTGGTGCCCTTCATGCCCTTGATGATATCCCGGGTACGCACGCGGGTTGCCAGCAGGGACTGGTGGGCATCACGGGTGGTGGTGTCGCAGATGAGCAGCTTCTTCTGGTCCCGCACCCAGTCGCACACGGCCTTGGGGCCCTGGGCGTCCAGCATCTGCTTGAGACCGTCAGGCCGGTTGCCGGTGACGGGCGGGAACCGGGGCTCGTCGTAGAACTTGTGCTCGCCCTGCTCCTTGACCACGATGTTGCCGATATACTTGAGCATCTTGGTGGCCCGGTCCTGGCCCTCGTCCAGCTGGAAGAGCTCCGGCGTCTCGTCGATGAACTTGGTGTGGCAGCCGCCGGCGATGAACACCGGGTTTTTCAGGATGTTGGTCACAAAGGCGATGTTGGTCTTGACACCGCGGACGTGAATCTCGTTGATGGCACGGGCCGCCTTACGGCAAACGCCCTCAAAGGTATTGTCCCAGGTGGTGATCTTCACCAGCAGGGAGTCATAGTAGGGGGAGATGACCGCGCCGGTATAGGCGTTGCCGCCGTCCAGACGGACGCCGAAGCCGCC
>URKI01000070.1 GCA_900548505.1 uncultured Oscillibacter sp. | reverse complement strand
AGGTGCCGGAGGTGGGCACGTCCAGACAGCCGATGATGTTCATGGCGGTGGACTTGCCGGAGCCGGAGGAACCCACGATGGCCACGAACTCCCCTGGGTCCACCGTCAGGCTGATGCCGTCCAGGGCGTGCACGGCCTCGTCGCCCATCTGATAGATCTTATATACATCCCTGAGTTCGATCAAATGCGCCACGGCTTAACCTCCCGCCGCCACACCTGCGGCCTGCACCTGATAGAGCACCGTCTCCCCCTCGGAAAGGCCCGAGGTGACCACGATGTAATTATCGTCATTGACGCCCAGCGTCACGCTGCGCTCTTCCACCTTCGTGGGGTCCGCCACGCTCACGCCGTCCTCTGCCAGAGCGCCGGGCAGCGCCACGGACACCGTATTGCCCCGGTTCACCGCCGCCACAGGCACGGTGATCGCGTTCTCCTCCGTGTGGCAGAAGATGGTAGCCGAGACGTTCATGCCCGGCCGCAGCTCGCCGTAATCCGCAATGGAGATGGTCACAGGATACGTCGTAAAGCCGCCGGTGGTGGAGCCGTTGACGCTGACCTTTTCCACCGTGCCGGTGAAGGTCTGGCCCATGAGGGCGTTGCAGGTGACCTCCACCTGCTGTCCCACCTGCACCTTGGAGATGTCCAGCTCGTTGACGTTCATGTCCATTTTCAGGCAGCTGAGGTCATAGATGACCGCCAGGTTGCCGGAGGTCACACCGTCCACCTTGTCTCCGGCCTTGAAGGTCTTTTCGATCACCGTGCCGGAGATGGGAGACTTGATGGTATAGTCCTCCAGATTCCCCTGGGCGGAGGAGGCGGACAAACGGGCGCTCTCCAGTGCCAGGCGGGCATTTTCCAGCTGGCTGCGGCCGGATTCAGAATCAATGGTGCACAGCGTCTCCCCCTTGGTCACCGCGCTGCCGGAGAGCTTGGAAAAGCCGGTGATAGTACCGGAAGAGCCCGCGTACACCACGGCGGAGGCCGGCATGTTGATGGGGGTGATACCATAGCTGGTATAGCTGCCGATGATGGCGGAGGCCGTGTAGCTGTCGGAAATGGCGCCGGGGTTCTGGATCTTTACCCGCACCGTACAGCCCTGCTTTCCGTTGCTGGTGACCGTGGCGGCATCCGAAACAGAGACCACTGTGCCCTGCACGCTGCCGTCCACGCCGTCCAGGAACACCGTGGCGCTCTGGCCTGCATAGAAGTCACTGGGTGAGACATAGATGAAGAGGAAATCCACGGTGATATCCGTGCTGGTGACGATTCGGGCAAGCTCGGCGCCGGCGGTGACGCTGTCGCCGTCGTGGGCGTACACCTCACTGATGATACCGGAGATGGGCGCGGTAGGCTTGAGGGCCTCCTGGGCCTGCTCGTAGCTCAGCTGCGCCTGCTGTGTGGAAATATTGGCCCGGCTCACCGAATCCCGGGCGTCCGTACTGTCCAGCGTGTAGAGCAGCGTGTCCTTGTCCACCAAGTCTCCCTCCTCAAAGGGGGCGGAGAGGATGGTGGCGGACATCAGCGTAGTCACGTTGTATGCATCCGCAGGCTCCAGCGTAGCCGTGCCTGTGACGGTGATACCAACGTCCCGCCGCTGGACCGTCTCCGCCTGGTAGGATGCCACAGGCATCTGCTGTCCGCCGCCGGACAGCAGCTTCATACCAGCAGCCGCCACCAGCGCCAGCACCACCACCGCGGCGATCAGGCGTTTTTTTCCCTTCTTTCCCCCCAGGGAAAGCTTCTTTTTCTTCTTCGGCTCCTGGGCCGCATCCACGCGGCCCGTCTCCTCCAGCAGTTGTTCTTTTTCCATGGTCATTCTCCTTTTTTCTCATCAGCGGCACTGCCCTTGTCCCGGGCCATACCTCGTCTGCACAGTTCCAGCAGCGCGGCAAGCCGCTCCCGTCCGGAATCGTCCTCGCCCTCCGAGGCTCCCCGCAGCAAAAGCGGTCCCGTCACAGAGAGCACCAGCGCCAGAATGTTCTCCAGATCTTCGCTGCTTCGCAGATCCAGCCGGTCCACGGCCACCACGTCGCTCAGGGCGTCCAGCACCCGCTGGCGGGTGAACAGGCCCAGCAGCATGTTCTGCTGCAGGCCGCTGTTGCAGGCGATGATAGTAGTCACCGTGCCCATCTGGCCTATCTGCTGTTCCCGGCGGCGGCTCTGGACATAGTCATAAAGCCCCAGCATCCCCTCAAAGAGGTCGCCGCCGCAGCGCAGGATGCTCTCCCGCACCACCAGCAAAAGCTGGTCCACATAGCCCTCCATCACATAGCGGAACAGATCCTCCTTATCCGCAAAGTACATGTAAAAGCTCCCCCGCGGGATCCCCGCATCCTTGATGATCTGGTTGATGGATGCCTCGCTGAAAGGCCGCCGGGAAAATTCCCGGGTGGCCGCTGTCAGCAGCCGCTCCTGCTTTTCCGGCGCCAGACGGTAAAATGTTGCGCTGGGCATCAGCCTCTCTCCTCTCTATACGAAATTACCTCCGCCGTTTCTTCATCGTTTTACGCCTTTCCCTGGATGGAAAGTCAAGAAAACTCTACGCGGTGGGCAAAATAAATATGACAACCTGTCACATATCATAGATGACAGGTTGTCATATTTCAAGTACGCTCTGAAAAGTTCACAAAATATTCATATTTATTCGGATAATTGCCATCCCGTCACACCGGCACATCCCAGCCCTCCGGCAGCAGCAGCCGCAGCTCATAGGGAGAGTTGCGGGGATCGTACAGACTGGCAAGATACTCGCAGGCCAGCACCAGCGTGGGACGCAGGCCGTGGTCCGTGCAGTAGCGGATGAGGGGCTCCACGCTCCAATCCTCCGAGAGGATCTTGGCCCGGCAGCAAAGATACCGCCCCGCCGGCGCCGTGAACAGATACGGCGAGTCCACCGGCGGCCGCTCCCGGACGCAAACGGTGGAAGCCATGGGATACATGCGGTTTTCCATGAGCCGGTCAAAATCCAGGATGTAGCCGTAGGGGTTGAGGATCTGGCACGAGCGCAGGGGCTCGGACACAGAGATGCGCCGCAGCTCCAGGTCCATGGCGTACATGGAGTCGTCCCCCTGGCAGGGGACCCGGATCATGTGCATCTGGGGCAGTTGGCGGATCTCCAGCCCGTCATCTACTTCCAGACTTCTGGAATACTCCATAAATTCGCACAGCCAGTCCACATCCTGCCGCTTTTCCCGCAGCAGACGCTCTTCCTCGTCCAGCTTCTGCTTCTCCGCCGCCAGAAACTCTGCCAGCCGGTTCAGATCCTTGCCCTGAAACAGCTCCTTGAGCTCCTTGAGGGACATGCCCACGCTTTTGAACCGCTTGATCTTGTCGATGAAGGAAAACTGACTATATACATAGTAGCGGTAGCCGGTCTCCGGGTCGATATAGCGGGGCTTGAGCAGTCCGATCTCATCGTAATGCCGCAGACTCTTGATGGATACGTCATTCAGCTTGGCTGTCTCCCCGATGGAATACAGGTCATCCATAGGTACTTCCCCCAACATCTGTTAAATTGCACAAAAATTTTTGCCGATTTTTGGAGTTGACTCTGCCGCAGGGGGATGGTTTAGAGTAACCCTCGGACAAAGGAGTGCCCGGAAGCCCACGGCTCCCCTGGATGCGCTCCGTCAGCTCGCATACTGTCTTTTACATTATAGAGGAGGTTGATCCTTATGTCAAAAGAATCCCTGGAGGGTCTGGCACTGGACACGCTGATGGTCCACGGCGGCCACCATCCCGATCCCACCACCCGGGCGCTGGCCATGCCCATCTACCAGACGGCCACCTACGGCTTTGACACGGTGGATGACATGAACAGCTCCTGGGACCGCACCGGCCTGGTGTACACCCGGGAGGGCAGCCCCACCGTCTATGCTCTGGAGGAAAAGCTGGCGCTGCTGGAGGGCGGCGAGGCCGCGCTCTGCACCGGCTCCGGCATGGGCGCCATCTGCTCCACGCTGCTGTCCGTGCTCAAGCGGGGCGATCACCTGCTCTGCTCTGAGGAGGTCTTTTCCCACACGGGCGTGTTCGTCCGGGAATTCCTGGAGCAGAAGATGGGCGTGGACGTGAGCTGCGCCAACTTCCGGGACGTGGAGAGCGTCATGCAGAACATCCGCGCCAACACCGCCGTGCTCTACACGGAAACGCCCTCCAACCCCTCTTTGGGTCTGGTGAACATCCGGGAAGTGGCCCGCATCGCCAAGAACAACGATTGCCTGTTCATCGTGGACAGCACCTTTGCTCCCCCGCCCATCCAGCGGGCCCTGGATGAGGGCGCCGACCTGGTCATCCACAGCCTCACCAAGTACATCAACGGCCACGGCGACACCCTGGGCGGCGTGGTCATCGGCCCCAAGGCCATCATCGAGAACATCCACTTCCCCGGTATGCCCTGCTTCACCGGTGCCTGCCTGTCTCCCTTCAACGCCTGGCTCATCATGCGGGGCATGATGACGCTGGACATGCGGGTGCGCAAGCACTGCGAAAACGCCCTGGCAGTGGCCCAGTTCCTGGAGGCCCATCCCCTGGTGGACCTGGTCAACTACCCGGCCCTGCCCAGCCATCCCCAGCATGAGCTGTGCCAGCGCCAGATGCACGGCATGGGCGGCGGCATCGTCTCCTTCTGGCTGAAGAAGAACATCGGCGGCATGAGCCCGGAGGAGGCCAACAAGAAGCTCCTGGACGCCACCCGCCTCATGACCATCGCCACCTCCCTGGGCGAGGGCTGCACCCTCATCCAGATCGAGCACAGCGGCATGATCCGCATCGCTGTGGGCCTGGAAAACAAGGAGGACCTGCTGCGCGACCTCACCCAGGCCTTTGACGCCCTGACCCGGTAAGCTGCCGCAAAAGAGAAAGGAAGAGACCAAATGGAAAAGAAATTTGACTGGAAAAAATACCTCATTATCTTCATCATCGCCAGTGGTACCACGGTGATGTACAGCCTGCCCTATCTGAAATCCACTTTCTATGACCCCATGCGCGCCGCCCTGGGCCTGGACCACCAGCAGCTGGGCAACCTCATCAGCATGTACGGCATCCTGGCCACCATCCTCTACTTCCCCGGCGGCTTCCTGGCCGACAAGTTCTCCGCCAAAAAGCTGCTGTCCTTCTCCCTGATCTCCTCCGGCGTACTGGGACTGTACTTTGCTACGTTCCCCTCCTACGCCATGCTGCTGTTCATCTTCGCCGCATGGGGCGTGACCACCATTCTCACGTTCTGGGCCGCCTCCATGAAGGTCATCCGTATGCTGGGCGACAAGTCCGAGCAGGGCAAGCTCTTCGGCTTCAACGAGGGCCTGTCCGGCATCGCCGGCGTGGTGGTCTCCTTTGTGGGTCTGTATCTCTTCGAGACCTTCACCGACGTGACCGTGGGCTTCAAGTATGTGGTGTGGCTGTACTCCGGCCTCTCCATCCTCTGCGGCGTGGTGCTGTTCTTCCTCATCAAGGAAAAGGAAGTGGAAGGCGTGGACAAGGTCTCTTTCCGCGAGATCGCCAGCGCCGTGAAGATGCCCAAGGCCTGGCTCATCGGCGGCATCATCTTCTCCACCTACATGGTCTTCTCCTCCCTGACCTACCTCAACCCCTACCTCAGCGATGTGTTCCAGATCTCCTCCGCCCTGGTGGGCACCCTGGCCATCCTGCGTACCTATGCCATCAAGATGGGCGCCTCCCCCCTGGCCGGCATCATCGTGGACAAGGCCGGCTCCTCCATTAAGGTTCTGATGGTCGGCTTCGTGGGCGTGGCCATCTGCGAGGGCGCCTATCTGCTGCTGCCCCGCACCCCCTCCCTGCTGTACCTGGCCGTGGCGCTGATGATCCTTTTGAGCGTGCTGCTCTTCGGCTTCCGCGGCATTTACTTCGCAACCGTCGCCGAGTCCAACATCCCCGTGGAAAAGACCGGCGCCGTCATCGGCCTGGCCTCCTTCGTGGGCTTCTGCCCCGACGCCTTCTTCTACACCATGGTGGGCGGCTGGCTGGACAAGGGTGTGGACGGCTACACCAAGCTCTTCGCTCTGTGCCTGGCCTGCTCCGTGCTGGGCCTGGTCTGCTGCGTGGCGCTGCGCAAGCTCAACGCCAAGACCGCAGCTGCGGCGTGACCGGTGCCCTTGCCTGAACCGGCAGAGTTTGCTATCATTGGATCTGTACCGTGCGGAGGCAGCCATCGCTGCCTCCGCATGATACCGCGCAGGAGGGAATGATTATGAATATCGCGGACATTCTCGGTGTGGCGGCTATTTTCGCCATCATCGGCTATGTAGGCTACCGCTCCTCCAGAGAGGTGCAGTGCGTGGATGACTTCACCCTGGCGGGCAGCCGCCTGGGCCGCATCCAGGCAGGCTTTTCCATGGCTGCCACGGAATTCGGCGGCAGCAGCCTCATCGGCGCCATGGCCTACTGCTATACCATCGGCATCGCCGGTGCCTGGTGGGACTGGGCCGCTGTGCCGGCATTGGTGCTGCTGGGCGTATTTTTCGCCGGAAAGATCAAGCTGCCCCACATGGTCACCGTAACGGAGTTTTTCGAGCGGCGCTATAACCGACCCACCCGCACCCTGGCCACTATCATGCACCTGCTGGCCATCGTCACCCAGCTGTCCACCCAGTTCATGGTGGGCGCCGTGGCGCTCAACGGCGTGCTGGGCGTGCCCAAAACTCTGGGGCTTTTGCTGAGCGTTACCTTTGTGGTGCTCTACACCATGGGCGGCGGCCTCATTGCCGTGGTAAATACAGACGTGGTGCAGTTTATCATCATTGTGGCCTCCATCGCTGTGGCGCTGCCCATCGCCCTCTCCCACGCCGGGGGACTTGCGGGATTGTCCGCAGCGCTGCCGGATGGATTCCTGTCCTTTGGCAACATCGACGCGGCCACGGTGATCTCCTGGTGCCTGTTCTGCTTTTTCACCTATGCCACCAACCAGCACTACATCCAGCGTGTCCTGGCAGCCAAGGACGCCGCCACCGCCCGCTTCGCCTTTGTGTTTACCGGTGCCTCTTACTTTGTCTACGGTCTTGCGGTGGCCCTTTTGGGCGTGTGCATCGTGGTGCTGCTGCCCGGTATCTCCGACCCCAACATGGGCTATGCCCTGCTTATTGAGTCCTACATGCCCGCCGGCGTGGCCGGACTGATCCTGGGCGGTATCTTCGCTGCCTCCATGTCCACGGCGGACTCCATGTTGCTGGCAGCATCCACGCTGTTTGTCAACGACATCTACAATCCCTTTTTCCGCCGCCGGAAGGACAGCGAGGACGGCGCCCTGCGCACCATCCGGATCGTGACGGTGGTGATCTGCGTATTGTCCCTGTCCGTCTCCATGCTGATGGACAACATCATCAACATCATGTACCTGGGCGGACTGTTCTACTCCACCGCCGTGTTCTTCCCCCTGGTCATCGGCCTGGTGTGGAAGCGGGCCACTGCCCCCGCCGCCTTCATCTCCATGCTGTGCGCTGTTGCTGTAGGCCTGGTCTCCGAGTTTTTCCTGGCGGGGAAAGCGCCCGGTATCCTGGGACTTCCCTCCAACGTGATGGCGGCTGCCACCAGCCTGGTGGTCTTTGTGGTCATCACCGCCCTGACCAAATCCCCTCCGGCGGAAAAGACCGCGTTTTTATCCAAGACATAACCTTTTACCAACTTACCCCTGAAAAAGCAAACCAGGTACGGAAGTCCATCCGTACCTGGTTTGCTTTTTCCGCTACATGCAGTATCGCGGCTGCTCGCCGCAGTGGACCTGCCAGCGCAGCCAGTCATAGGCGGGGATGAACCCCATGCAGAGCACCCACCATGCCGCTGGGGCTGCACAGGCACGCCCTGCTCGTTCCGCCTCGTTTCAAAACAACCCCTCCCGGGCTTATGATCTCATCCACCATATGCACCGGGCGGCGGAAATACGCCTGTTTTTCTCCTTCATAGAAAAGCAGGGCGGAACCGCCCCAGCGCTCGCCCTGTTGGAATTACCCCTTTTTCTGCTGGCGGTCATAGCGGTACAGCAGCACCGCAAAGCGCCGGGCTGTCAGCGGCTGGTCCAGCAGGAGCTCCCCGGTTCCGCTCCCCTTGAGGATACCTGCCTTGGTGATCCACTCCACTGCCAGCTCCGCTTCGCTGGTGCCTGC
>URKI01000069.1 GCA_900548505.1 uncultured Oscillibacter sp. | reverse complement strand
TACGAGATAGGCTCCGGTCTCGTGGGCTCGGAGATGTGTATAAGAGACAGAGCCTCAACAGCCCGCCTGGGTAAATCCCTACACGGATGTGTCCCAGGACGCCTGGTACTACACATCTGTGGAATACGTCAGCTCAAACGGCATCATGAACGGCTACGCAGACGGCACGTTCCGTCCCGGTCAGCAGCTCTCCCGCGCCCATCTGGCACAGCTGCTCTACAATCTGGAGGGACGGCCCCAGGTCAGCGCAGCCCGCTATACCGACACGGAGGACGGTGCCTGGTATGAAAGCGCCATCAGCTGGGCCACCGATGCAGGCATCCTCACCGGTTACGCCGACGGCTCCATCCGGCCCAATGCCTTCATCACCCGCCAGCAGCTCGCCGCTATGCTCTACCGCTACGCCCGGTATACCGGCCGGGACGTGAGCCTCCGGGCAGACCTTTCCGGCTATGCAGACGCCGCCCAGATCTCGCCCTACGCGCTGGAAGCCATGCAGTGGGCCAATGCCGCCGGAATCATCAACGGCAGCGGCGAGTCCCTGCTGCCCGGCAGCACGGCCACCCGTGCCCAGACCGCAGCCATGCTGAGCCGGTTCTGCACCGGCGAGGCGTGAGAGTATCGCAAAAATCACAAGAAAAGAAGCCCCCGGACTTTCGTCCAGGGGGCTTCTTTTTCTTATTTGATTACATGGCGGCGTTGATGGCGGCGATGGCGCCGTCAGCCACAGCGGTGGCCACCTGCCGGACCTGCTTGACCCGGATATCGCCTGCGGCGTAGACACCGGGGATCTCCGTCTCCATCTTGTCATTGGTGGGGATGTAGCCGTCCTCCAGCGTCAGCTCCGTGTAGAGCTGCGTGTTGGGGACCACGCCCGCGTAGACAAAGATGCCGCAGCCAGGATCTTCCACCGTCTCGATGCTCCCGTCATGCTCGCTGGCGATCTCCAGCCGCTCCACCTGATCGGTGCCGTACACCGCGTGGAGGCGGCTGCCCAGACGCAGCGTGATATTGGGGGCGGAGGCCACCTTCTGCCGGAACTCGGCGATGCAGCCCAGCTGATCTTCAAAGTGGATGATAGTCAGGTGCTTGGCAAAGCCCGCCAGATACAGCGCCTCTTTCACCGCGCCGTCGGCGCCGCCCACTACGTAGACATTCTTGCCGGTGTAGGCGGCCGCGTCACGGGCGGCGTTCATGCCCATGCCCTTGCCTGCCAGCTCCGCCTCGCCGGGGATGCCCAGCTTGCGGGGCGTGCCGCCGTTTGCCAGGATGATGCGCCGGGCCTCGTAGGTCCCCTTGTCCGTGCTGACGGTCTTGACCTCGCCGCGAAGCGTTACGCCGGTCACGTTGGCATAGGCGATCTCCACACCCGCGTTCAGGGCCTGCTCTTTCATGCGCTTTGCGAACGTCTCACCGGTCTCCTGGGTCTGCAGGGCCGTGTAATGGGTCACCGTGGACACCTTGCCGATGATGCCGCCTACCTGGCCCTTTTCCAGCACCAGTGCCCGCTTGCCCCGGCTGACTGCATAGATACCCGCGCTGATACCGGCAGGGCCTGCTCCGATGATAATGACGTCATACATGATTGATCCGCTTCCTTTCTGTATTTCCCGGCATCCGGCCTGTGGCCTTTGCCTTTTCCCTTGCTTCGACTTGATTATAGCGCAGAGTTACGATAAAATAAAATCAAGAATTGTTATCCGACTATAACTTCAGATAATAGGTGATGCATATGCTGGACCCACGCTGGGAGACATTCCTTGTCCTGTGCGAAACCATGAATTACACCCGTGCCGCCGAGCGGCTGTGCCTGACGCAGCCGGCAGTGACCCACCACATCCACTACCTGGAAGACTACTACGGCTGCCGTCTCTTTTCCTACGAGGGAAAGGTCCTGCGCCTGACGGAGGCCGGCGTGCGTCTCCGGGAGCTGACCCGCTCCATGGCCTACAACAGCCGGAAGATCGAGTCGGTCATGTCCGCCTCCGCGCCGCTTTGCCTGCGGGTAGGCGCCTCCAAAACCATTGGCGAGTACCTTATCGCCCCCAGGATCGAGCGGTTCCTGCGGTCCCAGCCGGCCGCCTCTTTCTCCCTCCTTGTGGACAACACCCAGGTACTGCTCCAGGCTCTGGAGGCCGGAGAGCTGGACTTTGTGCTGGTGGAGGGCTTTTTCGACCAGGCGCGCTACGAGGCGCAGCTCTACCGGCAGGAGTCGTTTTTCGGCGTCTGCCCGCCGGGCCATCGCCTGGCCGGGCGCTCCGTGCCGCTGGACGAGCTGATTGGAGAACGGCTCATCATCCGGGAGGCCGGCTCCGGCACCCGGGCCATCTTTGAGGAGGCGCTGCACCGGCGCAACTACACCCTCCAAAATTTTGAGAGCCTGGTGACCATCAGCGACTTTTCCACCATCAAATCCCTGGTCGCTGACGGGCTGGGCATTTCCTTCCTCTATGCGCCGGTGGTGGAGCGGGAGCTGCAACAGGGCACCCTGGCCCGCTTCGACCTGGCCGGACTGCCCATGGAGGGCGCGTTCTGGTTCGTCTGCCTGAAAGACAATCTCTTTGCCAAGTCCTGGACGGACTGGATGCACTGAAGCACGATCAGGCCATCCGGCACAGCCGGAGGACAAACAAAGCAAGCGGCGCCGGACGAGAGACTCGTTCGGCGCCGCTTATGTTTACTTTTCAGGGTGGGTCAGAACATACATCATCATATGATCCAGGATCATATGGACATCCTCCACGATCTGCATGTTATCGATCTTCACATGCACGGCGTGGTCCGCCAGTTCCAGCAGCTTTCCGCCGCTATAGCCCACCAGCACCGCCGTGCGTCCGCCGTGCTCTTTTGCATAGCGGACGGCCCGCACCACATTCTCCGAATTTCCGCTGCCGGAAATGGCGATGACCAGATCTCCGGGATGCAGCTTGGCCCGCAGGGGGATCACGAACACGTCGTCATAGGAGATGTCGTTGGCAATGGCGGTCAGATGGGGCACGTTGTCGTTGAGGCACTCCATATCGTAGCGGATCTCCTGATCCAGGCTCACGCCCTTGCAGAAGTCGCATACGAAATGGGACGCCGTGGCGGCACTGCCGCCGTTGCCGCACAGGAAGATCCGCTGATGGTTCAGGCGGGCCTCCTCCATCATCTCCATCAGACGGTTCACCGCATCCAGATCCAGCTCCGAGAGGATGCGCTTTTCCGTTTCCAGATACTCCCGCAGGCCACCGATGAAATTCATACGCTTGCTCCTTTCTCATAGTCCCGCAGCCGCTGGGTCACCTGCGGCACGCTGGCTGTTCCCGTGACCCCCAGCTGCTGGATGGTGATCGAGGAGATGCAGCAGCCCAGCATAGCCGCTTCTTCTTCGCTCAATCCCAGTGTCAGTCCCAGCACGATGCCGGCGGTGGACGCGTCTCCGGCGCCCACGATGTCGATGGGCCCCGTTACTTTTACAGCGGGAACCGAAAGGGCCTGCCCTTCCCGGAACACCATCATTCCCCGGCTGCCCCGGGTGACAAAAAAGATATTTCCCGTCTTTTGCCGCAGCTGCTCTGCCTGACGCCGGATAGCGTCCTCGTCCTCCGGCGATCCGCTGCCCGGCGCCATGGCCATCAGCTCCAGATTGTTGCATTTGACGATCATATGTCGGAATTCCGCCGAAAACGCCCGGGAATCCACATAGAAGAGCTTATCCGGGCGGCGCTCCGCCAACGCGTTTACGCCAGCACGCACAAAATCGGTAATGACGCCCAGGTTCCGCTGGCAGAACTGGTCAATGAGGATGACCGCGTCTGCCTCTTCCAGTCTGGATTCCAGCTTTTCCAGCAGCGTCTGCTGCAAGGCCATGGACGGCGGGGAGAAGTTGCGGAAATCCAGCCGCTCCATCTCCTTCCAGATGTCGTCCGGCTGCAGGCGCATGGGCTTGGTATAGGTACAGGTGCAAAGCTCCGGTGAGCGCACCATGGACTCCGTGTCCGCGCCCACTGCGTCCAGACAGGCCTGCAGCTCGAAGCCCTCGCCGTCCTGCCCCATCAGTCCGATGGAGATGACCTGCGCGCCCAATGCCCGCAGATTATTGGTGATGGTGCCGCCGCAGCCTGCGTACATCCGCTTTTCATGGACCTGATAGGCCGTCAGCCCTGTTTCCACAGAGGGCTCATCCCGGGACGGATCAATGTACAGATATTTGTCCAGGGTATAGTCCCCAAACACGATGATGCGCTTTCCGGGGATCTCCCCCAGCGCGCGGATGATCCGCTCCGTCCCGCTCATGATCCGCGCCTCTCGTCTGCGGCCATGGCCAGCTTTGCAAGGTTGGGCACCGTGCAGCGGTGCTCGCCGCGCACATAGTGGCTCACGCCGCCGTCGGCCACCGTCCGAGCCAGGATGGTCTTCCAGGGCCGGAAATAGTAGCGGGGATCGCTCTTGGGCGGCGTGACCTGATACCCGTCGCTCTCGTCAATGGGCTGGAGATCGAACACCGCCGTGTGGAAGTGGCAGATCTCCCGGCCCTCCTGCCGGGCCACGTTCCGGGCCATGGCCAGCGCCTTGAGATACACCTCCGGCCCGGCCACGGCAGAGCCGAAGTCCAGAAACACACCGTGCTCCAGCTTGGTGACGCTCTGGGCGTAAATGAGGAAATCCGTGTAAGAGCACTGTCCCATGGCGGCCCCGTCGCAGTTGGGGTGTTCGTGGATGATATCGTTGCCCACGCCCACGTGGACCGTGACCGGCACGCCCAGGTGGTAGCCCATGGCCAGCACGCTGGACTCCCGGTAGGGGAAGTTCTGCTCCCAGATATAGCGGCCCAGGGCCTCGCCCCAGCCCAGTCCGTCCCGGGCGCCCTGAACGATGATGTCGTTGATCAGGCCCGTCTCATGCCAGAGGCCGAACTGTCCTTCGCTGATATACTTGGCCACGCTCTCGCAGGTGTGGCCGATCATGGCCAGCTCAAAGTCGTGAATGGAGCCGGCGCCGTTGGTGGCAAAATGCGTCACCAGACCCCGCTTCATCAGCTCGATCATATACAGTGCATTGCCAGTGCGGATCACATGGGCGCCGTACATCATCAGCACGGTGGCGTCATGGACCCGCCGGGCTTCCACCATGGCGTCGGCCAGCACCGGCAGTGCCGGGTGGGAAAACTCCGGCGCCGGAGCGGCGGGGTCCAGCAGCACCTTGCTCAGATCCACATCATGGACCCGCTCCGCCAGCGGGAGGATCTTCAGGCGGGAACGGTCAAATTGTTCAAACGGCATATTGATCCCTCCTGATCGCTTCCAGAATCTGTTCGCCCTCCCGGAAATCGGGGATGATGGCGTGGGCACCCGCGTCAATGAGGCGGCGCCGTTTCCACGCGTTGACTCCCTGCCGGGTCTCCTCGTTGGTGGCCGCGCCGATGGCCAGTCCGCCCAGATCGGCCACCAGCTCCACCTCCACGTATCCGTCCCCGAAGGAAACCAGCTCCTTGGGGAGAATGTGCTCTTTTTCCAGCATGTCCCGGATGACCAGCTCTTTGGAACAGGTCATCACATGGTCGTGTGCGCCGTGGATACCGCCGGCAAACACGTTCTCCAGGCCCAGCAGCCGGGCCTCGTACAGCACGTCCGCCTCGTCGGTGCCGCTGGCCAGATAGCAGCGCACACCGCGGCTTTGCAGAAGATCGATGAACGGGCGCACACCGGGGACCAAATATTCCTCCGGGTCGGCCTTGCCGGATTCCAGCGCCTCCTTGCGGGCGTGGATGCGCTCTTCCAAACGGCGCAGGTACTCATGCTTATAGACCAGAGGGTCCCGGTGCGGGCCGCCCCGGCGGACGACCTCTTCGTCCAGGCGGATACACTGGAAAATGGTCTGCTTTCCCGTCAGCGTATCCACAAAGTCGCGCACGCACGTGCGCAGCTGCTCCCCGTCTTCTCCGGGAGCCGCCTCCCGGAGAACCTCTGTGAAATAGGGGATCATGATATCCTGCCAGCCCTGACGGATGAGGCTGATGGTGCCGTCAAAGTCAAAGAGCGCATAGCGGATATCAAAGCCCTGCCAGGGCCGGATCAGTTCCAGATGCGTCATGGCGTTTGTCATGCATCTACTCTCCATTCAGTCTTTCTTGAGCGCGGAGTCGAACGCCACCAGGGACGGCTCAAAATCCGTGCGCTTGGTGAACTCATACGCCTCCCTGGCGCCGAACATGCGCTCCATGCCCGAGTCCTCCCACTCCACGGAGAGGGGCCCCTCGTAGTGCATGGCGTTCAGCTCCCGGATGATGCCGTCGAAGTCCACGTCTCCGTGCCCCAGGGACACGAAGTTCCAGCCCCGGCGCAGATCGCCGAACTCGATGTGGCTGCCCAGGATGCCCGCACGGCCATCCAGCCGCACCTTCACATCCTTCATATGCACATGGTAGATCCGGTCGGCAAAGTCCCGCAGGAACAGGCACGGGTCCATGCCCTGCCAGACCAGATGGCTGGGGTCGAAATTGATGCCCAGGGTGGGACGGCGGTCAAAGGTGTCCAGCAGCTTCTGGGTGCTGTAATAGTCAAAGGCGATCTCTGTGGGGTGCACCTCCAGGGCAAACTTGACGCCGCACTCATCAAACACGTCAAAAATGGGCGTCCACAGCTCCTTGATGCGCCCGAAGCCGTCGTCCACCATCTGCTGGGACGTCTGGGGGAAGGAATACCAGAACGGCCAGATGGGCGAGCCGGTAAAGCCCGTGACGATGTGCACGCCCATCTCCTGGGCGGCCCTGGCCACAGCCATCATCTCATCCACGGCCCACTTGCGGATCTCCTCCGGCTTGCCGGAAAGGTGCGCCGGGGCAAAGTTATCCAGCCGGGGGTCCCAGCTGTCGCCCACGCACTGGCCGGCCAGGTGGGCGCCCAGCGCCCAGACCTTCAGGCCGTTCTCCTCCAGGGTTTTGGTGATGCTCTGACGGTAGTCCTGGTCAGCGGTATACCGATGGGCGTCCAGGTGGGAATGGCAGGCGATCTCCAGGCCGTCATAGCCGATCTGGCCCATGACACGGCAGACCTCCGAAAACGACAGATCTCCGTACTGTCCCGTGGTGATGGTAATAGGTCTCATGACACAGCCTCCCCTTACTCGACCCGCTCGGCGCGGCCGCTTTCAAAGGACCGCTGGTTGGCAAAGATGACCTTCATGGCATGAAGGGCGCTCTCGCCGCTGATGATGGGCTGATGGTCGTTCACCACGGCATCCACAAAGGCGTCGATGATGCCGGTGGAGGTCCGGCCGCCGCTGGTCTGCTCCTTGTTGGACGTCAGCTGGTCCAGCTCATAGGGCACCACCGTTCCGTCCCGCTTCTCCACGATCAGGGAATAGCGGGGATCGTCATACAGGCGGAGCACGCCGTTTTTACAGTAGAACTTCGTGGAGTTATCCTCCGCGCCGTAGTTGGTCCAGCTGACGTGCATGGTGCCCACGGCGCCGCTTTCCAGCGTATAGAGGGCGATGGCGTTGTCGTCCACATCCACCAGGCGACCGTCCGGATAGCGCTTATCCACCGTGGCCAGCGCGGCGCTGGTGGATACGATCTTCTTGCCCGTCAGATAGTAGAGAAGGTCCGTCTTGTGAACGCCCAGGTCGGCCATGACGCCGAACTGCGCCGTCTTTTTATCAAAGAACCAGGAGTTGGCCATTCCCGTCCAGCCCTCGGGGCCGGGGTGAGAGAAATGCGTCTCAAAGGTGAGCACCTCGCCCATTTCGCCGCTGTCCAGGATCTCCTTGGCCTTGGCATGGGCCTTGGCCAGCCGCTGGTTCAGGCCGATCATCAGGTACTTGCCGGCCTTGCGGGCCTCTTCCACCATGGCCTCGCAGTCGGCCTCCGTGGTGGCCATGGGCTTTTCGCACAGGACATGCTTTCCGGCCCGCAGCGCCTGGATGCTGATCTCGGCGTGATAGCGGTTGGCCACGCACACGCTCACGGCGTCAATGTCGCTTGCCAGCATCTCCTCCACAGAGGAGAACGCCTTGCCGCCATACTGCTGTGCCATGGCTTCCGCCTTCTCCGCAAACACATCGTAGAAGCCCGCGATCTGGCAAAGAGGGTTTTCGTTGTATTCAGGCGCATGACGCACTTCGGTGATCTTGCCGCAGCCGATAATTCCAACTTTCATCATGATTTGCTCCTCCTTATTCACTGACCCGTGCGCTGGTTCAGCGCCGCTTGTTCTGGAAGTTCTGCATCAACACCGCCAGCACGATGATGGCCGCGCTGATGGCACCGTTGAGGTAAGAGGACACATCCGCCGCCGTGAGGATGTTGCTGATGATCTTGAACATCAGGACGCCCAGGAACTGTCTCTTATACACATCTCCGAGCCCAC
>URKI01000068.1 GCA_900548505.1 uncultured Oscillibacter sp. | reverse complement strand
CACCGAGGCGGCCGCCGTGGCCGTGCTCTACGCCCTGATCGTAGGCGCCTTCGTCTTTAAGAACATCACTGTGAAGATGATCCTGGACTCCCTCTGGTCCGCCGGAAAGACCACCGCCAATCTCTTCGTCATCACCTCCATCTCGGCGGTGTTTGCCTGGGCCATCGGCGTGGAGCAGATCCCCCAGCAGCTCTCCGCCTTCATGCTGGGCATTACCGACAGCCCCTACGTCATGCTCCTGATCATCAACGTAGTCCTTATCATCGTGGGCATGTGGATGGAGACCTCCGCCGCCGTGCTGTTGTTCGCCCCCATCCTGGCCCCCATCGCCGTGGCCATGGGCGTCCACCCCGTCCACTTCGCCGTGGTCATGATCATCAACCTGACCATCGGCCTCATCACGCCGCCTGTGGGCGTGGTGCTCTACGCCACCTCCAACGTGGGAAAACTGAAGTTTGAGCAGGTGGTCAAGTCCACCATGCCCCTCATCCTCTTGGCTGTGGTCATCCTGCTGCTGGTCACCTTCATCCCTGAGCTGAGTCTGTTCCTGCCCCGGCTGCTGGGCTTTATCGACTGACCGAAAAAAATTCCCGGGTGAGTATTGACGGCAGGAGAAAAAGGGTGTATATACTAATCATACAATCATACATCATACAAAATGGATGAGCAAGCCGGGCGAGGAACCGCCTGGGAAGGAGGAAGAGCAGCATGGTCAAGAAGTACGAGGGGATCATTCCCCCCATCGTCACGCCCTTTGACGAGGCGGGCGAGATCAACGAGAGCTGTCTGCGCCGGGAGATGGAGCTGTGCATGGAGGCGGGCGCCCACGGCCTGAGTGTGGGCGGCAGCACCGGAGAGGGCCCCACCCTCCACGACGACGAGCTGTGCCGGATGCTGGAGATCGGCCGGGAGTTCGTCGGCCCGGAGCAGACCCTGGTGTGCGGCGTCATGCGGATGAGCACCCGGGACGCGGTGGCCACCGGACTGCGGGCCAGGGAGGCCGGGGCCGACGCCATCATGGTGACCCCCACCGCCTACAACGTCCTGGTGCCCAACGCCGAAGGCATGTTCAGTTTTTACAGCACCATCTCCAGGGAGGTGGGGCTGCCCGTCATCATCTACAACGTGATCCCGCAGAACACCATCTCCCCCGCCCTCTTCCACCGCCTGCTGGATGAGACCGAGCACGTCATGGGCATCAAGCAGAGCGTGGGCGGCATCCAGGCCCTCTACGCCGACATCATGGAGACGGCCGGCCGGGGCAGGGTGTACGCGGCCACCGACGATATGATCTACTCCTGCTTCGACCTGGGGGCCAGGGGGGCCATCTCCGCCATCCTCTCCGTATTCCCCGCCGAGTGCGTGGAGATGTGGGAGTGCGCCCGGAACGGAGACCACCAGCGGGGCCTGGCCATCCAGCAGTCCCTCTATCAGAAGTGGCAGTGCCTGGGCGGCAATCAGTTCCCCATCCGCCTGAAGTACGCCCTCAAGGTGCTGGGCCGGGACTGCGGCTACTGCCGGAGCCCCATCACCTACCTGCCCGAGGAGGAGAAGGCGGCCATCCGCAGCGCCTTTGCCGGCTGAGCGCCCCCGGAGGGGTCCTATCAAACAACAGAAAATAGAATCATTTGGAGGAAACAAGTCATGAATCAGTTTGTGGAAAAGTACGGCCAGATCCTGCTGCCCCTCATCACCCCCTATGACGCCAACGAAGAGGTGGACTACGGCAAGTATGCCGAACTCATCGAGTACCTCATTCAAAACGACCTGTGCGATTCCCTCATCGTCACCGGAACCACCGGCGAGGCCAGCCTGCTCACCTTTGACGAGCGGGTGAAGCTGATGGAGACCGCCGTCAAGACCGCCGCCGGGCGCAAGCCCGTTATCGCCGGCACCGGTTGCGCCTCCACCAAGGAGACCATCGCCCTGACCAACAAGGCGGTGGATTTGGGCATCGAGACCTGCCTGGTGGTCTGCCCCTTCTACAACAAGCCCACCCAGGAGGGCCTGTACCGCCACTTCAAGGCCCTGGCCGAGGCCACCAAGGCCGACATCATGCTCTACAACATCCCCATCTTTGTGGGCGTGAACCTGGAGGCCGAGACGGTCCGCCGCCTGGCCGAAAACGGCCAGATCGCCACCCAGTACGTGGATCTTTCCGGCGCGCCCACCATGGACGTGTCCTTCAACCCCAACGGCTCCATCTGGGCCGTGGAGGGCATCACCTCCCCCGACGGACGGGTCCTCGGCAAGATGGGCCACGCCGAGCGGGTGGGCCCCGGTCTCTATCAGAACGTGCCCGGCGACTACGAGCTGCACCTGTTCGACTCCGCCCGGGACTACTTCAACATTTAAGTTGCTTTTCCACAAAAATGTGGTAACATAGTACCAATATTTCGAAACGAGGTGGCCTCATGGCATATTATTTCAGTGAACCGTCCCATACTTTCAGTGAATACCTGCTGGTGCCCGGCTACTCTTCCTCCGAGTGCATCCCCGCCAACGTCTCTCTCAAGACGCCGGTGGTCAAGTTCAAGAAGGGCGAGGAGTGCCCCCTGACCATGAACGTGCCCATGGTCTCCGCCGTGATGCAGGCCGTGTCCGGCGAGAAAATGGGCATCGGCCTGGCCCGCGAGGGCGGCATCGCCTTCATTTACGTCTCTCAGCCCATCGCCGAGCAGGCCGAGATGGTCCGCAGAGTGAAAAACTACAAGGCGGGCTTTGTCACCAGCGACTCCAACCTGCGCGTGGGCGACACCCTGGCCGACGTGCTGGCCCTCAAGGAGCGCACCGGCCACTCCACCATGGCTGTCACCGACGACGGCACCGGCACCGGCAAGCTGCTGGGCCTGGTTACCAGCCGGGACTACCGTGTCAGCCGCATGGACCCCTCCACCCCTGTCAACGAGTTCATGACCCCGGTGGAAAAGCTCATCTTCGCGCCCGAGGGCACCAGCCTGAAGGTGGCCAACGACATCATCTGGGACCACAAGCTCAACGCCCTGCCCATCGTCTCTGACGACGGCCATCTGGTGAGCTTCGTGTTCCGCAAGGACTATGACTCCCACAAGGGCAACCCCCTGGAGCTGCTGGACTCCCAGAAGCGCTACGTGGTGGGCGCCGGCATCAACACCCGTGACTACGCCGAGCGCGTGCCCGCTCTGGTGGAGGCCGGCGTGGACGTGCTGGTCATCGACTCCTCCGAGGGCTACTCCGAGTGGCAGCTGCGCACCCTCAAGTGGATCCGCGAGCACTACGGCGACACCGTGAAGGTGGGTGCCGGCAACGTGGTGGACGGCGAGGGCTTCCGCTTCCTGGCGGACGCAGGCGCCGACTTCGTCAAGATCGGTATCGGCGGCGGCTCCATCTGCATCACCCGCGAGACCAAGGGCATCGGCCGCGGCCAGGCCACCGCCGTTATCGATGTGGCTGCCGAGCGGGACAAGTACTTTGAAGAGACCGGCGTGTATGTGCCCATCTGCGCCGACGGTGGCATCGTGCAGGACTATCACATCACCCTGGCGCTGGCCATGGGCGCCGACTTCTGCATGCTGGGCCGGTACTTCTCCCGGTTCGACGAGTCCCCCACCAGCAAGGTGCTCATCGGCGGCAGCTACATGAAGGAGTACTGGGGCGAGGGCAGTGCCCGTGCCCGCAACTGGCAGCGCTACGATCTGGGCGGCGCCGCCAAGCTCTCCTTTGAAGAGGGCGTGGACTCCTACGTGCCTTACGCCGGCGCCCTGAGCGACGGCATGGCCACCACTCTGGCCAAGGTGCGCTCCACCATGTGCAACTGCGGCGCGCTGACCATCCCCGAGCTGCGTGAAAAGGCCAAGCTGACGCTGGTGTCCGCCGTGTCCATTGTGGAAGGCGGCGCACATGACGTGCTGCTGAAAGACACCACCAACTCCGGCAACCGGAACTAAAGTTTTCTGACGGCATCTTTTCGCCGCCTTCCACGCCGCGTACGGCGCGTCCAAGCATGGCCGCCTGCGGCCATCTTGAACCGGGCGGGCTCCGCCTGCACGGTTGGCTTTTATGCGGGGTCCCCACGGAACCCGTTCCGTGGGGTGCGGCGGCGCACACGACGTGTTGCTGAAAGACACCACCAACTCCGGCAACCGGAACTAATGTCTATACCGCAAAGAGCGGCGGCCTAACGGCCCGCCGCTCTTTGTCGTTTTCTCGTTAATTTAATCGTTTTTCTTTTAACTTTATGGAAAAGGCTTGTATTTATTTTGCAATGTCTTATAATGGGTAATATCCTCAGTTGACAAACAGGAGTTATCAAGTCATGGATCACAAACCTCGTATTTTAGTGGTGGGCAGCTTCGTCATGGACGTCATCGCCACCACAGAGCGGGTGCCCGCCTCCGCCCAGACTGTATACGGTAAATCCTTCCACATGGCCCCCGGCGGCAAGGGTGCCAACCAGGCCCTCCAGTGCGCCCGGCTGGGCGCGCAGGTCACCATGATGGGCTGCGTAGGCGACGACCTGTTCGGCCAGGCGCTGCTGGACACTCCCCGGCAGTCCGGCGTGGACGTGAGCCGCGTGCTGGTCCGCCCCGGCGTCACCTCCGGCGTGGGGCATGTGACGCTGGAAGTGACGGAGCACACCGCCCAGAACCGCATCATCGTCATCCCCGGTGCCAACCGCACCCTGACGGTAGAGGACGTTAGCTGGATTCGCCAGGAGATCTCCTCTTACGATATGGTGCTGCTGCAGCTGGAAGTTCCCATTGAGGTCAACCGGGCCGTGGCCCGCTGGGCCAAGGAGGCCAGGGTGCCCGTCATGCTCAATCCCGCTCCCGCCACCGACCTGGACGAGGAGCTGCTGAGCCTGGTGACCTACCTCATCCCCAACGAGCAGGAGGCCTCTGTGGAGACCGCTCTGCCTCTGCGCAGCGAAAACGGCGTGCTGGTGGAAGAGGATCTGCATGCCATCGCCCGGGCTCTCTGGGAAAAGAGCGTGGAAAACGTCATCATCACCCTGGGCGGACAGGGCTCCGCTGTGGTGAGCGAAAACAGCATCGACTACATCCCCTGCGTCCGTATGCCCCACGTGGCAGACCCCACCGCTGCCGGTGATTCCTTTGTGGGCGCTCTGGCCGTGGGCCTGACCGTGGGCCTCAGCCGCCAGGCGGCACTGACCTTTGCCAGCCACACGGCTGCCATCACCGTCTCCCGCATGGGCGCCATGCCCTCCCTGCCCACGCTGGCAGAGGTCAAGGCGCTGCTGACGGAGCGCGGATGCAACGTCTTCCCCCTGTCCTGCCTGGACATCCTGCAATAACCGAACAAGGCCGCCGCGGAATGCGCGGCGGCCTTGTTGATTGATTTTATTCCTGCGGGGTCAGCTCGCCGGTCTCCGTATTGATCACATACCCCCGGATGGTGACGTCTGCCGGCATGAGCGGGTGGTTGCGCAGCAGGTCCACCGTCTCCGCCACGGAGCACTCCACCGTGTCGAAGCCGCGGAGCCACGCCTCGAAGTCGATGCCGCAATAGCGCATCATATCAATATGGTCCTGGGAAACGCCCCGCTGGATCAGGTGCTGGATCATGGTATCGGCGTTGATATGCGCCACGCCGCAGTCCGTGTGGCCGATGACCATCACTTCCTCCACGCCCAGCTCCACGATGCCCACCAAAAGGCTGCGCACAGCGCTGTCAAAGGGGCCGGTGATCATGCCGCCGGCATTTTTAATGAGCTTCACATCGCCGTTTTTGATGCCCAGAGCCGCAGGCAGCAGCTCTACCAGGCGGGTATCCATACAGGTGAGGATGGCGATCTTTTTATCGGGATATTTGCTGGTGGTGAACCGCTGATAGGCTCCGCTTTTCACAAATTCCCGGTTGTAGGCAAGCATCTCGTCGATCATACGCAGGTTTCCTTTCTATTGGAATTTTTTGTCGCATTTCCCATTATGCGGCATGATGGATGAAATTTCAACCGGGAGAAAATCGTTTTTTCAGCACAGCCAAAAAAACACCGCCTCATGGAGACGCACTTTTCACCCCCCAAAAAACGTCCAAAGGGGCCCTTTTATCTCCACTTTTATCAAAGGAGGAACCTATGCAGCCAACCGTCAGTATCATCGTACCGGTCTACAACGCGGAAAAAACGCTGGAGCGGTGCGTGGACAGTATTTTGAATCAGACCTACCAGGACTTTGAGCTTCTCCTGGTGGACGACGGCAGCCCCGACGGCTCCGGCGCCCTGTGCGACGCCTATGCACGGCAGGACAGCCGGGTACGGGTGTTCCATCAGGAAAACGCCGGCGTCTCCGCCGCCCGGAACCTGGCGCTGGACCACGCAGCGGGCGAATACCTGCAATTTCTCGACAGTGACGACTGGATCACCCCAGACGCCACCTCCTCCCTGGTCCGCGCCGCCCGGGAGCACCAGTGTGACCTGGTGATCGCCGATTTCTACCGGGTATGCGGAGACCGGGTGTCCCACAAGGGAGACATCGACGATCCCGTGGTGCTCACCCAGGAGGAATACGCCGCCCATATGATGGAAAACCCCGCCGACTTCTACTACGGGGTGCTGTGGAACAAGCTCTACCGCCGGGACATCGTGGAAGCCCACCATCTGCGGATGGACCCGGAGATCAGCTGGTGCGAGGACTTCATGTTCAACCTGGAGTACATCCGTCAGGCCCGGCGGTTCTACGCCCTCCAGGTGCCTATTTACTACTATGTGAAAACCAAGGGCTCCCTGGCCTCCCAGAGCCTGAACATCGGCAAGACCGTGCGGATGAAGCTGATGGTCTTTGAATACTACCACCAGTTTTTCAAAACCGTGCTGGACGAGGAAGAGTACGAAAAAAGCCGACTGAAGGTCTACCGCTTTTTGGTGGACGCAGCAGGCGACGGCAGCGTGCCGCCCACCATTCTCCCCGGCGCCACCCGACTGGGCACAGAGCGCTTCCAGGTGAGCCCTGCCCTGCTGGAGGGGGACAGCCTGCTGCACGACGCCTTCCGTCAGCGCAAGCTGCTGGACCGGCTGCTGGAGACCGTGGCCCTCAAGCACGACCTGTCCCTTTCCGAGGTGCGGCTGCTCTTATACCTGCGGCAAATCGACTTCCCCGCCGACCGCAGGACCCTGGCCGATTTTGCCGGGCTCTCCCGCGGAACCTTCGCCGTGCTGAGCCAGCGGCTGATCTCCAAGGACCTTCTGAAGCTGGAAGAGGTACGCAGTCCCGACCGGGACGAGGGCAAGCGGGTGCGGGTGGTATTCCCGCCCGAAGCGGCCGCGGTGCTCGCCGAACTGGACCGGTCCCTGGCCGACTACCGGCAGGCCGCCTTTTCCGGCTTCACGCCGGAGGAGCGCCGGCAATACCTCTCTCTTTCCCGCAGACTGCAGGACAATCTCCAAAAGACGCTGTGATCCGCTTCTTTTTCTGCGCCCCCGGCCAATCCGCCGGGGGCGCTTGTCTTTCCCGGGAAATATGGTATGATATGGATATATCATTTGATTAGGAGGTTCTCTCATGGCCGATCGTCAGGTGCTGATGCAGCAATTGCAGTATCACAACAGCTTTTACCTCTATGAAGAATCCTGTATCTTAAATTCCATCCACCGTCTCAAGAGCAACTTCCCCGGCACACAGTTCCTCTACTCCATGAAATGCAACCCCGCCGGCCGCGTGCTGGACACCGTGTTCTCCCAGGGCATCGGCGCCGACGCTGCCAGCCTGGGCGAGGTGGACGCTGCCTGGAAGCGGGGTGTGGCGCCTGATCTCATCTACTTCTCCGCTCCCGCCCGCACGGAGGCAGACCTCCGCGCCGCCTGGGGCCGCTGCGTGATCATCGCCGACAGCCTGCATGAGCTGGACATGATCCGCCGCATCGCCGCGGAAAAGGGCGAGACGCCCGCCATCGGCGTGCGCATTAACCCGGACTTCACCTTCGCCGCCGACGAGGGCGTGGCCGGCAAGTTCGGCATCGATGAGGAAGCCCTCTGGAGCGCCGACCTGACCGGCCTTGACATCGTGGGCATCCACGTCCACGCCAAGAGCCAGGAGCTCTCCGCCGACGTGCTGGCCCACTACTATGAGAACATGTTCGCCCTGATCGAGCGGGTGCAGCAGCACCTGGGCGTCACGCTGCGCTTTGCCAACTTCGGCTCTGGTCTCGGCATTCCCTTTGCCCCTGGTGAGGAGCCTCTGGACGTGGAGGGCCTGGGAAAGCGGTTCCAGGAAATGCACCAGGCATGTGCCCAGAAGTGGCCCCAGCTGAAGATCCTCATTGAGAGCGGCCGCTACATCGTGGGCAAGAGCGGTACCTATGTCACCCGGGTACTGGACAAGAAGGTCTCCCACGGCAAGACGTTCGTACTGCTCTACGGCACCCTTAACGGCTTTGCCCGTCCCGCCGTGGGCGAGATGGTCCGCTCCCTTTCCGACCATCCCTTCCCCTATGAGCCCATTTTCACCCACGTCCAGGCCTCCGCGCTCCTTCCCCTGACGGATCACACGGACACGGAGACCGTCACCCTGGCAGGCAACCTGTGCACCTCCGCGGACATCATCGCCCGGGATATCACCCTGCCCCGCATGGAGATCGGCGACGGTCTGGCCCTGGACAACGCCGGCTGCTACGCCGCCGTCATGACCCCCTGTCTCTTATACACATCTGACGCTGCC
>URKI01000067.1 GCA_900548505.1 uncultured Oscillibacter sp. | reverse complement strand
CGAGATAGGCTCCGGTCTCGTGGGCTCGGAGATGTGTATAAGAGACAGGGCGAGACGCCCAGCAGCGTAAAAAGCCGGGTGATGGTCTTGTGCCGGTCGTAGACACGGCTGGCAATGGCAAGACCGCTTTCATTCAGTGTGATGCTCCCGTCCGGGCTCATGGAAATATATCCGTTTTCCCGCAGCTTTTTCATGGCGATACTGACACTGGGCTTGGAATATCCCAGCTCATTGACGATATCAATGGAGTGTACGACGCCCCTGCGCTCTTTGAGAACCAGGATGGACTCCAGATAATCTTCGGCAGACTCGTGGATCACCATAGCCGCTCACCTCTTTCCATGCAGTCTGATTTTTATTATGGTAACAATAAATGGCGCAGAAAGCAAGGACATTTTGATATATTGCGCGGCGGTGCATTTTACGCTACAATCAAAGCGACAGGAGGGAGATACCGTTGAAACAATGGAAGAAAATCACGCTGGGTGCTGCCGGAGGGATCGCAGCGGTGCTGCTTGCCTATGTGGGGTACGTGTTTGCGGCCTACGACCGGCTGGAGGACTACATTGAGCTGACCGTGGAGCAAAACGCCGCGCAGCAGGCAGAGGCGGGCGTGCCGTATACGCTGGTGTCCTGCAACGTGGGCTTTGGGGCTTACAGTGCCGATTACAGCTTTTTTATGGACGGCGGCACGGAGTCCAGAGCCTACTCTGCCGAGGCGGTGCGGGAGAACATCTCCGGCACTATGGAGGAGGTCAAGTCCCTGCACCCGGATTTTGTATTTTTGCAGGAAGTAGACCAGGACGCCACCCGCAGCCACCATGTGGATGAGACGCAACTGGTGCGGGAGGCGCTGGACGGCCTGTCCAGCAGCTTTGCCCAGAACTACGATTCCCCATACCTGTTCTGGCCGATCCTGGAGCCCCACGGAGCATCCAAGTCCGGTATCTTGACTTTTTCCGGATACAAGGTGGACCGGGTGGTGCGGCGTAGCCTGCCCATCGCCACAGGCCCGTCCAAGCTCATTGACCTGGACCGCTGCTACAGCGTCTCCACGCTCCCGGTGAGCAATGGCCGGACTCTGCGGCTCTATAACGTACACCTGTCCGCCTACTTGACTGACGGGGAAGTGGCGGTGCAGCAGATGAACATGCTGCTGGAGGATATGTACAGCGCCTATGCGGCAGGGGACTATGTGGTCTGCGGCGGCGATTTCAATAAGGACCTGCTGGGGGACTCTGCGGCTGTTTTCGGCGTCAGCGGAAACGGGGAGAACTGGGCCGCTCCGTTCCCGGAGGAGATGCTGCCGGAGGGGATCGCGCTGGCAGCGCCCCTGGAGGAGCGTGCGCCTGTGCCGTCCTGCCGCAATGCGGATGCGCCCTATGATCCGGAGAAGAGCTTTGTGCTGACGGTAGATGGCTTTTTGGTATCGGGCAATGTGGAGGTCCGCCGGGCATGGACAGTGGATACGGGCTTTGCCTGGTCGGACCACAATCCCGTGGCGCTGACGTTCGTTTTAAGGCCTTAATAAAAAAATGGTGAAAAAAAGAAAAAACAGGGTTGACAACCATGGGCTTACCTGCTATACTAGCACATGTTCCGAACGGGAACAAACGGCTTGGGGGTATAGCTCAGCTGGGAGAGCGCTTGACTGGCAGTCAAGAGGTCAGCGGTTCGATCCCGCTTATCTCCACCAAAAAGACCTGAAACTTCGGTTTCAGGTCTTTTTGCTTTTTGGTGCAGATAAAGGAAATGTCCCGGACCCATGTGGGTCCGGGACACTTTTTTAGTTGAGCACGATGGAATTAACTGCCTCGATCAGGTCCACCACCTGGCTGCGCTCCACCAGCGCAGTGGGAACGCCGTCCACCACCGCAAGACAGCTACTGCCGTCGTAGCGGTAGAGGCTGATCTCCACGGTGGGGAAGGCCTCGTTGTCCAGATGCAGTGTCAGGCTGATCTCTTCCTTTTGAGCAGGCGCTTCGTCTGTGAAGCTGTCCGCCTGGAGGGACTCCAGCGCGTCGCGGAAGTCATCGATCTCCACTTCCGTTTCCAGATACGCATAGGTCCGGTCGTCTCCGCTGCCATCGGTGGTGATGGTGTAGTCGGTACCTTCCAGCGAGACGTCGATCTGCGTGATGTCGGCAAAGTCGGCCGTGAACAGCTCCGCGTGCCGCAGGTCATCGCAGGAGGCACGCATGAGGGAAGAATAGCTCTCGGAATAGAGCCGGTAGACGATGGGAGAATCACCCACCCGCGCGTAGGCGGTGATCTCTTCCTCTGTATCATCCTCATCGCTGTCGCTTTCGGACGCTTCCGCCTTTGCCAGCTCCTCCGGATCGCGGCTGATGTGCAGGGTGAAGGTATCGGATACCTCGTCCCCGTCCTCGTTTTCCTCGGTGTACTCTACCTGGATGGTCAGCTGGGGATCGTCCAGACCGTACTGGGCAAGTTCCTCGTCCGTGACGTTATAGGTCACATAGTCGCTCAGATCCAGATAGCGGATCGTCTGCAGGTAGCTGTTTACCTTGTCGGTGTCCAGCGGAAGCGTGCCGTCCTCCTGCTGGACGAAGTATACATCGTCGGCGCAGTAGGTGCGGGCAGAACCGTCCTCATATGCCTCGTAGAAGATCTGGTAGTTCTCGCTGCCGGTGAAGGTGATCTCCGACACCTGGTCAAACGCAGGAATGTCGTCAGGGTCCAGCAGATCCCGCAGCCCGATGTCGAAATCATCCAGGGGATCGTCGGCCACCAGGTACACATTGCCGTCACCGATGGAGACATAGCGCTGGGAGTCCATGGTGCTGTATCCGCCCAGCAGGATGGTGTAAGTCTCCTCGTCGGTGGTGATGGTGATGGAGCAGGTGGGGTCGCTCAGGCCATACGGGCTGAGGTCCTCCGGGTTTTCAATGGTAAACGCCGCACCCATGGCGGAAAACTGATTCAGGAGTCCCTCGATTTTCTCTCCGTCCACCGGGAAGGCCTCGTCTTCGTCGTAGATCCATTTATCGTCCTTATGGAAAGAGAGCGTCTCGCCGTCGTATTCCCAGGAGAGGGCCTGGACGGAGTCCACCGGGATCTCCAGTACCACTTCGCCGTTGGTTTGGATCTGCTCTTTTTTGGCCTGGTACCGGCTGAGAGCAAAGGTGGCCACGCAGGCCACGGCCAGAACGCCCAGTAAAATACACAGCCGCTTAGAACGTTTCATTCTGCATCCTCCTTCTTCGGACAACTACAAAGATACCGATCCCCAGATACAGCAGGGGGAACACACCGATCATGGTGGTTTTCAAAAGCGAGGACACGGAGTCGCTGATGGTCAGGTAATTGTAGTTCAGGGATTTGCTGCGGATGGCCATGGCCTCGCTCTCGCCGATCAGGGAGGACAGGGCGTTCATGCCCAGGTTCACATTGGCACCGGAGGAATAGGCGTTGTACATGTCATCCAGGAAGCTGGAAGAGGAGAACCAGACGATCTGCCCGTCACTTCCGCAGTCGATGGAAACGGCCAGGGTAAAGGGCCCGTCGATATCTCCGTCCTCTTTTTCATAGGCGGTCAGATCATAGCCGGAGACCTTGCTGAACGCAGCGTCGGAGGTGGTCAGCAGGGCCGTGGCAGAAGAGCCTTCTTCAATGGTCAGACCCGTGGAGATGGGCAGAATGGGGTAATAGTGCTCTTCAATCAGAGAATCGGTGATGTCGCTGGAGGCCATATCCGGCATGAGGGCAAAGGGAGACTGGAAGGCGTAGTGCTCCCGGTCACCTTCGATGACGATGCCCTCGTTGGCGGTGACGCCGTAATCGGACAGCAGACTGTAGAGATTATCGAGAGAACCGCCGTCCACCGGTCCGGCCATGACCAGCAGCTTTCCGCCGCTGGTAACATAGTCCGACAGCATCTCCTTTTCCTGGTCGGAAATGTCACTGGTGGGGCCGTAGATCATGACGCAGTCCGCCTCCTCGGGTACCGCGTCCACGGTCAGCAGGGAGAAGGTGGTCAGCTCCACATTGTCCTTTTCGATCTGCTGGCTGAAGGTGGAGGGCAGCTCCGCCTCGCCGTGACCTTCCAGTACATAGACCTGAGGCTGCTCTTCATTGACCACATAGTCGATGGCGGAGGTGATTGCACCTTCTCCGTCGAAAGAGGTGTTATAGGAGTAGGAGCTCAGGTCCGCCTCGTAGAGGTAGATATCGTCATAGCTGATAAAGCGGCTGCGGTCGCCGCATTCCACCACCAGGCTGTTGTTCTCCACGGTCTCGTCCGTGTACTGCTGGGCAAAGGTGGGATAGATGTCCGGGTTTTTCTTGACCACCGTGATGTGGTCGGACAGGCTTTCGTATTTGCTCAGCAGGTTTTCGATGACGTCATCCTCCTGACCGGACTGCACGATCCAGTAAATGGTCACGTCCTCCTCCAGGGCGTTTACCACCACCTTGGTGTTGCTGGTGATGGAATAGAGCTTGGAGGCGCTAATATCGTAGTTGGTCATGGAGGTGGGCAGGGCGGAGACGAATACGTTCACCACCACCAAAAGTGCCAGCACGATGGCACTCAGCGCCAGGGAATAGGTTCCGCCCTGAAAGGCAACACCCGGATGCTCGGGCTTTGAAAACGGCTTCTTTTTCATCAGTTGTACCTCCGTTTCTCCATGGACTGCACGGACAAGAACAAAAAGAAGATGATGACCGTGCAGTAATAGACAATGGCGGTCATGTCAAAGGCACCGTTGACAAAGGAAGTGAACCGCTCGAACAGGGACAGCTTCGCCATGATGCTGGGGAGGAGCCCCTCAAAGATGCTGCTGCCCACAAAAAGCAGCAGCACGGTCACGGCGATGAGCACAAAGGAGAACCAATAGGCCAGCGTACCGTTTTTGGTGACGTAGCGGATCACGGCGCCCATGGCTAGGAACAGAACCACCAGTGCCACGGCAGATCCGGCAGCGGTGGCGGAGACGTACTCCGACAGGCTGACGCTGTAGTAGTTCAGCAAGATGACCGCAATGCCGATGCCGGCGGCCATTCCCTGATTGTCTGTCAGGGAGGAGATGAACATGCCCACGGCGATCAGTGCAGCGCCCAGAATGAAAAAGGCCAGGATGGAGCCGTAAGCGGTCAGCAGATACACATCTCCGAATCGGGAGAAAATCAGGGGGTAGAGGGAGATGACGGCAAGCGGGATCAGATACAGGACCAGCAGCGCCGCATACTTGCCCAGGATCACCTGGGTGGTGGAGATGGGGAGGGAGTAGAGCAGCTGATCCGTCTTTTGCTTTTTTTCCTCCGCAATGACCCGCATGGTCAGGATGGGAACGATCACTACAAAGATGAGGCTGCTGAAATTCAGGACAAATTCAAAGTTGCTCACCGCCGCCTGGATGTTGTACAGTACGGCGCCGATGCCGACGAATGCCAGCAAAAATGCGCCGAACACGTAGGCGGTCAGAGAATGGAAGTAGAGCCTCAGCTCGTGCTTCAGTACGGCTGTCATGCGCTCTCCACCTCACTTTCTTCCTCATCGGGGGTCTGCTGGGACTGTTCGTTCAGCTCCAGGAAAATATCTTCCAGATTTGCTTTCTTCAGCGACATTTCAAGAAGCGGCCGGCTGTGCTCGGCAAAGGCGAAGAACAGCGCGCGGGACAGGTCGTGGATATTGTCCAGATCCGTCTTGAGATGGACCTGCACCAATCCCTCCTCCGAAACCTCCATCTGCGTGTCGGTGATGTGGTCCATGGCCGCCAGAATATCGGAGACCTCCTGCTCGCTTGCCTCTGCCGTAAAGGTGATCTCGTTGGGGCAGAGGAGCTTTTTCTCCAGGTTTTCCGGGCAGTCAAAGGCCATCAGTTTCCCCTTGGCGATCATGAGGATCTGGTCGCAGATGGCCTGGACTTCCGAGAGGATGTGGGAGCTGAAGATGACAGTGTGGGACTGGCCCAGCTGCCGGATCAGGTCCCGGATCTCGATGATCTGGATGGGGTCCAGCCCGACGGTCGGCTCATCGAGGATAATGACCTTCGGGTTTCCGAGCAACGCCTGGGCGATTCCGACCCGCTGCTTATAGCCCTTGGAAAGGGCTGAAATCCGCCGGTTTTTTACCCCATCGATCCTTGTCTGTCCCACTACCCGGGTGATTTGCCGGTCGAGCTCTGCGCCGTGCAGACCCTTTGCCTCCCCTACAAACCGCAGATACTCCAGTGGGGTCTCATTCATGTAGAGCGGGGGCTGCTCCGGGAGATAGCCGATGCGCTTTTTGGCCTTTTCCGCCTCTTCAAAAATATCATATCCATCGATCCTGACATGCCCCTCCGTCGCGGACAGGCACCCGGTCATAATATTCATAGTGGTCGACTTTCCCGCGCCGTTCGGTCCCAGGAAGCCGTAAACATGGCCCTCCTCGATCTCAAAGGAAAGGTCATCGACCGCCATGAAATCGCCGTAGTATTTTGTCAAGTGCTCAACTGTTATCATAGTCTGCCTCCTCGAACCTATGTTGGCCATCCCGCCGTCCGTCCCCGCCTGAAAAAGGCCGGCGCACCCGGACAGCGTTTTTCCCTTCCGCCGGTCCCATTGCCCGCGCGCAAACAAGGGCCAGTTCTATTGTAATCTCTTGCGCTGAAACGACGCTGAAGCCTTTTGTGAAAATTTTTTGAACAAAAAAGGCGGAGAGGCACCTTCTCCTCTCCGCCCCCGAAAACGGACGCTAAACGCAGGGCAGTTCCACAAAAAAGCTGTTGACCCCGTCCTCACTCTCCGCCCAAATGCTCCCTCTATGCTGCACCACAATATTCTCCGCGATGGAGAGGCCCAGACCAAAGCTCCCGTCCCTGCTTCGGGCCCTATCTACGCGGTAAAACCGTTTGAATATGTTTTTAATATCTTCCGGCGGGATGCGCTCTCCTTGGTTTTTTACAACCAGTCTGCAGCGCCGGTTCCCCTGCTTTTGGAGCGTCACCCAGGCAGTCCCGCCGGGAGAGGAATACTTCAGCGCGTTGTCCAGCAAAATGTCCATCAGCCGCTGTAGCAGTGCCGTTTCCCCGGAAACAGAAATATCCCGGTCGATCCGGACGTCCAGGCGCAGCCCCTTTTCAAAAAAGGCTGGCTCAAAAGGGAGCACGGCATTGGCGGCCAATCTGCTAAAATCCACAGTACCGACGGTGGGCCTCGATTCGGCGTTGTCCGTCCTGGCCAGCTCCAGCAACTGTTCAATCAGCTCCCGCATCTGCCGGGACATCACCAGAATGTGGGATAAAAATCGGGCTTTATATGCCTCGCTGTATTCCGGGTCGCTCATGAGTTCTGCGTTTGTCATAATGACCGTCAGGGGCGTTTTCAGTTCGTGCGACGCATCCGCCACGAACTGACGCTGCTGCTTCCATGCCAGCTCCACCGGCCTTACCGCCCATCCGGAGAGAAGGATGCTTATGGCCAGAAACACCCCGAACCCGAGCCCTCCAAGAAAGAGGCAGGTTTTCGTCAAATGGTCCAGCGTGGCGACCTCGCTGGAGATATCCGTAAATACCAGGCATTGGTCGATCGGCGTACCGACCCGGTAATACCGCAGATGGTACCCCTCGATCACGCCGAACGCCTTGGGGGAAGCAAACGCCATATCGATCAGATCGCTCAGAAATGCATCGTTGGACAAGTCATAATAGCCTCCGCTGGTCGCTATCAGCTCTCCCCGTGGACTCACCTGGAGTATAAAGTACGGTAGGCGCACTTCCCCTCCGGACTCATTGGGGATACCGGGGTGAAAGGGCTGGCTGGCAATGTTCTGCATCATGGCAATGCTCTCGGTTTCCAGATTCGCCCGCGTAAAATAGAACACAAGCCCCAAGATCACACCGAGCATGATGGTGACAATACTCATGTTGATCATCACAAATTTAAATCGCAGTTTTCGGATCATGCTACTCCGCCTCCAAATGGTAGCCCAGTCTGCGGATCGCTGCAATTCGGATGTTCGAACCGATGCTGGCGAGCTTTTTTCTCAGGAACCCGATGTAGACCTCCACATGGTTTTCTACCGCTTCGGAGTCGAAGCCCCACACCCTAGCGAGGATTACTTCCTTTGACAGGTTCCTCCCGCCCGCCTGCAGCAGAAACCGCATGACGTCGAATTCCTTGGCCGAAAGACGGACTCTGTTTTCTCCGCAGATCAGCATGGCGGAAGAGAGATCCAGCGAGGTGTTCCCAAACCTGACCTCGTCCACCTGCGCCCCCTGCCTGCGCAGCAACGCGTTGATGCAGGCCAGGAGTTCCCTCGCATCGAAAGGTTTTGTGAGATAGTAGTCCGCGCCGGCGTTCAGCCCTGTTATGCGGTCCTCCAGCTCTGATTTGGCGGTCAGCATCAGGATCATGGACCCCAAATGCTTCATGCGGACCCTCCTGGCCACTTCGAATCCGTCCACGCTCGGCATCATAACATCCAGAATCAGCAAATCGTAGACGCCCAGCTCTGCGTATTGCCTTCCCGTCTCTCCGTCATAGGCGACCTCCACATCGAATCCCTTTTTCTGCAAAAGAGTACGGATGGAGTCTGCCAGCAGCTTTTCATCCTCAACAATCAATATCTTCACGTCCGCACACCTCCGGGATGTTCCACGTTTATCATACACCCAAACCCTGAAATAAAGCTGAAGGTTTTACAGAAAGCCCGGCAGTTCCGACCGAACTGAGAAAAACGGCGTGACATGCGCTGCATGTCACGCCGTTTTTCTTTTCGTATCCCAACGCACCGGCTCTCTGCCCCGCGTCCGGCGGTCAGACCTCCGGCACCGGCTTACAGATACTGCTTGAGCAGCTCCGCCCGGTCAGTCTTTTCCCAGGGCAGGTCCACATCGGTACGGCCGAAATGGCCATAGGCAGCGGTCTGCTCATAGATGGGGCGACGCAGGTCCAGATCCCGGATGATGGCGGCCGGGCGCAGGTCGAAGTGCCGGTTGATGATTTCTGCCAGCCGCTCGTCGGGCAGCCTGCCGGTACCATAGGTGTCCACCAGCACGGAGACCGGATGGGCCACGCCGATGGCATAGGCCAGTTCGATCTGGCACTTGCGGGCAAGGCCCGCCGCCACCAGGTTCTTGGCCGCATACCGGGCCATATAGGCGGCGGAGCGGTCCACCTT
>URKI01000066.1 GCA_900548505.1 uncultured Oscillibacter sp. | reverse complement strand
GAGATAGGCTCCGGTCTCGTGGGCTCGGAGATGTGTATAAGAGACAGCGGTAGAAGAACTGATAGTCATACAGGTGGTATACACCGTCGGAGAAGATGGGCAGTACCGGCGGATATTCCTCCGGCGTCACATCCGTCACCTTCAAAGCGCCCCGCTGAGAATCAATATAGGCGCCGGTGAGCTGGGGGATCTCGGTGACGACATTTCCGTCATAGTCGGTAAAGCAGGCTCCCAGATTCTCCTCTTTCCCGGCAGGTGTACCGTCGGTTTTCCAGTTGAGGGGATTGATGGCCAGCGTACGGGTCCCGGCTGGGATCATCAAAGAATCGGTGACACTCTCCGCTTCGCTGTTGAACGAGACGATCACCCCGGTATCGTCCTCGCCGGAGGCAAAGCGCAGATGGGGATACTCCGCCAGTTCCTCCTCGGTAATGCTCCAGCCGATGGCATAGCAGGCCACCAGCAGGTCGTTGACCTCCTCGTCGGCAAAGCAGTCTTTCAGCAATCGGATGCTCATGTCGGCGCCCTGGGAGAATCCCGCCAGGATGATGGGCTGGCCGTCGTTGTAATGTTCCAGATAGTACGTAAACGCGTCCTTCACATCCTCATAGGCAATGGTCAGATAAGCTTCCCGCTCCTCCGCCGGCAGCTCATAGACGTTCAGTCCCACCTGCTGGTAATAGGGCGCAAAGAACCGGGCATTCTGGTCGTAAATGCCCTTTTCCATGTTGGTGGCCCCCAGGAAATCGCTTT
Source organism: uncultured Oscillibacter sp. (assembly GCA_900548505.1). Classification (GTDB taxonomy): domain Bacteria; phylum Bacillota; class Clostridia; order Oscillospirales; family Oscillospiraceae; genus Oscillibacter. The sequence continues at coordinate 8,571 of URKI01000066.1, read as the reverse complement.
TGGTGGTCTCATCCTCCATGGACATGTTGAAGCTGTCCTCATCGCCGCCGTAGACGGTAGGGCAGATGAAAAACACATCCGCATCCGCGGCTTTGTCCGTCTCCAGATAGGCCCAGTTTTCCGCCTGGGCATACACGGAGGTCTGTTCCTCGGTGGTTCCGCATCCCGCCAGAGAGAACACAAGGAGCAGCGTCAAAAACAGTGCTGTTGTTTTCTTTCCCATAAGTAAATCATCCTTTTTTCTTTAAACAACTTCAAAGAAGCGCCCCGTCACAGCATATCGTTCGGAACAGACCTCTGCGTGTTTACTATATCACAGAGATGCGCCATAAAACAACTCACCGTTTCTTCCCGCGGTATATGCAAGCGGCGCAGGCGGGTTCCACAAAGTTTCCTGCGCCAGACGGTATGGGCGAGGCAGTCACCGTTTACCGTACCCATTTACTGAGCAGGAAAAATAAACGGTCACCTTGGCTGTCGCCATGGGTTCACCCCTTCTTTGGTCTCTTATTGAGCTTCAGACTGATGCCCCGGCGATCCGCCGCATTCTGAAGCAGCTCCACAGCGGCGAGGGCCCGCTCCTTGACCGTCTGCCCGGCCAGCTCCGGCCGGCTGTTCAGAGCAGCCATCACAAAGCGCAGCTCCTCCAGGGACAGGAGGTAGACCGCCGTGTTGAACAAGGTCTTGCGGCGTCCATCGTTGTAATGAGCCAGAAGTTCCTCTAAAATTGCCCGCTTTTCCTCCAACTGGGACAGGTAGGCTTCCAGCCCCAGCTCTTGGGCTTGGTTGATATCCTGCTGCCGGTTCCGATGCGGGACAAAGGAATCCCCATCGTCAAAGCCTTTGTAGCGGTGGCAAGGGTACTCCGGGCACTCCCAGCAAAACGGAAGGCCGCCGTGCTCCAGGGAGCATCTGGCGATCGGGCAGCTCTGGTTCCCTGCTCCCCCGCCGCAGCCGGGACAATAGCCCCCCAGATGCATGGAGCAAAGGGCACAATTGAGCCCGCAGAGGGAGAAGCGGGTTTCTGTACGAGTAAAGCCTTTCATCGTATCCTCCTGACCGGGTGCCGGATAACCGTTTTCAGCCGCTCCGGTCTGCACCGCCGCACATCGCTCAAATAGATCTCGTGGTGGAATCGGCTTTCCCCAAAGTCCGCTTCGTAACCCTGTGCCCGAGCGTATTCGGTCATGGCGGTCACAGTGGCGGGCTCATCGTCATAGGGGCCGATATGCATACACTGGACGCACACTCCCTCCTCCCAGGAGAAGAACTCCACCGCAGAGAAGTCCTGCTGTTTCTTTTCCGTTGCCTCCCGGATGGCCCAGTCAAAGACCTCTTTTGTCACGAACTCCGGCAGGCGGATGAGAGAGATCCACTGAAATTCTTTCTTATGAGCGTAGTCCACCCCGTGAATGCCCTCCTGCCACCAAAGGCCCTCCAGCGGCGGCACCACATAATCAAAATAGCCCTCCGGCTTCTGTTTGCTCATTTTGATGGTGTAGGCCACGGCGTAGAGCATACCCAGGGCTTTTTTATAGGTGCTGTCTGCCTCATTGGGGTCACCCTGTCCCCGCACGGCCAGAAAGTTCATAGCCGGCACCGTAACGATGCCCGGCGTCCTGGCGGGCAGATAGAATTCCTTGTATTCTTTTTTGTAGTCAAAGGCCATCGTCATTTCCTCCGCTTCTTTTGGGGTTTGCTCTTCAGCGCCTCACAGGTGATGCGCACCAGCTCCGTCATCTGCTCTCGGTCCTCCACATCTTCCACCCGGATGTAATCCCTGGCGCCCTCATAGGGCGGAGCCTTGGGCAATTGGGGAAACGCCGCTTCGCCCGCCGGGGTGATCTTGACAAACACCTGATCGTCGCAGATGACGGCGAAGAACACCTCATTGCAGTAAAGGCCGTATTCGCCGAACATCTTTCGGCTGCGGATGGCTCCGGCCTCCGCCAGCTGCTCGGCCACATAGTCCACGAAGTTCTGATGAGACGCCATATCAATCCCTCCTGTAACGATGGGCCAGGGTTTTGGCCAAAGTTCCCAGCTGCTGCCGCAGTTCCTCCGGTTCCAGCAGTTCCGCCTTGTCCCCGAAGGTCAGCACCCAGCCCAGTGCGCTGTCCGCATCGGGAAAGCCGCCGGTAAAACGAAGCCTGCCGTCCGGCTCCACGGTGAAGCAATCCGCGCCGTACTCCTCCACCAGCCTCCAGCGGCAAGAGGGATCGAAGAGAACCGCAACCTGAAACTTTACCGGAAAGACCCGCTCCGGCGCAAGGTCCGGCAGCGGTGCGCAGCGCGGGGTAAAGGGTTCGCCGGCGGTGAGCTCCGCCATGCGGTTCAGCTTAAAGAGGCGGTAATCCTGACGGCTCCGGCACCAGCCCCACACATACCAGGCGGACCAGTGAAACACCAGGTAGCGGGGCTCGACGGTGCGCACCGATTCTCCTTTCGGGGAGAAATAGGTGAAGCAGATGGTACGGTGCTGCTCGATGGCTCCCTGGATGCGCTCGATTTTCGGCGGCAGACTGGTCTTGTACCAGGAAGCCAGGTCAATGAGCATGTGGGCGCCGCCGCTTACCAGTCCGCCCGTCCCGGCGGACAGCTTCTCCATCAGCTGGGCATAGCGCCTGGTTCCGCTGACGCTGTCCAGACTTCTGAGCCCCGCCAGGATGGCCTGCATCTCGGGAGCGGTGAGCACCGTGCGGTCTACCCGGTAGCCCTCCATGATGGAGATGCCGCCGCCCGCGCCCTGGGCGGTGGCAATGGGGATGCCCGCCCGGCACAATGACTCAATGTCCCGCTGGATGGTCCGGCGGGACACCTCGAACTGCTCCGCCAGCTCCGGGGCAGTGACTCTCTCCCGCTGGAGCAGGATGGACAAAATGCCGATGAGCCGCTCCATCTTCATGCAGGGCTCCCCTCCCCTCTTTTTTCTGTATTATAGCACAGGAACCGGACAACTGTATGTCATGTTTCTTTTGTCTTGTTCTTTTCCATACGCTTGGGTACAATGGGGACAATGGAGGAAATGGCTATGGGAAAAATCGTATTATATCTCGCCATGAGCATAGACGGTTATATAGCAGACAAACAGGGCGGCGTGGATTGGCTGGCGGGCGACGGCAGCCAGCCGGATGCCCCTGGCAGTTACCCGGCATTTCTGGATACAGTGGACGCCATCGTCATGGGCTGGACCACCTATCACCAGCTGGTCACGGAACTCTCCCCGGACCACTGGCCCTATGAAGGTCGTCCCTGTTATGTGGTGACCCACCGGCGGGCAGAGGACCAGGAGAACATTTTCTTCTGGAACGGGGCGCTGACTGTCCTGACGGACAAACTGAAATCGGAGCATACGGGCAACATCTGGATCTGCGGCGGTGCGTCCGTAGCCGGGCAGCTTTTGAAAGAGGGAGGCATCGATCAGCTGTGGCTGTCCATCATCCCCACAGTCCTTGGCAGCGGCGTGGAGCTGTTCCCGGAGCTTTCTCAGGAGCTGCCGCTGAAGCTGGTGAGAACAGAGCATTGGAACGGGATCGTGGATCTGGTGTATGAAAAGCGGTGAGTGCAGGTATGGAGATCAAGGAAATTGAAACCAATAAAAAGCAGCATCTGGACTTGCTTCTGCTGGCAGACGAACAGGAGGACATGATCGACCGCTATCTGGAGCGTGGGACCATGTATGTGCTGGAGAACAGCGGAGTCAAAGCCGAATGCGTGGTCACGGACGAGGGTGACGGCATCCTGGAACTGAAAAACATTGCCGTGAAGCCAGGCTTTCAGGGCAAGGGGTACGGAAAAGCTCTGGTAGATTACATCATCCAAACTTATAAAGGACAGTATACCGTGCTGCAAGTAGGCACCGGAGACAGCCCATCCACCATCCCCTTTTATGAATCCTGCGGCTTTTGCAGGCACCACCTAATTAAGAACTTTTTCATCGACCACTACGACCACCCTATCTGCGAGTGCGGGGTTCAACTGGTGGATATGGTGTATCTGCAAAGAGAAATATAAAAAACGAGGAGTGTCTCAATCGACACTCCTCATTTTTTATATCCGGGATACTTTACAGTTTCAGCTCTTCCGCCCAGGCCTTCAGCTCCGCTTCATTCAAGCGGCCATTGAGCATCCGGCCATCTACGATCTTGGCGCCAGGAGCGCTGGTCTGGAGCCCCGCGGCCGACTTGCCCAGACCGCTGCCGCCGGAGGTAGCGAAGAGAACGATGGTTTTTCCGGCAAAGTCATAGGCCTCCAGGAAGGTGTTGAGGATGGTGGGCGCCACATACCACCACACAGGGAAGCCCAAGAAAATGACATCATGACCGGCTACCGGAGCGTTCGTGTCGGCCAGAGCGGGACGGGAATGGGCATCCTGCATCTCCACGCTGGAGCGGGAGCGCTTGTCCATCCAGTTCAGGTCGGCGCTGGTGTAAGGGACGGCGGGCTTGATCTCATAGAGCTCCCCGCCCACAGCCTTTGCCAGAGCCTTTGCCGCCCTGGCAGTGGTGCCGGTAGCAGAAAAATAAGCGACCAATGCGTTCATGTGTACATCCTCCTTACGCATTTTCTGTCCCTATTGTAGATCCGACATTCTGGAATGTAAAATGCTCATTTTCTATTTGCTTTTATGCGCGGAAAGCATCTATTCCAGGAAAGCCTCAATGGCGGCCACCGTCTGCCGCTGCTGCTCCTGGGCGGAGATGGTCGCGGGAAGATCTCCCTTCTGGGGGCCATAGTTGCCGAACTGGGCGTGGTTGCCGCCTTCGATCTCCACGATATTCTCTGTGTAATCGATATGGTCCTCCACGCTCTGGTTGAGAGAGCCGTAGATGGTCAGGGTATCTTCATCCGGATAATCACCGTAGATGTAGGCGCCCATCAGAATGAGCCCATCCACCTGGTCAGGATGGTCTGCGGCAAATTTGGACGCCATGGCGCCGCCCATGGAGTGCCCGGCGATATACCAGTGCCGGATCTCCGGGAACTGTGCGATGACCTCTTCCGCCGCATCAGCGTCAAAAATTGCCATACGGAAAGGCATATGTACCAGAATACAGGTGACGCCGGTCTGCCGGATCTGATCCAACAAAGGCAGATAGGCCTCTGCCTCCACCTTGGCACCGGGGTAGAAAATAATGGCGGTATCGGTGGGATACGTTGGGGATAAGATGGTCAGATCGTCCTGCCGGGTGATGCCCTTGTCCTGAGCCATCACCGCAAGGGCCACATCCTCCGCCCGGTAGTAATCGGACACATACCAGAAAAACGCTCCGGCCAGAATGGCCAGCGTCAGAAAAGCGATCCCGCCGGCAATCAGCCATTTTTTGCGTCGGGAGCCCCGCTTGATTTTCATGCTCCAATCACCTCATTGCTCGTTCTGGGGCGGCTAGGCCCGGATGGTACAGCAGCGCCGGCCTTATGCCTTGGGAAAGCGCACATCAAACACCTGCATCTCAAGATTCCTCCGCCAAACCGATAGGGAAACTCCTTCAGGCAATCACAACACAGCAGAATATCTGCGCACACTCCATTATACATACTTCAGAAAAAACAGCAAGGTCCCCGCTTTATCAACCGCGAAATGGATCCGATCCGCGGAAATCGCACATTCTTAAGAATACTTAAGGAAATATTTATGCCAGCTGCATTTTTATCTGCTATAGTAAAGCCCACTTTCTAATATGCACTGCCGTGACGGCCCCGGAGGTACTTATGGAATTTACTTGCCATACCACATACGATCAAAAAGCACTGACTGCCATGGCACGGGCAGTCCGAAAAACCGTTGGCGCCAAAAGAAACCGCATATTCCACCTTTATGCCTACATCGTCATCGGACTCCTCCTGGTAGCCCTCTGGCTGTCCTGGGGAATCGTCTGGCAAACGGTGCTCCATTGTACGACCATTACCGCTTTGCTGCTGCTTGACTGGAAAGAAGATGCACTCAACGGTTATTTTGCAAGACGCAAAGGCCTGCCAGGCAACGACTTTGCCGATACCACATTCTACGCCGATTATTACCTCACCAAAACCGCCGCCGCGGAATCCAAGTGGCCGTATAACAAGATCCTCGCGCTGGCAGAGACCAGAAATCATCTCGTTTTTGTGTTGGGAAGGAATCATGCCCTGGCCGTGGAGAAGGCAACGTTGGAGGGCGGCAGCATCTCAGAATTCTATCGTTTTTTAGAGGAAAAATCCGGCCGCAGCATCCAGAACATTGGAGGATAAAGGAATATGAAAAAGAGCCATCAAATCGCAGCCCTCAGCTGTCTGGCAGCCGCCGCTGGCGTCAGTGCCTGCTGGCGCAGAAGCATTCGGATGCCGCTCAGGGAGTTCACCCGATCCGCGCTCTATATGGCAGTCATGGATGATGAGATCTGCCGGAATGAACTGGCAGGCAACAAGATCGGTGATACGGTCATTACGTTTCCGCCGAAGGCAGAGACCCTGCAGGAGCGGTACCATCTCTTTTTACAGATGAACCGGACAAAAAGCCGCCGTCAGCTCCGGGCAGAAATCGCAGAAATGGAACAGCGACTCCGGGAGTCCCGCCAGTACATCAGCCAGTCCAAAGAGCCGCTGGAGGTGGAGTTTTCCGGGGAAAATACATTGTAACCGAAAAAGGAGGGCCATTGGCGGCCCTCCTTTTTCATAATCTCCATCAAAACCGGAGGAGATCTCTTTTGTCCGAATCATGCGGAACGAACGCATCTGCCCGTGCCGAATGCGTTTCTTCGTTCTCGTGAATGAGAAGAGCTCTTCAAGCATAAACCCGCAGCATAAAGCGGCAAGCGGAATTCTGACATGCCGAAAAATGTTCTTTACCGTTGTTCTTTATTTAGAAGAGGCGTACAATTTCGGACAGCACTCCGCAGCCGGCGGAAGTTTACCGTCTGGCATTTATCCGGCGCCTTGTGGATCACCCTGATTTCGGATTAAAGCAGCTTTCAAAACTGACCCACGAGCCCACGAAGATCACTACCGCGGAACAGCTGAAAACGATGCTTTCCATTTGGAAAGACCCGGGAAATCAACTTCCCTGTGTTATATTTACTTACCCAAGAGAATCTCAGCCATCGGTTCCTGATGTTCCTGATTTCATCTTGAACAGCAGCCGTCTGCCAACACAGGTTTTTCCTGTCGGGACGCAGATCCCCGGGGTTCCTATTGCAAAGCCTGTTGCCAGCAAGTTGCCATATGATGTTGAAACATTCGCAAAATATGGCGTGGCGTTCTGCCGGAGCTATATACTGGATGACCTTTTGATGGATCGATTCCGCTCAGCATCCGGCGTTTTTGCTCAATCCGGGGATATTATCGTCCTTGAGCCAACTTCTTTTGGCGGCAAATCTCACGTCATTCCCTACAAGCCATCCAAAGCCCGCCAGGAAGAAGCCATGGATCGGCTGCGGAATGAGATATATGGCTACTCCCGTGGGAAACCGGTAACCTTCGGGAACATCCAGTTTTTGTCTGCTGCCCGGGAAGGCTTGCTCCGCAGTTCTGCTGTTGCGATGCAGCAATCTGCAGAAACCTCTGATTTGTGGGCACAGAAGATTGCCTTAAACGATGCCCAGTGGCAAGAAAAGCTCCGTGAAAAAGAAACCGCTTGTCAGGCTTTGGCTGAACAGCCGGAACGCCAAAAGCAGTATCAGGATCGGCTGGAAAAAGAAAAAGAGCTGCTTCGGAGGGAAAATGAGAAAGAGCGACTGAGAGCCAGACAGCTGCTGGCTGAAAAAGATGAATATATCGCCTACTTAAAAAGAAAACTCAGTCGCCCAACTGAGCATAGTCAAATCGCTGCATGGGTTGAACATTATTTCGCTGGCAGACTCGTCATTCACCCAAAGGCGAAAGCGCTTCTTGAGGAGAAAAACGCAAAATCCATCAGCGTTGAACTGATCTGCGATGCACTAGACTTTTTGGCAACCGACTACTGGGAGCGGAGATATGCCCGCATTTCCACTGCTGAGATGAACAGCCGGTGCTCCAAAAAGTATGGCCGTCCGTTTGAAGTGAAGCCAACAGGAACTACAACGATTGAGTTCACTCCAGTGCAGTATAAGATCAAATACTTTATCGGCACTGCGGGGAAACCCGTGGAAAGTGCATTGGATTATCATCTTCGTGTGGGAAACGACCCTGAAAACCTGCTTCGAATTTATTTCTTGCACGATGACGCTAAAAAACTAATCGTTGTAGGCTCCCTGCCCAGACATCTCAGGGCAGTGACAATCAAATAAGTCTTTCGGGAATTTAGTGTTAAATGGAGTCAGAGTGCTCTGCCGCCTCTGACTTCATTCATTCAACAGGCCGTTAACCTTTCCAAATCCATAGTGCAGGTATACAACGAACCAATTCTGATCTTTGGTACTGCCTTAATGTGTAATTTTCCCATATCTGCCATTAAAGAGGCCTAACACAAAAATCTGCGCTAAAATATAACTTTTTCTCCTCTATGGTTTTATCTCCAGCAACTCACTCTTCTCCTATCTATCCGCCAAGCCACTTTTTCTGCCTCGGCCGTTTTCTTTCTGTATGCAAATTCTATTAACAAAGTCGCTCTATAGC
>URKI01000065.1 GCA_900548505.1 uncultured Oscillibacter sp. | reverse complement strand
CCATGAACACGGATAAAATTTTTGAGAAGCCATCGCCAACGAATATGCCCCCAAGGACACCTCCAAGGTCCTCGCCCTGAGAAAGCTGGACCGGAAAGCGAAAGGTCCCGCCAATATCTTTGCCTACAGCTTCGGCGTTTTGATGACCCTGGTCCTGGGCCTTGGAATGTGCCTTTCTATGCAGGTGATCGGAGGGGGCGGCGCCCTGATGACAGGAGGCGGGATTCTGCTGGGGATTGTGGGACTCGTCGGCGTGGGCGTGAACTACCCCATTTACAAAAAGCTCCTGCGGTCCGGCAAGGAAAAGTATGCCTTTGAGATCATGCAGCTGGCCCGGGAGATCAGCGAAGCGGCAGAGTAAACCGAGAGGAGGGCGGCAGATGAACAAGTCCGAAAGCAAATATTTCCATACCGCGCTGCGGATGGATGAGGCACTTATCGCCCTGCTGGAGGAGAAAGACCTGGAATATATCACGGTGAAGGAGATCTGCCGCCTGGCCGGTGTGAACCGTTCCACGTTTTATCTGCACTATGAGACCATTGCCGATCTGGTGGAAGAGACGCTGGAGATGATCAACCAGCGATTCCGCTCTTACTTTCCCCAGCGGGAAGAGGAGATCCTGGGGGATATGGACAGCCGGGAGCGGGAAGACTTGGTGCTGGTCACCCGGGAATATCTGCTTCCTTACCTCCGCTTTATCCGGGACAACAAAAAGGTCTACCGGGCGGCATTCCGAAACCCGGGCAGCATGCAGGCTCATACACGGTATGGAGAGCTGAAACAGCAGCTTCTCGGTCCCATTCTGGAGCGGTTTGAGATCCCGACTGCCCACCGCCCCTATTACATGGCCTACTATGTGGAGGGGATCATCGCCATCGTCAAGGAGTGGCTGCGGCAGGACTGTGCGGATGAGGTGGAGATGATCGCCGATATCATCGAGTCCTGCGTACGGCCCAGAGATGGAAGGGGCGAAGGATAAGCGCTGTGCTGGATGCTTGCGCCGAAAGGGCCTGTGTCAAACAGTTATTTTCGTTTATGGAAAGTAAATAGAAAATGTCCCATGCCGTATCAATTCAGAGAATCCATACGGCATGGGACAATTGCGTCTATATTCCGTTCGCCGGGAAAGCAGGGGATCAGCTGACGGAGCGCCGGAGTGGAGGAAAAACTTCAAAGCTGCCGGATTTTCCGCTGCAGCCGCTCCAAAAATTCTGCCGCCGGGATGCCGTCCATCTGGGTGTGGTGGAACTGGAAGGACACCGGCAGCGTGGCGCGCAGCCACGTCTTTCGGTACTTGCCCCAGATGAGGAAGGGGTTATTATAGCATCCGGCGTAGATGTTCACCGCACCGTCGATCTCATACCCCGCCAGGGCGGAGGTGCCGATGACCATATAGTCCTCGCCCAGTTCAAAGCTCTCTCCGCTTTCATGGACCTGACTGGTAAGCGTCAGGTAGTCCCGGTTGAACTGCTCCAGATCCGCAGAAACGGGAATGTCACAGGTGGCGATGCCGCCATCGCGGGTAGTCACCACCGTATTGACTGCCAAACGGTCGTAGCGTATCAGCCTGTCTCCCACCGGGAGAAGATAGAACTCCTCTGTCTGCTCGGCCGCCGTTCCGATGCACCAGCAAAAGAGCATATTGAATTTCAGATTCCGCTTCCGGCTCAGACGCACCAGCGGCGTCACGTCCAGCGTCTTCATCAGGGTCACCATGGGCATGGGAGCCTTCATCCAGAGTGCAAAGGCCAGGGCTCGGGAGGTGCTTTTTGGATCTATTTCTTTCATATGGTTCTCCGTTCTGCTCGTCAAATCCGGTTCGGTTGATCGCGGCCAGTAACCCATATGATACCATAGCGCCTTATGACCGGCAACTGGTTTCCGAACACGAGCCGGAGCGGGACGAGGTGAACGGGCAGCCCATTGCGGCGGAGCGATCGGGTTAGGAGCAGAGCGATCCCACCGCTCCAGGCGGGCAAAGCAGGAAAGAAGCAAGACTTCATGCAGGAAATTTTGATCGAATCTCGCTGCATTTGATCCTAAGACATGGCAGGAGCACCGGCAAAGGCAAGTTTTGGTTGATAATTTGCGAGGAATTCGGTATGATAGGAAAACGACCCTGCCAGCGCATAAAAAGTGCAATGGAATCGGAAATTTTTAGGAAATGCGTACGAATCAGTTGAAGATAACTTCGTTTTTCTATAAAAAATGGATTTTGTCTGTGGAGGAGACCACATCTGGAGGCAGATGCGGCACTTTCTTCGCGCCGTTTCACGCCCTGCGTCAGCCTGTCCGAGAGACAGCGCGCCGCAGGGCGTTTTCTGTTTTGGACGCATCCTCCGTGGATACTGGCCGGGTGAGGGAGGACCGATCGGAGAAAAACCGCAAAATTTGCAGGAATGAGGAATAAACGATGCAAAAAAATCTGAAAACGAAACAGCTGCCTCTGTTTTCCATCATCGATCTGGACCGGCTGCGTGGAGAAAACCATCTGGAGGACGCAGCAGTGACGGATTTTTCCGTGGGGCGGGACGGGAATGTCTATCTTCTCCTGGAGCAGCCTTCCGGGCGGCAAAGTGAGGATTGGTTCAAGACACCTGCGGTCTATACGGTCGCTGAGATCCGGGTGAATTGGACGGAGCAGCGGGTGCTGGAAACCAACCTCTTTCCCCTGGGGCTTTTGAAATTCCAGTTTCATTTTTTGCGGCCCATAGGAGAGCACTTCCTGCTGCTGGGGGCCAGAAGCGCCTGGCGGGAGAGCGGCCCCGACCAAAATGCCTGGGTCATCAGCAGGGACGGAGCCATCCTGTCCCGCTTCTGCCTGGGGGACGGCATCCAGAACTGCGTGGTCAAGGCAGACGGCATCATCGTCACCGGCTACTTTGACGAGGGAATATTTGGCAGCAATGACTGGGAGGAGCCCCTGGGGGCCAGCGGGCTGATTGCATGGACACCGGAGGGAATCCCCCTTTGGAAGAATGAAAGATATCCCATCTATGACTGCTATGCCATCAGTCTGGATGAGAGGGAAAATCTATGGTTCTATTATTACGACGAGTTCCGGCTGGTGCGGACGGACTTTCGGGAGGACCTGGTGCTGGATGTTCCGATGGAGGGAAGCGAGGCTTTCGCTGTGTCCGCTTCCGGCGATCAGTTCCTATTCCAAAGCGGATTCCAGAAGAGCAGTAAATTCTATTGCTTCACCCGCCAGGGAGGCCGTCTTGGACAAAAGCAGGAGGCCGTCCCCATGTTCCATGCCTCCCGGATCGGCGTGGAGCGCTGCAGCCTCTCGGGCAGCCGGATGCTGTTCCAGGGGGAAGATGCCGTCCTTTACGGCGGGGTGCTGGGCACGGAGCAGGACTGACGGAAAATCCATGATGGTCCGGCGTCGCTTTGACAGACAGCAGAATGAATACAGCGGGAAAGGAACACCATATGCAACGATTCATTTCTTTTCAGCAGGCCGGGAGCCTCTTCTCTGAGTGCGGCAGTATGCCGTTTCTTGCAAAGCTGCAGGAGGAAACGGGGAATGAACTGCATGTTACGATTTTGGGCGCGGCTGCGGGGGAAGCGGATGAGGGTTCTTGCGGAGATCCGGTTTTGGACCAGGTCCTTGCGGACTGCAAGCCCATCGTCCCGGACCCGTCCCGGAGAGTGGTTGTGATTTTTGAGGACTATATCCTCTATCAGGTGCGGAACGAGTCCTACGCCGCTTATGATGCGTCGGCGGAGGGAACGGGGACGTACCTGGTGCAGTTTGAAAAATCCCGTTTTCTGGATTACTTCCTGACGGTAACGGATGCGTGCCGACTGGAAGACGGCTCCGTTTATCCGGCTCCCTGGAAGCACTATGGGATCTTCACCCAAAATCACGTGATAGATGTCATTGCCCAGGCGGAACCCAGGGTGTTGTATCCAAAAGGGAGTCTATGACGTCATAAAAGCGTGGCTGTGCCATGGATTTTATTTTTGAAATTGAGAGGAAACTATGATCGAAATCAAAGGAAAATACAACGAAGCCAGGATTTTCACCGATGTGGCGGACAGCGCCTCCATCGCGCAGGTCCAGGAACTGTGCGACCAGGAATTCACGGCGGGCAGCCGCATCCGGCTCATGCCCGACATCCACGCCGGCAAGGGCTGCACCATCGGCACCACCATGACCATCACCGACAAGGTGGTGCCCAACCTGGTGGGTGTGGACATCGGCTGCGGCATGGAGACCACCCGCATCCGGGAGGGACGGCTGGAGCTGCAGAAGCTGGACAAGCTGATCTACGAGAAGATCCCCTCCGGCTTTTCCATCCGGGATAAGGCCCACCGCTACCTCGATGAGATCGACCTGAGGGAGCTGTGCTGCGCCCGACATGTGGATCTGCTGCGGGCAGAAAAGAGCATCGGCACCCTGGGCGGCGGCAACCACTTCATCGAGGTGGACAAAGATGACGAGGGAAACCTCTACATTGTGGTTCACTCCGGCAGCCGCCATTTGGGGGTGGAGGTGGCCAGCTACTATCAGGAGGCGGGCTACAAGGTCCTGAACCATACCGATGATGCCTCGCTGGAGGCTCTGATCGCCCGGATGAAAGCAGAGGGCCGGGAGAAAGAGATCCAGAAAGAGCTGAAGAAACTCCGCAGCTGCAAACAGACCAGTATCCCCAAGGCACTGGCTTATGTGTCCGGGGAGCTGTTCCAGCAGTATATCCATGACATGAAGATCGTCCAGCGCTTTGCCATGCTCAACCGGCAGGCCATGATGGACGAGATCATCAAGGGCATGAAGCTCCACGTGGAGGAGCAGTTCACCACCATCCACAACTATATCGATACCGACGCCATGATCCTGCGCAAGGGCGCCGTGTCCGCCCAGGCGGGAGAGCAGCTGCTCATTCCCATCAATATGCGGGACGGGAGCCTTCTCTGCGTGGGCAAGGGCAACGAGGACTGGAATTGCTCCGCGCCCCACGGCGCTGGACGTCTCATGAGCCGGGCGGATGCCAGACAGTCTTTTACGGTGTCCGAATTCAAAAAGCAGATGGCGGAGGTCTACACCACCTCCGTGAGCAAGGCCACCCTGGACGAGTGTCCCATGGCCTACAAGGGCATGCAGGACATCCTGGACAACATCGGCCCCACGGCGGAAGTGGTGAAGATCATCCGCCCCATCTACAACTTCAAGGCCGGGGATGAGGACTGAAAGAGCAGATCCGGACACCGGCAGGATGGGATTCCTGTTGGAAAGCAAGAAAAAAGCAAGGATTTCATTCCGCGCAGCAGGATGATTCTATGGTATGATAGAAAAACCCTGCGGAGGTGAGGCAATGAAAACAAGCCCTATAGCGCACCGGCGTGTGCTGGATTACGCATACATGGACAAAGACACGCTGCTGCGGGATTTTCATATTTCCAGCCAAGGCTACAGCGATGAACAGGCGGAGGAGAGCCGAGCCCGATACGGAAAGAACTGTTTGTCGGGTCGGGCTTCGGACACCATCCTCTATCGCCTGCGGCGGGCCTTTCTGAACCCGTTCACGGTCATTTTGTTTGTGCTGGCGTGCATATCTTTTTTGACCGATATGGTGCTGGCGTCCAATTTCAGCCGGAACATCACCACGGTGGTCATCATTTTGTGTATGCTGCTCATCAGCGGCACGGTACGCTTTGCCCAGGAGCTGCGGGCAAAGCGCGTTGCGGACCGCCTGACGGGGATGATCGCGTCCACGGTGCTGGTGCGCAGGAACGGAACGTGGGTCCGGCTGTCCTCCACAGAACTGGTGGTGGGGGACCAGGTCCGGCTCTTTGCCGGGGACCGTGTCCCGGCGGATATCCGGCTGACCGAGGCAAACGATCTGTTCGTGTCCCAGTCCGTCATCACGGGGGAGAGCGCCATACTGGAAAAGCACGCCGGGTGCCTTTCCCGGGAACAGGCGCGGTCCTATTCGGAATACGGCAATATTGCATTCATGGGCTCGTCTGTCACAGGCGGCAGCGGCGAGGGCATCGTGCTTGCGGTGGGGGAAGACACCGTTTACGGCGGCTTTTCCACGGCGGAAGCTCATCTGAAAAACGGGTTCGACCGGGGAGCAAATTCCATTGCCTGGGTGCTCATCCGCTTCATGGCGGTTCTGATCCCGGTGGTTTTTCTCGCCTGCGGACTGACGAAGGGCGATTGGTTTTCCGCCTTTTTGTTTGCGCTGTCGGTTGCCGTGGGTCTGACCCCGGAGATGCTGCCCATGGTCATCAACGCATGTTTGGCCAAGGGCAGCGCGGCCATGGGCAAAAAGCAGACCGTGGTCAAAAATATCAACGCCATGCAGGGATTCGGCAGCATGGATATTCTGTGCGTGGACAAGACCGGCACGCTGACCGGCGACGTCATATCTCTGGAATACTACATGGATCTGCTGGGCAACGAGAGCGGGCGGGTGTTGGACCTTGCCTATCTGAACAGCCTCTATCATACCGGCGTCAGGAATCACCTGGACAGCGCCGTTTTGAAATACCGGGACCTGCCGGGGCAGCACGCGCACTTTCTGGAATTGGCGGCGGAGTACCGAAAGCTGGACGAGCGCCCCTTTGACTATGAGCGGCGGTTTGCCAGCGTCCTGGTGGGGCGCCAGGGGGAAAACCTTCTCGTTGTCAAAGGCAGCGTGGACGAGGTGTGCCGCCGGTGCAGCGCCGTGGAATACAGGGGCCAGCGCTGCCCCATGGATGCGGACGGATATGCCAGTGTTCACGCTGTCGTGGACGAGATGCTGGAAGACGGCATGAAGGTCCTGGCGGTGGCGTATAAACCGCTGGAACAGGTGCAGCTGGCCCCTGAGGATGAGAGGGACCTGATCCTGCTGGGATATCTGGCGTTTTTCGATGCGCCCAAGCAGACGGCGGCCGCGGCCATCGGCAGGCTGCAGGAGCTTCACGTGGGCATCCGGGTGCTGACCGGCGATCAAAGGGACGTGACCATCTCCATCTGCCGGAGACTGGGGATCGACACGGCGCACATCCTGACGGGCAGCCAGCTGGAGCAGCTGAGTGACGATGAGCTCCCGGTAAAGGTGGAGCAGACCACCGTGTTTGCGGAGCTGTCGCCCAGGCAGAAGGTTCAGGTCCTGCGGACGCTTCAGGACAACGGGCACACCGTGGGCTTTTTGGGAGACGGCATGAACGACCTGCCTGCCATCGTGGAGTCGGACGTGGGCATATCGGTGGATACCGCGGCGGAGGCCGTCAAGGAGGGTGCGGACGTCATCCTGCTGAAAAAGGACCTCAATGTGCTGGGAGACGGCATCCTGGAGGGGCGAAAGGCCTTTGCCAATGTCTCCAAGTACATCAGGATCACGGCCTCCTCCAATTTCGGCAATATTCTCTCCATCGTGATCGCCAGCGTGTTTCTGCCCTTTTTCCCCATGACCTCAGTGCAGCTTTTGCTGCTGAACCTGCTGTATGACATTTTGTGCCTGGTCCTTCCGTGGGACCATGTGGACGAAGACGCCTGCGCCCGGCCTCTGGAGTGGTCCGGCAGGACCCTGGGCCGCTTCATGCGGTTTTTCGGCCCCATCAGCTCCTTTTTCGATATCCTCACCTTTGCGTATCTGTTTTTCGTGCTCTGCCCCGTGCTCTGCGGGGGCGACTTTGCGTCCCTGGCCGGGAGCGGCGCACAGGCTCAGTTCATCACGGTGTTCCAGACCGGCTGGTTTTTGGAGTCCATGTGGACGCAGGTGCTGATCCTGCATCTGCTGCGGACCTCCAAAGTGCCGCTGCTCCAGAGCCGACCCTCCCGCCCGGTGATGCTGGTCACGCTGCTGGGCACCCTGCTCTTTACCGGGCTCATCTTCACGCCGGTGGGAAATTTGATCGGGCTGACCGCACTGCCGCTGCGCTATTTCGCGTTTCTGGCCGCGGCCGTTATCCTGTACCTGCTCCTGGTCACTTGGGCCAAACGGCGGTATACGAAAAAATACCGGGAATTGCTTTGAAAGGAGGAGATCCGGCATGAAAAAGAAAATCGGCTTGATCGCCCTGGACCCCTCCTTTGCCCAGTGGCTTTCCGAAAAGCTCCGCACCGCGCCCGACACTGCGGCGGCAGGAGAGCTGCGGGAGGGGATTGGAGAGCTCATGAGCGGCACGGCGGACTCCCTCATGCTGGAGCTGGGGGATGCGGACACCCCGGCTTTTCTGGAGGACACCATCGTCTGCGGCGCACTTTCCATTGACCTGCGGCTGCGCAGAGTGGTTCGGGACGGCGTGCAGATCCCGCTGACCCCCAAGGAGTTTGACATTCTGTATTTCCTGGCCCGCAACCGGGGAGAGGTATTTACCAAGGAGCAGATCTATCAGGCGGTGTGGGAAAACGACTATCTGCTGGATGACAGCAACATCATGTCGTTCATCCGGAAGCTCCGGAAGAAAATCGAACCAAACCCGGACGCACCGGAGTACATCCTGACCATCTGGGGCATCGGCTACAAGTTCAATGACAGGCTGTAGAGAGACACCCTGACCAAATCGCAAGGAAATCGCAAGGTTTTGACCATGTGATTTTCCTTGCGATTTTTGTATTCTGTGAAAGGCACCGAGAGAAATGGTACCTACAAGCCATTGGTTTGCGATTGCCATGATTGCATGGTTCATTGTGGCAGGCTTTGATGTTTGGTATATCGAAAAAAGCAATCGGTATTACAGAAAATAATCGCAGAAAAAGGAGGTATGAGAAATGAACAAGAAAGAAAACCGCATGGCTGTGCGGCAGACGGTGGAAAAGGCAGTGCTGCGGGATGAGCAGAACCAGCGTATTCAATTTGCGGCTGCCAATCCTGTGCAGGAGGTTTTGAAAAGCCTGCATACCACCCTACGGGGACTGGATGCAGAGGCAGTGGCGGTCAGCCGCACCAAGTACGGCTCAAATAAAGTGACACATGAGAAAAAGCAATCTCTGGCGAAACGTCTGGCAGGTGCTTTTATCAATCCATTTACGGCGATTTTGTTCTGTCTGGCTGTGGTATCCACCATAACGGATATGGTGTTCCCTTATTTTGCACTTTTTGGGAGCGCGCCGGAGGACTTTGACCCCTTAACCGTAGTCATCATTTTGACAATGGTTATCATTTCCGGCACACTGCGCTTTGTGCAGGAATCCAGAAGCGGCAATGCAGCGGAAAAGCTGCTGGCAATGATAACAACGACCTGCACCGTTACTCGCAGAGAGCAGGAAAAGATAGAAATTCCGATGGACGATTTGGTTGTGGGCGACATTGTGCATTTGGCGGCAGGGGATATGATTCCTGCGGATGTCCGCATTTTAGAGGCGAAGGACTTATTCATCAGCCAATCCAGCTTGACGGGCGAAAGCGAGCCTATCGAAAAAACACCGAGCAGAAGTGTGCAGAAGGAGAGTATAACCGATTATACCAATATTGCATTCATGGGAAGCAACGTGATTTCGGGCAGTGCAGCTGCGGTTGTTGTCAGCACCGGAGACGCTACGCTGTTTGGCTCTATGGCATCTGCGATTGCAGGGGAGGCTGTGGAGACGAGCTTTACCAAGGGGGTCCTGTCTCTTATACACATCTCCGAGCCCACGAGACCGGAGCCTATCTCG
>URKI01000064.1 GCA_900548505.1 uncultured Oscillibacter sp. | reverse complement strand
CACTCGACTAGTCGTCGGCAGCGTCAGATGTGTATAAGAGACAGGAGTATGTTATAATGAAGAAAAATCCCTGAGGAGCGGACAACATGGAGCTGTATCAATTAAGGTATTTTGCCAAGGTGGCGGAGATGGAACATATGACCCGGGCGGCCCGGGAACTGAATTTGTCGGAGCCGGCCCTCAGCCGGGTCATCCGGCAGCTGGAGGAGGAACTGGGCACCAAGCTCTTCGAGCGGCGGGGCCGCAGCATCGTGCTGACGGAGAGCGGTACGCTGCTCCAGACCCGGGCCGGGGAGGTGCTCAAGCACGTGGGGGACATCCGCGCGGAGCTGCGGGGCGTCCAGCAGGAGCGCCAGCCGGTGCGGCTGGTGGCCCGCGCGGCGGCCAGCTTCCTGCCGGACCTTCTGGCGCGGTTTTATGAGCGCAGCCCGGATGTTGCCGTCAGCGTGGTGCAAAACGACAACAATGTGATCCGCAACCAGGAGTATGACCTGATGATCGGCTCCACGCTGATCCACCCGCCCAAGTACTCCAGCGTGGAGCTGGTGGAGGACCCGTTCCGGGTGTGGCTGCCCCGGGAGCATCCCCTGGCCGCCGGGGAGGCGGTGCGCCTGGGGGATCTGACGGGCCAGCCCATGATCGGCCTTGCTCCCAACCGCTTCATCAGCGTCATCTTGCAGCAGGTGCTGGATGAGTTCGACGTGCGGGTGCGCCGCCCCATTTACAGCGACGACCCCCTCATGATCCGCAATCTGGTGGAGCGGGGCATGGGCTTTGCCATCGTGCCGGTCTATACCCTGCAGGCACAGGACAAGACCGGCATCCGGGAGCTGCCCATTGCGGAGAGCGTGCCGTGCCTGCGGCTGGTGCTGTCCTGGAAAAAGGACGCCTACCACCCCGAGCCGGTGCGGCAGCTGCGGCGCTTCATTGTGGAGTACTTCCGGGCGCTGCCCCAGGAAGAAAAAACTGCCCCGGACCACACGCCGTAAGGCGGACGGTCCGGGGCAGTTTTGCTTAGTCCTGTGCGCGGGGGAGATTCCAGCGATAGTGGGCGGAGAGGAAGCGGATGAGCACCACCACGCCCGCGCCGGTGAGGATGGCGGCCACTTCTCCTGCCGGGCGCCACAGCATGGCACAGGCCAGAGCGCCGGCCAGGGAGGCGCAGGCATAGATGTGCTTGACGAAGATGTACGGCGTATCGCCGGCCATCACATCCCGCAGCACGCCGCCGCCTACGCCGGTGACCACGCCCACGAACACCAGCAAAAAGAGCGGGGGCTCTGCCATGGAGCGCCAGGCGATGCGGATGCCCACCACGGTGAAGATCCCAAGACCCAGGGAGTCCAGGATCAGCATGGACAGGTCATAGAGCCGCTGGTCCCACATGAGCAGATGCCGGATGCGGGGCAGAAACAGCACCAGAGAAGTCACCAGTGCCACGGAGGCGTAGATGGGGTTGAGGAACGTGGCCGGCGGGGTGTTGCCTAAGATCACGTCCCGGATGACACCGCCGCCCACGGCGGTGGTCAGACCCAGGATGCATACGCCGAACAGGTCCATGCCCTTTTTCAGGGCGGTGATGGCGCCGGAGGCGGCAAAGGCCATGGTGCCCGCCAGCTCCAGGATCAGGATGAATGTCTCCACGGCGCACCTCTCACACATGTCCACGGCGCACCATCTCCATAAAGGCGCTGGCGGCTGCCGTGGGGGCCACGTCCCGCAGCGTGCACATATCCACGCTGCGCTTGGGGATCTCAAAATCGGTTTTCAGAAGGCGGATGTCCCCGCTCTCCAGGGCGTCCTGGACAAATTCCAGAGTGACGCCTGCCACGCCCAGGCCGATCTTGGCCAGAGACACCAGCAGCTGCCGGGAAGAGAGCTCAATCTCCGGCGTGAGGGACACGCCGCTTTTAAGAAATTCCTGCTCCAGAAACACCCGGCTGCTGGCCTTGCGTTCCAGCAGGATCAGCGGGAAAGCGGCGATCTCCTGGCGGGTGTAGCGGTGGCCGAAGTCGCAGGGGTAGCCGCTGCCGGCCACAAAGGCCGTGTGGGTGGCGAAGCAGGGCCAGCACTCCAGAGCGTTATCCGACGGGGAGGAGGCAAAGGCGATATCCACCGCACCGGACTTGAGCAGGCTGAGCACCTTGGCGCTGCGGCCGCTGACGATCTTGAGCCGGATGCCCGGGTGCTGGCGGTGGAACTCGTCCAGATAGGAGGTGAGGAAGAAGCTGGTGACCGTGTCGCTGGCGCCGATGACCAGCGTGCCCAGCAGCAGCTGCTGGGCCTGGGAGAGCTTGTCCTCACCGGTGGCGATGAGCCCCAGGGCGCTGCGGACGTACTGATAGAGCATCTGGCCCTCCCCGGTCAGGGTGACGCCCCGGGGACTGCGGGCGAACAGACGGGCCTGCAGAGCGTTTTCCAGCTGCTTGACCGATTGACTTACCGCGGACTGGGAAATATAGAGATTCTTGGCGGCCACGGAGATGTTGCCGGTCTCGGCAACCTCCTTGAACACGCGATACAGCTCCAGCTTGACTGCCATGGGGGCTCCTCCTGAAATCAGTGTTGCTTATTGCACGCTCCCCATTATAAGCAAGCGACGGGCGAAAGGCAACGGGGTGCAAAAATTTTTCAGAAGCCTTTGCGAAAAGAATGTGGATTTGCTATACTGATACCCAATTAGTGAAAAGGAGCATGGTTATGCGCTACGATAATATCATTTGGGACTTTGACGGGACGCTGTTTGACACTTACCCGCCCATGTGCCGGGACCTGCAGTCGGTAATGGCGGCGCTGGGCGTCCTGCTGCCCCTGGAGGATCTGCTGGCGCATTTTACCCGTTCCCGCGGAGAGGTGCTGGACTACTGTGCCGCCCAGGCGGGCATGGATGCGGAGACGGTGGACCGGGTGTACCGGGACTGGGTTACCCAGCACGGCCAGCCCAAGGCGCTGCCTTTTCCCCATGCGGAGGAGATGCTGCGCCGGTTCCAGGCGGCAGGGGGGCGGAATTTCGTCTTCACCCACCGCAGCGGCTCCGTCCATGACTACCTGGCCGGCGCGGGACTGACGGGATATTTCCAGGACGTGGTGTCCGCTGGTACCCGGTTTGAACGAAAGCCCAGCCCGGCGGGAAACCTCTATCTGCTCTCCACCCACGGCCTGGACCCTGCCCGCACGCTGGCGGTAGGCGACCGGGAGCTGGACATGCTGGCAGCAAAGGGCGCAGGCGTCGACGGCTGCCGCTTCACGCCGGAGGGGGAGGCGGACGAGGAGAGCTGTGCCCGCTGGCATATCCGCTCGTTTGCGGAGCTGGCGGAGATCCTGGAGCTGCCGGAAGAGGAGGCGCGCTGATGGAATATCACATTCTGGCGGTGGGCGACGTGGTGATGGAGCCGGGCCTCAGGCACCTGGAGCGGCACCTGCGCCCCCTGAAGAAGCTGAAAAATATTGCCTTTACCGTAGTCAACGGGGAAAATGCCGCCGGTGTGGGGCTGACGGAGGAGCAGGCCTGGCGCATCTATGACGCCGGCGCCGACGTGGTGACCCTGGGCAACCACGCCTTTGGAAAGAGCCAGATCGGCACGCTCCTGGACGAGGCCCCCTGGCTGCTGCGTCCGGCCAACTACGCCGCCCGGACGCCGGGCCGGGGCTGCGGCGTCTACGACCTGGGGGCGGTACAGATCCGGGTGATGAACCTCATCGGCCGGTGTGACCTGGCCTGGGGGGCGGACAACCCCTTTACCGCCGCTGACCGCCTTTTGGAAAAGGACAAGGCTACGTTCACTCTGGTGGACTTCCATGCGGAGGCCACCAGCGAAAAGCTGGCCATGGGCTACTATCTGGATGGGCGGGTGAGCGCCCTGTGGGGCACCCACACCCATGTGCCCACCGCCGACGAGCGGGTATATCCCAAAGGCACCGGCTATATCACGGACCTGGGCATGACCGGGGCAGTGGAATCCGTGCTGGGCATCCGGCCCGAGCAGTCGGTGGAGGGCTTTCTGGGCGGCCTGCCGGGCCGCTACCAGGCGCCCCAGGGGCCCTGCAAGCTCCAGGGCGCCATTTTCACGCTGGACAGCACAACAGGCCTTTGCACCGCCGTGGAGCGGGTGGACGTGCGCTGAGTCAACGATAGATCCAAACGAACAGGAGAGAGGCATATGTCGATCGAAAGAGTCAGAGAATATTTCCGCCCTCTGGGCATGGAAGAACGCATCCGGGAGTTTTCCGTCTCCTCTGCTACAGTGGAGCTGGCGGCGGTGGCCGTCGGCGTGGAGGGCGCCCGCATCGCCAAGAGCCTGAGCTTCAAGGTGGACGACCAGCCCATTATCATCGTGGTGGCGGGAGACACCAAGGTGGACAACAGCCGCTACAAGGCCTATTTCCACACCAAGGCCAAGATGCTCACCTTTGAGGAGGCCCACGACCGCATCGGTCACGATGTGGGAGGCGTGTGCCCCTTTGCCCTGCTGGAGGACGTGAAGGTATATCTGGACATCTCCCTCAAGCGGTTTGAGACGGTGTTCCCCGCTGCCGGCAGCGACAACAGCGCCATTGAGCTCACCTGCGAGGAGCTGGAGCGGTGCGCATCCAACTTCGTGGAGTGGGTGGACGTGTGCAAGGGCTGGCGGCCGGAAGAGCAGCAGGCGTAAGGTATGTTCCAGTTTCTGCACGGGGCCGACTTCCATCTGGACAGCCCCTTTTCCGCTCTGCCGCCGGAGCTGGCGGCCCAGCGGCGCCGGGAGAGCCGGGCCATGCTGGGGCGCATGGCGGACTATGTGAACGCCCGGGGCATCCGCCTGGTGCTGCTGGCCGGGGACCTGCTGGACTCCGGCAGCGTCTACCGGGATACCGCTGAGCAGTTGGCTTCAGAGCTTGGACGCATGGAGGCGCTGGTTTGCATCGCCCCGGGAAACCATGATTTCTATACGCCCGGTGGGCTGTGGGACACAGTGGCCTGGCCGGAGAATGTCCACATTTTCCGGGCGGGACAGATGGAAGCGGTGGAGATCCCGGCGCTGGGCGCCGTGGTGCACGGGGCGGCGTTTACCGGACCTGAGCAGGCGGAGAGCCTGCTGGCGGGCTTTTCCGCCCCGGCGGACGGCCGCGTCCACCTGGGCGTCCTCCACGGGGAGGTGGAGCCCTCCCGCCGCCGCTACGATCCCATTTCCCGCCAGGACATCGCCCAGAGCGGCCTTGCCTATCTGGCGCTGGGACATGTCCACAAGGGCATGGAGCCCCAGCGCTGCGGCGCAACGCTCTGGGCCTGGCCCGGCTGCCCGGAGGGGCGGGGCTTTGACGAGACGGGGGAGAAGGGCGTACTGTGTGGCACCGTGTCGGATGACGGCGCTGTAGAGGCGTCGTTCGTCCCCTTTGCCCGCCGCCGCTACGAGATCGTGGAGGCGGACGTTACCGGCCGTACGGCCCTGGAGGCGGTGGAGCAGGCCGTCCATGGCGATACCCGGCGGGACCTGTACCGCATCATCCTCACCGGTGAGGCGGACGGCGCCGTGAATGTCCGGGCGGTGGAGTCCGCCCTGCGGGAGCGGTTCTATGCCCTGGAGGTGCGGGACGAGACCCGTATGGCCGCCGACGTGTGGGCCGGCGCAGGGGAGGATTCCCTGCGGGGGCTTTTTTTGCGCACGCTGCGGCAAAAGTGGGACAGCGCCCCGGACGAGGAGGCCCGGCGTCGCATTGCCCTGGCGGCCCGGTTCGGCCTGGCGGCCCTGGAACATAGAGAACTGGAGTGAATCACATGAAAAAGATTCTGATGATCGGCACCGGCGGCACCATCGCCTCCGCGGTGACGGAGAGCGGCCTTGCGCCGGAGCTGACCACCAGCCAGCTTCTGGAGCATCTTCCTCAGGTGTCCGGCATCTGCCAGGTGGAGTGCCTGCAGCTTCTGAACCTGGACAGCACCAACGTGGGGCCCCACCATTGGAAGCTCATGAGCCGGTGCATCCGCGAGAACTACGAAGCCTACGACGGCTTTGTCATCACCCACGGCACCGATACCATGGCCTATTCCGCCGCCGCGCTGAGCTACATGATCCAGCAAAGCCCCAAGCCCATCGTGTTCACTGGCGCCCAGAAGCCCATGGGCTTTGACTCTACCGACTCCAAAATCAATCTCACCGATGCCCTGCGCTGCGCCACGGAGGACGTGCCGGGGGTGTCCATCGTCTTTAACGGGAAGGTGATCCTGGGGACCCGGGCCAAAAAGACCCGCTCCAAGAGCTTTCGGGCCTTTTCCAGCATCAATTTCCCGGTGCTGGGGGTGCTGCGGGACGGCGTGCTGCTGCGGTTCATCCGCCCGGAGTGCGCCGATGCGCCGGTATTTTACGACGAACTGAACGAACGGGTGGCGCTGATGAAGCTGGTGCCCGGAGCGGACCGGGAGCAGGCGGACTTTCTGCTCGAGCGCAACGACGCGCTGATCATCGAGAGCTTCGGCGTAGGCGGGCTGCCGGAAAACGGAGGCTTTTTTGAGTGCGTGCGGGACTGGATGGAACGGGGAAAGACAGTGGTCATGACCACCCAGGTGGAAAACGAGGGCAGCGATCTGGGGGTGTACCATGTGGGCCATCGGCTGAAAAACGCGCTGGGGGTCCTGGAGGCCTACGACATGACCACGGAAGCGGTGACGGCAAAGCTCATGTGGATCCTGGGCATCACCAAGGATCGCTCCCAGGTGGAGCGGCTGTTCTACACCCCCGTGGCCCGGGATATCCTGTGGGCTGGCGAGTGAATAAAACGCGCGGACAAAGTTCCCTGCTCAGAGGAAAAATGTGCCCTTGACAGGGACAGCACACCGTGATATAGTGTTGCACGATATCAAAAAGCGTTGAAGAGGACGCTGCCCGGGAATGACAGCAGAGAGGGGCCGCCGCTGGCTGCAAGCGGCTCTTGCCGGAACCGGAGCATGCCACCGCCTCGGAGCTGCCCACCGATATGTAGGCTGGGACGGGTTCTCCCGTTACAGAGGACACGAGCGGCATCTTTTTTAGATGCAAGCAGGGTGGAACCGTGGAATACGTTTTCGTATCTCACCCCTGATCTTTCAGGGGTGAGATTTTTTTTCACCCCTCGACGAAAAAGGAGGAAACCAACATGTCTGAGGAAAACCTGTATACGTTTGAAAATGAGGAGTATCGCCGCACCTATTGGCATACCTGCTCCCATGTGCTGGCCCAGGCCGTCAAGCGGCTTTACCCCGAGGTGAAGCTGGCCATCGGCCCGTCCATTGACGAGGGCTTCTATTATGATATGGACTCTCCCTTCCCCTTCACCCCCGAGATCATGGAGAAGATCGAAGGCGAGATGCGCAAGATCTGCAAGGAAAAGCTGAAGCTGGAGCGCTTTGAGCTGCCCCGGGAAGAGGCCATCAAGTTCATGGAGGAAAAGGGCGAGCCCTACAAGGTGGAGCTGATCCAGGATCTGCCCGAGGATGCCCACATCTCCTTCTACAAGCAGGGCGAGTTCACCGACCTGTGCGCCGGCCCCCACCTGGACTCCACCGGCCGCATCAAGGGCAACGCCATCAAGCTGACCGCCTGCAACGCCGCCTACTGGCGCGGCGACTCCAACCGTGAGACCCTGCAGCGCATCTACGGCATCGCCTTCCCCAAGAAGGAGGAGCTGGACGAGTACCTGGCCAGAATCGAGGAGGCCAAGAAGCGCGACCACCGCAAGCTGGGCAAGGAACTGGGCCTCTTCATGCTGCGGGACGAGGGTCCCGGCTTCCCCTTCTTCCTGCCCAAGGGCATGGTGCTCAAGAACACCCTGCTGGACTACTGGCGCCAGATCCACAAGAAGTACGGCTATGTGGAGATCTCCACGCCCATCATCCTCAACCGTCAGCTGTGGGAGCGCTCCGGCCACTGGGATCACTATAAGCAGAACATGTACACCACCGTCATCGACGGTGAGGACTTCGCCATCAAGCCCATGAACTGCCCTGGCGGCATGCTGGTCTACGCCAGCGAGCCCCACTCCTACCGTGACCTGCCCCTGCGTGTGGGCGAGATCGGTCTGGTGCACCGTCATGAGCTCTCCGGCGCCCTCCACGGATTGTTCCGCGTGCGCTGCTTCAGCCAGGACGATGCCCACGTCTTTATGACCCGGGATCAGATGAAGGACGTCATCCAGGAGACGGTGCGTCTGTTCGACGAGGTGTATTCCACCTTCGGCCTGAGCTACACCATCGAGCTTTCCACCATGCCCGAGGACCACATCGGCACTGTGGAGGAGTGGGAGCGCAACCAGGACATCCTAAAGAACGCCATCACCGACATGGGCAAGGACTTCGTCATCAACGAGGGCGACGGCGCGTTCTACGGACCCAAGCTGGACTTCCATCTGGCCGACTCCCTGGGCCGTACCTGGCAGTGCGGTACCATTCAGCTGGACAGCCAGCTGCCTGAGCGGTTCGAGCTGGAGTACGTGGGCGAGGACGGCCAGAAGCATCGTCCCGTCATGATCCACCGTGTGGTGCTGGGCTCCATCGAGCGCTTCATCGGCGTCATCACCGAGCACTTCGCCGGTGCGTTCCCCACCTGGCTGAGCCCTGTCCAGGTCAAGCTGCTGCCCATCACCGACCGTGCGGCGGAGTACGCCGACCAGGTGGCCGCCCAGCTGGACGGCGCCGGTTACCGTGTGGAGGTGGATCACCGCAACGAGAAGATCGGCAAGAAGATCCGCGAGGCCCAGCTGGAGAAGGTCCCCTACATGCTGGTCATCGGCGACAAGGAGGCCGAGGCGGGCACCGTCTCCGTGCGGCACCGTGCCGACGGCGACCTGGGCGTTATGTCCATGGACGAGTTTACGGCCAAGCTGAAAGAGGACGTGGATACCAAGGCCATCCACTAAATAAAGAAGCGGCGCCGGGCCCGGCAGGGTCCCGGCGCCGTTTGTAAACATGGAACTGATGGCGCCTATCAGCGCCACTGATATCAACAAGGCTGCCGTCCGCCGGAGGGGAAAAACTGTCGTCTCCTCTGAAAATCGGAAGCGGGGCGGAAGATGCCGTTGCATCCTGGCGGCCAACAGGCGTATACTGAGAAAAATCGTATGCTCCGCCACGGGCGGAGGAAGGAGGAAGCGAATTTATGAGCCGAACCTTTAAAAAGGTGCTGGTGGCCAACCGGGGCGAGATCGCCATGCGGATCTTCCGGGCCTGCCACGATCTGGGATTGCAGACGGTGGCCATCTATTCCAATGAAGACATGTACAGCCTCTTCCGTACCGCGGCGGACGAGTCCTACCTCATCGGCGAGAATGAGAGCCCCCTGGGCGCTTATTTGAATATCCCCCGCATCATCCAGCTGGCCAAAAAGCACGGGGCGGACGCCATCCATCCCGGCTACGGCTTTTTGAGCGAGAACGGTGACTTTGCCCGGGCCTGCGAGGAGGCCGGCATCCAGTTCATCGGCCCGTCCTCCAAGGTACTGGACATGATGGGCGACAAGCTCTCCGCCAAGCAGATGGCCGTGGAGTGCGGCGTGCCTACCACCCCGGGCACCACGGAGCCTCTGGAGAGCCGTCAGGCTGCCCAGAAGCTGGCCATGGAGTTCGGTTTCCCTGTTATTTTGAAGGCAGCCGCCGGCGGCGGCGGCCGCGGCATGCGCCGCTGTGACACCGTGGAAGAGGTGGGCATCAACTTCGACCTGGTGAAGGCGGAGGCCAAGAAGGCCTTTGGCAACGATGACATCTTCATGGAGAAGTTCCTGGTGGAGCCCAAGCACATCGAGGTGCAGGTCCTGGGAGACAACTACGGCAACGTGGTGCATCTCTATGAGCGTGACTGCTCCCTCCAGCGGCGCTATCAGAAGGTGGTGGAGTTCGCTCCTGCTTTCTCTGTTGCGCCCGAGGTGCGGGAGGCACTGTGCGCCGACGCCGTGAAGATCGCCAAGCACGTGGGCTATGTGAACGCCGGCACGCTGGAGTTCCTGGTGGACAAGGACGGCCATCACTATTTCATTGAGATGAACCCCCGCATCCAGGTGGAGCACACCGTCACCGAAATGATCACCGGCATCGACCTGGTGCGCTCCCAGATCCTCATCGCCGAGGGCCGTCCCCTGAACGACCCCCTCATCGGCATCACCAGCCAGGACACCATCCGTCACGACGGCTACGCCATCCAGTGCCGCGTCACCACGGAGGACCCGGCCAACAACTTCGCCCCCGACACCGGCAAGATCACGGCCTACCGCTCCGCAGGCGGCTTCGGCGTCCGTCTGGACGGCGGCAACGCCTATACCGGCGCGGTCATCT
>URKI01000063.1 GCA_900548505.1 uncultured Oscillibacter sp. | reverse complement strand
GATCCAGATACCACCAGTAGTCTTCTTTCTTCAGACCCCGTTCGTCCATACGTTTTTCTAAGAGTTCCAGACGTTCTTCTCTCTGGCTGCCGCCGATGATTTCGCCAACGCCGGGAACCAAGAGGTCCATAGCGGCAACGGTCTTGTTGTCATCGTTCATGCGCATGTAGAACGCCTTTATCTCCTTGGGATAGTCGGTGACAAATACGGGGCGCTTGAACACCTGCTCGGTGAGGTAGCGCTCGTGCTCGGTCTGGAGATCGCAGCCCCAGTAGACCTTGAAGTCAAACTTGTCGTTGTTCTCCTCCAGGATCTTCACCGCGTCGGTGTAGCTGACACGGGCAAAGTCAGAGGAAGCCACATGCTCCAGGCGCTCCTTCAATCCCTTATCCACAAAGGAGTTGAAAAAGTTCATCTCGTCGGGGCACTTGTCCATGACATAGCGGATCACATACTTGATCATGGCCTCGGCGTTATCCATGTAGTCGTTCAGATCGGCGAAAGCCATCTCCGGCTCGATCATCCAGAACTCAGCGGCGTGACGCTGGGTGTTGGAGTTCTCTGCGCGGAAGGTGGGGCCGAAGGTATACACGTTGCCGAAGGCCATGGCGAAGTTCTCGCAGTTGAGCTGGCCGGACACGGTCAGGTTGGCCCGCTTGCCGAAGAAGTCCTGAGTATAGTCCACAGTGCCGTCCTCGTTCTTGGGGACGTTCTCCAGATCCAGCGTGGTCACCTGGAACATCTCACCGGCGCCCTCGCAGTCGCTGGCGGTGATGATGGGGGTGTGCACGTAGACGAATCCGTTTTCCTGGAAGAAGCGGTGGATGGCATAGGCCGCCGTGCTCCGCACCCGGAAGGCGGCGGAAAACAGGTTCGTCCGGGGACGCAGATGCTGGATGGTCCGCAGGAATTCCACGCTGTGGCGCTTTTTCTGCAGAGGATAGTCGGGAGCGGACACGCCCTCCACCTCAATGTGCTGGGCCTTCAGCTCCAGAGGCTGCTTGGCCTCCGGCGTCAGCACCACGGTGCCGGTGACGATCAGGGCGGCGCCTACGTTCTGGCCGGCGATCTCCTTGTAATTTTCCAGCGTACCGGCTTCCATGACCACCTGGAGGTTGCGGAAGCAGGAGCCGTCGTTCAGCTCCACAAAGCCGAAATTCTTCATATCCCGGATGGTGCGGGCCCAGCCGCCCACCGTTACCGTCTGGCCGGACAGCGTCTGGCTGTCGGCATAGATCGCCGCGATTTTCGTAAAGCTCATATGATTCACCCGTTTTCTTGTTTTTCGTGGGACAGTGCGCACAATAATGAGGTATTGTACCGCATTTTCCACAGTTTTACAAGGGGGTGGGGCGTTTTTTCAGGAAATCATCTCCGCGCCCACGGTATAGCCGTCCCAGTGCCCGCCTCCGTCGGAAACGGCGGAACAGTCGGTGAACATGTATGCCCCCAGACTGGAGCGCCACTTGCTGGCGTCAAAGGCCACGGCGTCGTAGCCGGGTGCCGTCTCGCCGGGGCCAAGGGCCGGCATGTTGACTGCCGCCGGCTCGTCGGACTCCTCGATGGCAAAAAGGCATCCATCCTCCCACTGGTAAAACTGGGCGTCGCCGCCCCCCTCCAGCGCCTCGCCGGTGATATAGCCCTGCTCCACCAGCTCGTCCCAGGTGCCCTCCACTGCCGTGACGCCGTGGGATACGCCGAAGGCATAGGCCACGGCGGACCGCTCTCCGGGGCTCAGGCGGGTGCAGGACAGATCCACGCCTACCGTCGTAATGTCGTTGTTGAGCCCCGCGTCCACCGACCACAGGTCCTCCAGCACCTGCAGGTATAGCCCGCACAGGTCGTTGAACCCCTCCGTGGAGGAAATATCCACGCCCGTCACGCCGGAAAAGCCCATGGGCCAGGATTCCTGGATGCCGCCGTCGTAACGCACGGAGGCCACCGCTCCCACCAGGGAGCTTTCGGGAAATGCCGCATATGCGTCCGGTGCCGCCGGGTCAAAGGCCGCGCCGTCCACCGTCAGCACATCGGCCTCCGGGTGCAGCTGGTAAAGCCCTGTCCCCTCGTCTGTTCCCGCCAGCAGCAGCGTGCCGTCCTGCTGGGAGATCACCCGGCACACCACCGTGCTCTCCCCGCTTTCTTCCGCAGGGGGCTCCTCCCCTTCGTTCCCACCGCTGGCCGCGCAGGACGCCAGCAGGCAAAGGCACAGGTACACCGATATAAATACAAAAAACCACGCTCGTTTCATGGATGGCGCCTCCTCTCTGGTTCGGTAGACGGCAAACCGGGCGGCTTGGTTCCCCGCTTGCCCCCACTTCCGGAAATTTTTGCAGTTGACAAATGAAAAACCGTGTGTAAAATAAGCATTAGATTATTTTATAAATTTTTGCTTATTTAGGAGGTGACGCCATGACGCAGCGGGAACGACAGATCCTGCACTGGATCGAGGAAAACCCCATGATCTCCCAACAGGAGCTGGCGGACAAGGCAGGCATCACCCGCTCCTCCGCAGCGGTGCACATTTCCAACCTGATGAAAAAGGGATACATCGCCGGCAAGGGCTACATCGTCCGCACCGCCCCCTATGTGACGGTGGTAGGCGGCGTGAACATGGACATCGGCGGCACCTCTGCCGGTGCCCTGGTGGCCCAGGATTCCAATCCCGGCGCCGTGCGCATGAGCCTGGGCGGCGTGGGACGCAACATCGCCCACAACATGAGCCTCCTGGGGCTGGACGTGCGGCTTCTGACCGTGTTCGGCGACGATCTCAACGCCCAGAAGATCGCGGCCAGCTGCACGGAGCTTGGCATCGACGCCTCCCACTCCCCCGTCATCCCCGGCGGGCGCACCTCCACTTACCTTTTCATCAACGATGAACACGGAGACATGGCCCTGGCCGTCAGCGACATGGACATCTACCGCCACCTGACGCCCCAGGTCCTGGCCGGACGGCAGAAGCTGCTGGCCGCCAGCCAGGTGATCGTGCTGGACACCAACATCCCCGAAGAGAGCATCCAATATCTTGCCCAGACGGTGTCCGTCCCCATTTTCGCCGATCCGGTCTCCACTGCCAAGGCAGTGAAGCTCCGCAGCGTGCTGGGGCGGCTCCACACCCTCAAGCCCAACCGACTGGAGGCAGAGCTCCTCTCCGGCATTGCCATCACCGACGAGACAAGCCTTCACCGGGCGGCGGACGCCCTGCTGGAAACCGGCTTGCAGCGGGTCTTCATCTCCCTGGGCGCGGACGGCGTTTTGGCCGCGGACCACACGGAGCATCTTCTTTTGCCGGTGCTGCCGGCCCAGATGACCAACACCACCGGCTGCGGCGACGCCTTCATGGCCGCCATCACCTGGGCCTATCTCCGTGGCCTTTCCCTGGAGGACACGGCCCGGGCGGGACTTGCCGCCTCCGCCATCGCTATGGAGGGCGCCGAGACCATCAACCCCGCTCTGTCAGAGGATACGCTTCTGGCACGCGCCCAGTAAATCAACCTGTATATTAACTATTTTTATCAATATATTCTGCTTTATGGAGGAATTGACTATGCTGAACCGTTATCTGGACATTGCCCCTGAAGTGCAGCAGGCCCTGGCCGAGGGCCGCCCCGTGGTGGCTCTGGAGTCCACCATCATCTCCCACGGTATGCCCTATCCCCAGAACGTGGAGACAGCCCTGAACGTGGAGAAGATCATCCGGGACAACGGCGCCGTGCCCGCCACCATCGCCGTGCTGGGCGGCCGCCTGAAGGCGGGCCTGAGCCCCGAGGAGATCGACTATCTGGGCCGCACCGGCACTGCCGTGGCCAAGGCCAGCCGCCGGGATCTGCCCGTTCTGGTGGCCCAGGGCCGGGACGGCGCCACCACCGTCACCACCACCATGATCATCGCCCACATGGCCGGCATCTCCGTGTTCGCCACCGGCGGCATCGGCGGCGTGCACCGGGGTGCGGAGACCACTATGGACATCTCCGCCGACCTGGAGGAACTGGCCCACACCCCCGTCATGGTCATCTGCGCCGGCGCCAAGTCCATTCTGGACCTGGGTCTGACCCTGGAGTATCTGGAGACCCACGGCGTGCCCGTCATCGGCTACGGCACCGAGGAGCTGCCCGCCTTCTACACCCGCAAGTCCGGCTTCAAGGTGGACTACCGGCTGGATACGCCGGAGGAGCTGGCCAAGGCCTTCTATGTCAAGCAGGACATGGGCCTGGGCGGCGGTATGCTGGTGACCAACCCCATCCCCGAGGAGTTCTCCATGGATCATGACGTCATCAACAAGGCCATCGACGAGGCCGTGGCCGAGGCCAACGCCCTGGGCATCCACGGCAAGGAGACCACCCCCTTCCTGCTGGCCAAGATCAAGGACCTCACCGGCGGCGATTCCCTGGCCAGCAACATCCAGCTGGTGTACAACAACGCCCGTCTGGCGGCCCGCACCGCTGCCTCCCTCAGCGCCCTTGCGAACAAGTAAGCTTTCTGTTATACTGAACTGGCCGGGACGACCGGCCAGTTCTTTTTTCAGGAGGCCCCCATGGAAAACTTCCAGTATGCGCCCCAGGCGCAAAACGACTTCTTTTTTGCGGTGATCGGCTCTCCCTGGGGGTGGCTGGCGGTGTGGCTGATCGTCATCAACGTGGCCGCGTTCTGCGCTTTCGGCATCGACAAGTGGAAAGCCAAGCACCCGGGCCGGCGCCGCATCCCGGAGCGGAACCTGATGCTCAGCGCCCTGGCGGGCGGCAGCATAGGCGCTCTTTTGGGCATGAAGGTATTTCATCACAAAACGCTCCACAAGCTCTTTTCCATCGGCGTGCCTGTTATTTTGGCCGTGCAGCTGGTACTGGCCGCGGGACTCTTTATTTATTTTACATTTCTTCGCTGAAAAAAGCGGGATGCAAATCTGCATCCCGCTTTTTTGCGTATAATCGGCCGGCGGCAGCACATACTACCTGCGGCGAAAGCCAAAATCATCTTGCAGGAGGATGTTTCTATGAACAAGGATTGCAAGCCTAACCAGAGCATCAAGTGCTCCGTGAGCAACTGCGCCTACCACTGCCAGGACGCCCAGTACTGCGGCCTGCCCACCATTCAGATCGGCACCCATGAGGCCAACCCCACCCAGGCAGAGTGCACCGACTGCCAGAGCTTCCGCATGAAATGATCCCTCCGGGGGGAGTGCGCTCCCCCCGGCCCTCTCTACATACCGTACATACTACCATCACCACGGGAGGAGGCGCTTGTATGGGCAGATGGGTCACCCGTCTGGCAGGCGCCGCCGCGGGCGCTGCAAACGGCCTCTTCGGCGGAGGCGGCGGCATGGTGCTGCTGCCGGTGCTCAGCCGCTGGGGCCATCTGCCGCCGCGCCGGCTGTACGCCACCTGCGTGGCGGTGATCTTCCCGGTGTGCGCCGTGTCCGCCGTAGTGTACCTTACCCGGGGCGGGGTCTCGTTGGAGACGGCGGCGCCCTATCTTGCCGGAGGCTTCGCCGGCGGCTTTGCAGGCGGGAAGCTCTACGGAAAGGTCCGCGTCCGGTATCTGCGCTGGCTCTTTGCCGCCTTTTTGCTCTATGCCGGAGGGAGGTATCTGCTGTGACGGACTGGCTCCTCCCATTTTTGTGCGCGTTCGGCGCCGGCATTCTCTCCGCCTGGGGCGTGGGCGGCGGGACGCTGCTGCTTCTCATGATGACGCTGCTGCTGGGGGTGGACCAGCGGACGGCCCAGGGGGTGAACCTCCTTTTCTTTTTGCCCACTGCCGCCTCGGCTCTGCTGTGCCACTGGCGGGCCGGGCAGCTGGATCTTCCCACGGTAAAGACAGCGGCGCCCTGGGCGGCGGCAGCGGCGGCCCTGGGCGCCTGGACAGCCACCGCGGTGGACGTGGAGGTCCTGCGCCGCCCCTTCGGCGTCTACCTGCTCCTCTCCGCCGCCATGCTGCTGTGGCCCAAAAAGAAAAACAGGGAGTGAACGGTTCACTCCCTGTTTTTTTATTGTGTTTCAGACGTGGCAGCCTCATTGAGCATCAGCGTGACCTCCATGAGCGTACCGTCCCGCCAGATAGTCATGGGCATTTCATCTCCCACATGGTACTGGCGCCGTGCCCGCAGCAGATCTGCGCTGGAGGAAATGTCGATGCCGCCGGCGGCGACCACATAGTCGCCCTCCTGCACGCCGGCCAGGTCGGCGGCGGAGTCCGGCGTCACGCTCTGTACCTCCACGCCCCAAAGGTCCTCGCCCAGCCGGGTGCCCAGAGAAAGCACTGTAATGCCCAGCACCGGCTCCGGCAAGATCTCACCGCAGGTCAGAAGGTCGTTGACCAGGCGGCGGATGGTGGCGGAGGGGATGGCAAAGCCCAGTCCCTCCACGCTGGAGTAGGAAGAGCTCATTTTCACGGTGTTGATACCCACCACCTGCCCGTAGGCATTGATGAGCGGGCCGCCGGAGTTGCCCGAGTTGAGGGCCGCGTTGGTCTGGATCAGGTTCATGGTGCGCCCGTCCACCCACACGTCCCGGTTGATGGCGGAGACGATGCCGTCCGTCAGCGTGCCCCGCAGCTCATAGCCCAGGGGATTGCCGATGGCGTACACCGTATCGCCCACGGTCAGATGCTCGGAATCTCCGAACTGGGCCGCCGGCAGTTCCGTCTGGTCCACCTTCAAAACAGCCAGGTCGCTCTCTGCGTCTC
Source organism: uncultured Oscillibacter sp. (assembly GCA_900548505.1). Lineage (GTDB taxonomy): Bacteria > Bacillota > Clostridia > Oscillospirales > Oscillospiraceae > Oscillibacter. Next base: position 4,397 of record URKI01000063.1, on the reverse strand, counting down.
CGGCCACATACCATGCCTCGTAGGCATGGTCGTTATAGAGGTACACCGTGCAGGCGCTGCCGCCCTCCAGCACGTGATAGTTGGTGAGGATATAGCCGTCGGAGCTGAAGATCACACCCGTTCCCACGGAGGCCTCCTGCTCTCCCAGCTGGGCCATGACCGTCACCACCGAGGGGTTCACCTGCTGGTAGATCTCCTGAGCGGTCAGCTCGGGGCCGTGGTCCGTCTCCACCTCCAGCACGGCTCCCTGTCCATAGGGGTAGCCGGGAATGGAGATCTCCTGGGGCGCCTGGTCCGTCTCCTCTTCAAAATAATACTGGAACTTGTCCTGCCGCTCCGACTCCCGCCAGGGCCAAAAAACTGCCGCGGCCGTCAGCACGGCCACCAGGCCGCAGCAGCCCAGGAAGATCCACAGCCCGCGCTTGGAGCGGCGGTGCCGCCGGTCCTCCTCCGCCTCCGCCCGGAGCCGGTCCAAAATGCTGGGCGGCATCATGCCCGGCGGCAGCGGCCGGGTATAGGCCTCCACCACTTCTCCTACACAGCCCTGGCGGTAGACCTCCACCACCTCGGTGGGCTCGCCGCCGGTACACTTTTCTAACTCCATGTATCCCTCATTCCGTGGCCAGGGAGAACGTAAAGGTGGTCACCCCGTTCTCGCTGGTCACATTGATCTTTTCGTGGTGCTGTTCCAAAATGGTCTTTACGATGTAAAGGCCCAGGCCCACGCCGTCCTTGTCCTCGCTGCGGGACTTGTCGCTTTTGTGGAACCGCTCAAAAAGCAGCGGCAGCTCCTCCGCGGAGATGGTGTCGCCTACATTGCGCACCGTCACCCTGGCCTTTCCGTCCAGCGTGGTCACGCCCAGATAGAGCGTGGAGCCCTGTCGGGCAAACTTGGTAGCATTTTCCAACAAATTGTAGATCACCTGGGTGATGAGGTCGTTGTCCCCCAGCACCAGGATGGGCTCGTCGGGGATGTCCGCTTCCACGTCCAGATGCCGGTCGGTGATCTTTTTCTCCATGGATATCAGCACCCGCCGCATGCTCTCGCACACGTCGAAGTGGTTGCCGCCCTTGAGGGGGTCGATGGCCTGCAGTTGGCTCACATCCAGCATCCGCCGCACCAGGCGGCTCAGGCGCCGGCTCTCGTCAGAGATGATCTGCAGGTACTGCCGCTCGTTCTCCGGGGCAATGGTGCCGTCCAGGATGCCGTCCGTATAGCCGGCGATGGTGGTCATGGGGGTCTTCAGCTCATGGGAGATGTTGGCGATAAACTCCCGGCGCTGGCGTTCCGTCTGCTGGAGGGACTCGGCCATGGCGTTGAACGAGGCAGCCAGCTCGCCGATCTCGTCCTTCCGGCCATAGTCGTACATGCGGATATCAAAGTCGCCCTCGGCGTAGCGGCGGGTGGCCTGCACCATCTCCCGGATGGGCTGCACCTGCCGCATGGTGGTGACGGAGGAGGCCATGAAGGAGATCATCAGCACCACGAAGGCCGTCATGAAGAACAATCCGATGAAGCCCTGCCACATGGAATCCAGCGAATCCGTGGAGGAGACGCCGTACACCACGCCCACGATCTCCTGGGTCTCCGGGCTCACGGCGGGAACGCCCACCACGAACCGGTTGGTATCATACAGTCCGTTCAGATCATCCCGCCGGGAGGTGGAGCCGTCCTCCACGATCTCCCGGGTCATGCTCTCCGGCATGGTGACCACCCGGCCCTCCAGGCTCTTGTCCGTGGTAAGCAGTACGTGGCCCTCCTTGTCGCAGATCATGAAATGCACATCCGACACGGTGGCGGCAAAGGAGGCCAGCTGCCGGAAATCCGGGTCGCTTTGCAGCACCTCCATATCCAGATACCGTCCGTTTTCCAGATAGCTGACGGACAGCTGGCCCATGACCCGGGCCTTGGTCAAAAGCTCTTCGCTTTTCTGGTTTTTTGCATAATTGTAGCTCAGGGAAAAAAACGACGTACCCAGCAAAAACAGCGTCAGCATCACCATGCCCACGGTGAGCGACAGCTGCCGCCAGTAAAGCCCCTGGAATTGGCTGCGCAGCTTTTTCATGCTTTTGCGCCCTTTTCCGCCTGTCCGCCGCCCAGCAGCTCAAATTTATAGCCCACGCCCCAAACGGTCTTCAATGCCCACTGATCGGACACGTTTTCCACCTTTTCCCGCAGGCGCTTGATATGCACGTCCACGGTCCGGCTGTCACCGAAGTAGTCGAAGCCCCACACCTCGTCCAGAAGCTGGTTGCGGGTGTAGACCCGGTTGGGGGTGGAGGCCAGATGGTACAAAAGCTCCAGCTCCTTGGGCGGCGTATCGATCTTCTTGCCGTCCACGATCAGCTCATAGGAGTCCAGATTGATGACCAGTTTGTCGAACACCAGCTTTTTCGACGTGTCGTTGGGGATCTCCGTGCGCCGCAGCACCGCGTTGATGCGGGCGATGAGCTCCTTCATCTCAAAGGGCTTGACGATATAGTCGTCCGCGCCCATCTCCAGGCCCTGGATGCGGTCGAAGACCTCGCTCTTGGCCGTGAGCATGATAATAGGCACCTTGCTGGTCTCCCGGACCTTGGCGCACACGCTCCATCCGTCCATGACCGGCAGCATGATGTCCAGCAGGATCAGATCCGGCGCCTCCTTCTGGAACTCCTCAATGGCACGTCCGCCGTCGGCGGCGGTGCGCACATCGAAGCCCTCTTTCAAAAGATACATCTGGATCAGATCCGAGATATTGCGGTCGTCCTCAACCACAAGAATGTTGCGGCCCATGGCGCTCCCTCCAATTCTTACGTTTCGTTGTTTCCCTTATCCCCTGACGGCAAGCCGGAATGGTACCATGCCGCGTCCGGCTGTCCCGCAGGGGGCGGGAAAAACGGCTCAAATCAAATGATACTAGCCTTTTATGACTATTATACCGCAGTGCTGTCAGGTGTGTTGAATTTTCTGTAAATTCGCCGCCTTACGCCGCTGTCTCCGTCAAGGCACGGCAGCGGTCGCCGCTTTGTTCCGCCTTCTGGATAAACGCCTTCGTCCCCGCGGCGGTCACATTCCCGCCCAGCCACACGGCGGTGTCGCCCCGCCGGGCGCTCACGCGCTGGAACAGGGTCTGCGCCGCGCCGGAGCCGGTCAGCCCATAGGACGAGCGGTCCAGGTCCGGGGCAAGGCAGCAGTAGCCTGCCTGCTCCAGGGCCTTCCGGCCACTCTCATCCTTGCAATATACCATCCGGGTCTTGCCGCAGGTGGCCGCATAGAGGGCCTCGTTGCTCCGGCGGACCTGATCCAGCGGGTCCGCCCCGTCAGCCAGAATGCCGATGGTCTGCCCCGTGGCGGCCATCCGCCGCAGCAGGGCCCCCTCCTTCTGCAAAAATGACTCCGTGCAGTAGAACGCAGCCCGGGCGCCCTGGGCATCCAGCGCATCCAGCACCGCCTCCACCTGGGCGCCGTCGGACGCCTCGATGCAAAGATACACGCTCTTGCCCGGGAAAGACTCCTCCGTCTCCTCCGGCACGGTGGGGACCTCCTCGCTCTGAGTCTCCTTGCTTTTGAGATACTGATCGTACCGGGCCCGCATCTGGGGCACCGCCGCATCGGCAAACTGAGAAGCCGTCAGGTTGTAGCTGCCCTTGCGCAGCCATACCAGCCATCCCCGGTCCTCATCGGCCACCGCCCCGGACCCGGTCACATTGGTGATGGCATAGCTCAGTCCGAAAAACTCCGCCACCAGGGCCGCCGGCACAAAGGCGATGCCGTTGCGCTGCACGGCGCCGGGGTAATAGGCGTTCCCGTCCGTGTCCTGGGCGTAGGACTCTCCCAGGGGAAAGTGCAGCGATTTGCCGGCGGTGTACAGCACCAGCAGCTGCCTGCTCTGGTTGGGGATATAGCCGATCTCCAGCTCCTTATACACATCTCCCGCGAAAATCGTGCTGGGGATGTAGAGGTATCCGTTTTCCCAGAAGGGCATGGTCTCGTCGCTGAGCGGGAGCACCGTGTCGTTCACCGCCAGAAAATAGATATTGCGTCCCGCAGCCGCGGACAGCGTAACAAGGCTCAGCGCCATCCACACCGCCAGCAGCAGCGCTGCCGCCCTTCGTTTCATGGCTCCGCCCCCTTTCGCTGCAGCTTATAAGATAGATTATTTTATCACGATTCGGCTTCATTTGTAAAGCTGGCAAGGCCGCTCCAGGCCTCCACGCTGACGCCGGTATAGTAGTGGGTCAGGATCTCCACATAGTCCGCCCCCTCCCGGGCCATGCGGTTGGCGCCGTACTGGCTCATGCCCACGCCGTGGCCGAAGCCCGTGACGAAAAACACCAGCTCCCCGTCCTGCACTTCCCAGGTAAAGCAGGCCGAGCGCAGTCCCAGCAGCGTGCGCATGGTGGTGCCCTTGATG
>URKI01000062.1 GCA_900548505.1 uncultured Oscillibacter sp. | reverse complement strand
ACGAGATAGGCTCCGGTCTCGTGGGCTCGGAGATGTGTATAAGAGACAGGAGTCGCTGACGCCCCGCTGGAAATCCACAGACCGGCAGGACAAGAACGCCTTGTCCACGCAGTGCTGCTCCAGATACCGCACCGTCTCCAGGCCGAAAAAGCCCTCCTGCCGGTCATGGAACACGCCGCCGGTGGAGATGACCTTGATGTTAGGGCAGCCCGCCAGCTGACCCACCACCCGGTAGGAGTTGGTGAGCACCGTCAGCGGCATGCGCCGGATCTCCTGGCACAGGGCCAGGGCCGTGGTGGAGTGGTCGATGAAAATGCAGTCGTTGGGGTAGATGCGGCTGGCTGCCAGGCGGCAGATGGCCCGCTTTTCATCCACGAACAGGGCGCTTTTCACCTGGTTGGTCTCCGTGACTGCCTTACGGTCTTTCACCATGGCGCCGCCGTAGGAGCGCAGCAGAAAGCCCTCGTTTTCCAGCACCTCGAAGTCCCGGCGGATAGTCTGGCCGCTGACGGAGAACCGGCGGGCCATCTCCAGCACGGAGGCGCTCTTGTGCTCCAGCATATATTTTTTCAGTTCGCTGCGTCTTTGGGCTGTCATCATGACTGCTGCCCTCCCAAATTCCGGCAAACGCCGTTTTTTTCGTTGCTTTTCCGGGACTGTTCACGATCTTCCGCATTTTTCAGCAGAGCCGCACAGCGGAACTACCGCGTCCGGCTGGGGATATCCCGGTATTTTCTGTGCATTTTCGACCATTATGGCATATTTCTCCCGCCTCGTCAATGGATAGCCATGGGTTTTTCCCAAAACCACATGTTGACTGCTGTTGATTTGTGTGATACCATTCTCACAAACCGCCTGTCCCGCTGGACGCGGGGGCGGACATACCTTATTAAATGATACGGAAAGGTTTGGTGCCTCCATGAAGAATTTCACCTTCTCCATTCCCACCACGGTCCACTTCGGACAAGGACAGATCCAAAAGCTGGGCGCTGAGATGGCCCGCCGCTCCAGCCGGCTGCTGATGGTCTACGGCGGAGGCAGCATCCGCCGCAACGGCGTGTACGACGGCGCCGTGGAACAGCTCAAGTCCCAGAACCTCTTCTGGACGGAGTTGGGCGGCGTGGAGCCCAACCCCCGCATTTCCACCGTCCGCCAGGGTGTGGCGCTGTGCCGGGAGCATAACCTGGACGGCGTGCTGGCCCTGGGCGGCGGCAGTGTCATCGACTGCGCCAAGGCCATTGCCGCCGGCGCCTGCTACGACGGCGATGCCTGGGACTTCCCCAGCGGCAAGGCCGTGCCCGAGCGCGCCCTGCCCATTTTCACCGTGCTGACCATGGCCGCCACCGGTTCCGAGATGGACTCCGTGGCCGTCATCTCCAACCCAGACACCCAGGAGAAGCTGGACTTTGCCGCTGCCTGCTGCCTGCCCGCCGTGTCCATCCTGGACCCCACCTACACCTGCTCCCTGCCCGCCTCCCAGACCGCCGCAGGCACCGCGGACATCATGTCCCACACCTTTGAAAACTACTTCAGCCCCATCGAGACCTCCTTCCTGGCCGACAGCATGGCCGAGGACATCCTCCGGGCCTGCATCCACTACGGTCCCCGTGCCATCGCCGACCCCAACGACTACGAGGCCCGGGCCAACCTCATGTGGTGCGCCCCCTGGGCCATCAACGGCTTTTTGGACATGGGCAAGCCCGTGGCCTGGAGCGTCCACAAGATCGAGCATGAGCTCTCCGCCTTCTACGACATCACCCACGGCGTGGGCCTGGCCATCCTGACCCCCAACTGGATGCGCTACGTGCTCAATGAGCGCACCGTGGACCGCTTTGCCCGGTACGGCACCAACGTGTGGGGTCTGGACGCTTCCCTGCCGCCCCAGCAGCGCGCCGAGGAGGCCATCGCCAAGACCCGGGCGTTCTTCACCTCCCTGGGCCTGCCCGCCACGCTCCACGAGGTGGGCATCGGCGAGGAGCATCTGGAGCTGATGGCCAAGAAGGCCCGTACCCCCGGCTTCGACCGCACTTTCGTCCCCCTGAGCCAGGAGGATATCCTGAATATTCTGCGCATGAGCCTGTGAGCACCAGCCGCCGCCGGAATTTCCGGCGGCGGCTTTTCCGTCTGGCGGACCGGGCGGGCGGAATCTTTTGTTGATTTTCATCAAAGGTCGACTTTTCTTTTGCGTTATTCATGAAAAAATGGCGAATTTTTGTTGGTTTTCGTTGAAATGAAGCCTGTGGGGGTCAAAATTGTAAAATCTCGATTGACAAAAGATAACACCTTGCCCTATAATACCCATTGGGAACGGCGGAGAATTGTGTTGCTTTTTGGCGGCATGGTTCCAAAACCGTCGTCACTCCCGTTATTTTTTACAAGTACAGTGTACGATGGAGGATGAAACATGAAGAAGACTCTTGCTTTGATCCTGGCGCTGGCCATGTCCCTGTCCCTGCTGACCGCCTGCGGCAGCAAGGAGGAGACCCCTGCCGAGGAAACTCCCGCCGAGGGCGGCGAGACCGCTGGTCTGCCCGGTGAGGGCATGAAGATCGCCCTGGTGTGCGACAAGGTCGGCACCAATATGTTCCTGGTCCAGATGGTGAACGCCCTGAACGAGGCCGCTGAGACCTACGGCTACGAGCCCTACGTGGTCGAGTGCGCCGACACCGCTGCTTTCGAGGACAACATCCGCGCTCTGGCCGTGGAGGAGTATGACCTGATCATCGGCGGCGGCTGGGCTGCCGGCGATCCCATGAACAAGGTCGCCAACGAGTTCCCCGACGCTTCCACCTACTGCCTGATCGACACCGAGGTGGACAACGACAACATCAAGTGCATCGGCTACCGTGAGCAGGAGGGTGCTTACCTGATCGGCGCTCTGGCCGCTCTGACCGTGGACGGCGAGTCCCACATGTACGGCGGCGTGCACGTCACCGAGGGCCCCGGCTCCTGGAAGTATCGCTACGGCTACATGGAGGGCGTGAAGTCCATCGACCCCGAGGCTCAGTTCGTCTTCAACTACACCAACTCTTTCTCTGACCCCGCCAAGGCCAAGGAGCTGGCCATCCAGCAGTATGAGCAGGGCTGCCTGTTCATCAACGACGCCGCTGCCGCCGGCGGTGACGGCGTGTTCGAGGCCGCCAAGGAGAAGGGCTTCTACACCTCCGGTCAGGACGCTGACCAGACCGACGCCAACAACCCCTACATCGTCTCCACTCAGCTCAAGGACACCTATCAGACTCTGCTGAACGTGGTGGACGAGTTCTTCAGCGGCAACTGGACCAACGACACCGCCGTTTGGGGCGTTGCCGAGGGTGCCATCGGTGCCGTGTATGTGACCCACGAGTCTGAAAACCCCAGAAGCGAGCGTCTGAGCGATGAGGACATTGCCCAGCTGCAGCAGATCGCTGAGGATCTGCGCACCGGCGCTCTGGACCTGAAGGAGTACCCCACCGAAGAAGAGTATCTCGCCGGCTGATTCGCGATAAGGTCGTCTGCTCTGAGTAGTCCTCAGGGATTTTCAGAATGAACACGCAAAAGCAGACGGGAAGAAACCGCTCTTCCCGTCTGCTTTTTCTCTGCCTGCGCTGCCTCCCGGACGGAAGCGCCTTCCGCCGGGGAGACGGCGCAGCCACAACGCAACGAAAGGACTGGTGATCCCATTGCTGCTGGAAATGAAGCACATCACCAAGGTATACGGCTCCCTGTACGCCAACGACGACGTCCATCTCTCCCTGAACCAGGGCGAGATTTTGGCGGTCGTGGGCGAAAACGGCGCAGGCAAGTCCACCTTGATGAAGATCCTCTACGGACTGGAGCGTCCCACTGCCGGCGAGATCTATCTCAACGGCGAGCTCCAGCACTTCCGCTCTCCCCACGACGCCATCGCCAAGAAGATCGGCATGGTGCAGCAGCACTTCATGCTGCTGGGTCCCTGCTCCGTGGCGGAGAACATCGTCTACGGACGCGAGCCCCGCAAGCACGGCATTTTCTTTGACCGGGAGGCCGCCGTGCGCATCACGGAGTCCCTTTGTGAAAAGTACGGCCTGCACATCGATCCCCGCCTGCGGGTGGCCGACTGCCCCGTGGGTCTGCAGCAGCGGGTGGAGATCCTGAAGGTCCTCTACCAGGACGCGGACATCATCATCTTCGACGAGCCCTCCGCCGTGCTGACGCCCCAGGAGGTCACGGAGCTGCTGGCCACCATGCGCAAGCTGGCCCAAATGGGCAAGAGCATCATCATCATCACCCACAAGCTCCATGAGGTCATGGCCGTGGCCGACCGGGTCATGGTCATGCGGCTGGGCAAGCACATCAAGGAGATGCGCAAGGACGAGACCAGCATCGAGGAGATGTCCTTCCTGATGGTGGGCCGCCACATCGTGGAGCGGGAAGTGCCCGCCCAGACGCCCGGCCAGACCGTGCTGGACGTGCAGGGCCTGACCCTGGCCGGCTCCGAGAAAAAGAACATCCTGGACGGCTTTTCCATCCATGTGGATGCCGGCGAGATCGTAGGCATCGCAGGCGTGTCCGGCAACGGCCAGTCCGAGCTCATCGAGTGCCTGACGGGCCTGACGGAGCCCACCGGCGGCAAGATCCTCCTCAACGGCAAGGACGTCACCGGCCAGACCGTGGGCCAGATCCGCGAGGCGGGCTGCGCCTGCATCCCCGAGGACCGCTATCTCCACGGCTGCGCCAAGCAGGCCACCCTGGCCGAGACGGCCATCATGGCCCACCAGCGCCAGAGCCAGATCTCCAGCCACGGCCTGCTCAACCCCAAGGGCATCCGCGCCTTCACCCAGCAGCTGCTGGATGACTACGATGTGCGCAACAGCGGCCAGGAGCAGAAGGCCGGAGAGCTCTCCGGCGGCAACATCCAGAAGCTCATCGTGGCCCGTGAGATCGAGCAGGGCTCTCCCCTGCTCATCGCCGCCGAGCCCACCCGCGGCGTGGACATCGGCGCCATGGAGTTTATCCACAACAAGCTGCTGGAAAAGCGGGAGCGGGGCGACGCCGTGCTGCTGATCTCCTCCGAGCTGACGGAGATCATGTCCCTCTCCGACCGGATCTATGTTATTTATGAGGGCCGCGCCGCCGGCGAGTTCCGCAAGGCCGACGCCACAGAGGAAGCCCTCGGTATCCTGATGATGGGAGGATCGCTCCATGAAGCAGTCTAACGGTTCCGCCTTCTCCCGCAGTCTCCTGCGGTCCCTGGCGGCACTGCGTCAGCCCCTGATCGCCGTGGTATTCGGCCTGGCGGTGGGCGCAGTGGTCATTCTCTCCTGCGGCCAGAATCCCCTGGCAGTCTACGCGGAGATGTTCCAGAAGTCCTTTCTGAAGCCCTATTACCTCTTCTCCACCCTGACCCGTGCCACGCCCATCATCATCTCCGCCATGGCCACCGGCATCGCCTGGCGCGCCGGCTACATCAACATCGGCGTGGAGGGCCAGATGATCACCGGCGCCTTCATCGGCACGGTGGTGGCCCTGTATGTGCCCGGCCCTCCGGTGCTCATCTGCCTGCTGGCCTGGCTGGCGGCTCTGGCAGCCGGCGCCCTGTACGCCCTGCTGCCCGCCGTGCTCACCTGGAAGTTCAACGTCAGCATGGTCATCACCACGCTGATGCTCAACTACGTGGCCAACTACATCACCAGCTACTTCGTCACCTATCCCCTCAAGGACACCGCCGGCGACGGCCTGGCCCTGCAGACCATCGAGCTCAATGAGGCCATGCACCTGCCCCGCCTGTCCTCTATCAGCACCTTTAACGCCGGCTTCATCATTGCCGTTCTGGTGATGATCGGCATGATGTTCCTCACCCGGCGCACCGTGTTCGGCTATGAGTCCAAGATGGGCGGCTTCAACGCAGCCTTCGCCCGCTACGGCGGCACCAAGCAGATCAAGGTCATGATGATCACCATGGCCCTCTCCGGCGCCATCGCCGCCATCGGCGGCGGCACGGAGGTCTTCGGCCTCAAGTACCGCTTTGTGGACGGCATGTTCACCTCCACCAGCTACGCCTGGACGGGCCTGATGGCCGCCCTGATGGCAAACCTCCATCCTGTGGGCATGTTCTTCTCCGCCATCTTCCTGGCGGGCCTCCAGATCGGCGGCAGCGCCATCCAGCGCTCCATGGGCATCCCCCTGGAGATCGCCACCATCATCCAGTGCTGCATCACGCTGTTTGTCTCCGTGAAAGTGGTGTTCCAGTTCACCAAGAAGAAAAAGGCCAAGACTGCGGAAGGAGGGGCTCAGGCATGAACAGCGCATATATCGCCTCCATCGTCAACTCCACCCTGCGCTCCACCACCCCCATTCTGCTGGCGGCACTGGGCTGCGCCATGTGCAGCCGGGTGGGCGTGTTCAACATCGCCCTGGAAGCCCAGATGCTCATCGCGTGCTTCTGCTCCATCGTGGTGAACTTCTTCACCGGAAGCATCCTGCTGTCCGTGCTGGCCGGCATCGCCTCCGGCGCCCTGGTGGGCGCGGTGGTGGCCGTGCTGCAGGTGAAGTACAAGGCCCCGGACATGGTCATCGGTACCTCTTTGAACCTGCTCATCAACGGCGCCACCACCTTCCTCCTGTACGTCATCTTCGGTCTGCGGGGCCGGTTGGTGGATGAGCGCCTGGTGCCCATGTACAAGATCAACCTGCCCATCATCAAGGACATCCCGTTCCTGGGCCGTGTGCTGGAAAACCTGACCATCCTGGACTACCTGTGCTATGTGATCGCCATCGTGCTCTTTATCTTCCTCTTCAAGACCGTGGCCGGCTACCGGACGCTGTCTGTGGGCATCAACAAGGAAGCGGCAGAGAGCCTCGGCACCAAGGGCACCCGCATCCAGATGGCCGTGGTGGTGCTCTCCGGTGCCCTGTGCGGCCTGGGCGGCACGGCACTGAGCATGGGCCAGGTGACCATGTTCACGGAGAACATGACCTCCGGCCGCGGCTTCATCGCCATGGCGGCCTCTTCCCTGGGCATGTCCCACCCCCTGCTGGTGATCTTCTCCAGCCTGTTCTTCGGTCTGTGCCAGGGCATCGGCCTTGCGCTGCAGAACGTCATCAAGAGCCAGCTGACCATGGCCCTGCCCTATATCGCCACCGTGGTGGCGCTGGTGCTGTTCAGCCGCCGCACCGCCACCGGAAAGCTGCGCAAGAGCTGACTTCCCTTTTCCACACGCGCTGGCCCGCCTGGCGGCGGGCCAGCTTTCTATCCACATTTTTTACGACTCAGGAGGAGATCCCATGTCTGAAAAGAATCTGCTGCCCTGCATCCATGTGGCCCCCGGCGACATCCCCGCCCGCGTGCTGGTGTGCGGCGACCCCGCCCGCGCCGAGCGCATCTCCCACCGGCTGGAAAACGCCCGGTGCCTGGCCCAGAACCGGGAGTACTGGACCTACGCAGGCACCTACAAGGGCGTGGAGGTGGCCGTCACCTCCCACGGCGTAGGCTGCGGCGGCGCGGCCATCGCCTTTGAGAGCCTGTGGCGTGCCGGCGCCAAGGTCATCATCCGCACGGGCACCTGCGGCGGCATGCAGCCCGATGTGACTGCCGGCAGCCTCATCATCGCCACCGGCGCCTGCCGGGAGGAGGGCGTCACTGAGAAGATGATCCCCCTTTCCTACCCCGCTATCGCCGACGGTGAGGTGGTCGCGGCCCTGACCGCCTCCGCCCGGGCCCTGGACATCCCCGTCCACAAGGGCATCGTGCTGACCCAGGCCCTGTTCTATCCCGGCTTCCTGGAGTCCACCGTGAAGCTCTACGCCAAGGCCGGCGTGAAGGCCATGGAAAACGAGGTGGCCAGCCTCCTGGTGGTGGCCTCCCTCCACGGCGTCAAGGCCGGCGCCATCATCGCTGCCGACGCTCCCGCCTTCGAGCTGGTGGGCGTGGACGGCTACAACCAGACCGCCGACGACACCGACGTGGCCCAGGCTGTGGAAAACGAGATCTCCATCGCCCTGGACGCCATCGTGCAGGTTCCTCTGGACTGACTGTAAACGCAAGCGCCCCGCGGAACATCCGCGGGGCGCTTTTTGATCCCGGCGCAGTTTTGCCCGACCGCCGGAGGGCCGTTCTCCCCGGTTTTCCACACAACGCAAAAAAGCACCCGGACCGTAGGATCCGGGTGCTTTTGCTTGAAGGGAAAACGCAGGATCAGAACTGGGGCAGCTTGGCCACCACAGCAGCGCAGCGGGGGCACAGGGTGGGATGATCCGCGTCCTGGCCCACCTGGGTGGAGTGCATCCAGCAGCGCTCGCACTTGCCGCCCTTGGCCTCGGTGACAGCCACGGTCAGGCCAGGATAGGCGGTGCCCTGACCGGTGACGGCGCCGTCCTCGGGACGGCCGGAGGCCACCTGGCAGTCAGAGACGATGAACAGCTCCGCCAGGTTCAGTCCGGCGGTCTGCATGAGGATGGTGGCGGTGGCGTCATCGCCGGCGTGGAGGGTCACATGGGCCTCCAGGGCCTTGCCGATCTTCTTCTGGGCACGGGCGGCCTCCAGCACGGCGTTCACGTCGTCGCGCAGGGTCTCCACCACGCCCCACTTGGCCATGGCGGACTCGCTGAGGGCATAGTCGGCGAAGGGCTTGTGCATCTCGTTGAACACCACGTTGCGCTCGTCGTCACCGGCGCGATGGGGCATGGACTGCCAGATCTCGTCGCAGGTGAAGGCCAGGATGGGGGCCATGATGCGGGTCATGGTATCCAGGATCAGGAACAGGGCCGTCTGGGCGCTGCGGCGCTTAAGGCCGTCCCGCTCCTCGCAGTAGAGCCGGTCCTTGATGATATCCAGGTAGAAGTTGGACAGGTCCACCACGCAGAAGTCGTTGACCGCGTGGGTGACGGCGTTGAACTCGTAGTCCTTGTAGGCCTGCTCGCACTTTTCGATGAGGGCGTTCAGGCGGGTGACGGCCCAGCGGTCCAGCTCCTCCATGTCCTGGGGAGCCACCAGATGGTCGGCGTCGAAGCCGTCCAGGTTGCCCAGGCAGTAGCGGGCGGTGTTGCGGAACTTCAGGTAGTTCTGGCTCAGCTGCTTGAAGATGTCGTGAGAGCAGCGCATATCGGCGTGGTAGTCGGCGCTGGCAGCCCACAGACGCAGCAGGTCTGCGCCGTACTTGTCCATGATCTCATAGGGGTCCATGCCGTTGCCCAGAGACTTGTGCATAGCCTTGCCCTCGCCGTCCACGGTCCAGCCGTGGGTGACGCACTCCTTGAAGGGCGCGCCCTGGCCGAAGGCGCCCACAGCGGTCAGCAAAGAGGACTGGAACCAGCCGCGGTACTGATCCAGGCCCTCCAGGTACATGGTAGCAGGCCAGAAGCCCTGATCCCGCTTCATGGCGGCGAAGTGGGTGGAGCCGGAGTCGAACCAGCCGTCCAGGGTGTCCTCTTCCTTTTCAAAGCCGCTCTTTCCGCCGCAGTGGGGGCAGGTGAAGCCCTCGGGCAGGATCTCCTCGGCGGTCTTGGCAAACCAGGCGTTGGAGCCCTCCTTCTCGAAGAGAGCGGAGATGGCGGCGATGGTCTCGTCGGTGCAGATGGGCTTGCCGCAGTCCTTGCAGTACACCACGGGGATGGGCAGGCCCCACTTGCGCTGACGGGAGATGCACCAGTCGTTGCGCTCGCGGATCATGGACTTCATGCGGTCAATGCCCCAGCCGGGCACCCAGCGCACGTCATCGCAGGCGGCGCAGGCCTCGTCCTTGAAAGCCTCCACGGAGCAGAACCACTGGGGAGTGGCGCGGAAGATGATGGGGCCCTTGCAGCGCCAGCAGTGGGGATAGCTGTGGACGATGTCCTCCTGGGCAAAGAGCACGCCGCTCTCCTTCATATCCTTGAGGATGATGGGGTTGGACTCGTCAGTGGTCAGGCCCGCGTACTTGCCGGCGTAGTCGGTGTGGCGGCCCTGGTCATCCACGGGCACCACCATGTCCATGCCGTAGCGCTTGCAGGTCTGATAGTCGTCGGCGCCGAAGCCGGGGGCCGTGTGGACGCAGCCGGTACCGGAGTCCATGGTGACGTAGTCGGCATTCACCAGACGGGAAGTCTTGGGCAGGAAAGGATGGTCGGCCAGCATATTTTCAAAGAAAGAGCCGGGGTGGGTCTCCACGATCTCGTAGCTTTCAAAGCCGCCGATCTTCATGACCTTCTCCGTCAGGGCCTCGGCCATGATATAGGTTTCCCCGTTGGGGGCCTTCACCAGGGCGTAGGACTCATCGGGATGCAGGGCGATGGCCAGGTTGCCGGGCAGGGTCCAGATGGTGGTGGTCCAGATCACGAAGAAGAGCTTGCTCTTATCCACATGGGAGAGCTTGCCCTGGTCGTCGTGCATGGGGAACTTCACATACACGGTGGTGCAGGGATCGTCCTGATACTCGATCTCCGCCTCGGCCAGGGCCGTCTCGTCGTGGGGGCACCAGTAAACGGGCTTGAGGCCCTTGTAGATATAGCCCTTCTTGAACATCTCGCCGAACACCTTCACCTCTTCGGCCTCAAAGCCGGGGTGCATGGTGGCGTAGGGGTGCTCCCAGTCGCCCAGGACGCCCATGCGCTGGAAGCCCTCGCTCTGCACGTCCATATAGTGCTGGGCGAACTCCTGGCAGGCAGAGCGGAAGTCGGGCACGCTCATCTCCTTGCGGTTGAGCTTGTTTTGCTTGATGATGGCGGACTCGATGGGCATGCCGTGGTTATCCCAGCCGGGGATATAGGGGGTGTAGTAACCCCGCATGGCATAGCTGCGGGTGATGAAGTCCTTGATGGCCTTGTTCAGGGCGTGGCCCATGTGCAGGGCGCCGTTAGAGAACGGAGGGCCGTCATGCAGGTTGAACAGGGGCTTGCCCTCGTTCTTTTTGAGCATCTCGTTGTAGACGTCCTGGTCCTTCCAGCGCCCCAGCATCTCCGGCTCCCGCTTGGGCAGGCCCGCCCGCATGGGGAAGTCCGTCTTGGGCAGATTGATGGTCTTATTGTAGTCCATGTCCGCTTCTCCTTTATATCGTAAATTTGTTCAGGCAAAATAAAAACACCCTGCCTCTTTTTCAAGAGACAGGGTGTGGAAAAACACTCTGCGGTACCACTCTTCTTGCCGTCCCCTTACGGGAAGCGGCCCCTCACAGCCCGCCGTCACGGGCCGATGCGTTAACGGGCATCATGCGTCCTGTCCTACTCGCGTCGTCTTTCAGCAGGAGGCTCCAAGGTGATGTTCGCCCTCCCCGCCCGACCGCCTTGCACCAAACGGCGGCTCTCTGCACGGTGGAAAAGGGGTACTCGTCCTCATCCTCGCCAAACTATGCAATTCCTTGCTTATGATATCACGTTCCGCCGGTTTGTCAACCGTTTCGGGGAAAAAAAGGGCGCCAAAAGGCGCCCTTTTCCGTTTTTTTACTGATAGCGGTACTGCTTCCCGGAGTACTGGTCCACGCAGCTCAAAAACATCTCGTGGCTGTGGAACTCCAGCATCTGGCAGCCCTCCTCCTCGTGAAAGGAGACGATGCGCCGCTTGGTATCCACCCAGATCCTCCAGAGATTATCCACCACTCGCGTTTGCTCCATTTGGAAGGCCCCCTCCCGATCTGTCTCTTATACACATCTCCGAGCCCACGAGACCGGAGCCTATCTCGTA
>URKI01000061.1 GCA_900548505.1 uncultured Oscillibacter sp. | reverse complement strand
TCGTCGGCAGCGTCAGATGTGTATAAGAGACAGGCCTTGGCAGGTCTTCTGAATCAGGATAAAGATTCAGTGATTCCAGTATGGAGTTTTTTTCTCAGAACAGGCCCTGCAGCAGGATCACCAGGATCAGGATGGGCAGGACGAACTGGAAATAGGGCTTGAACATCCGGGACATTTTCAGGCCCGTTCCGGTGTTGGCCTCGGCCAGGTACTTGTCAAAGCCCCAGCCCCACTTGGTAACGCAGAACAGCAGATACACCAAGGAACCCAGGGGCAGCAGCAGGTTGCTCACCAGGAAGTCCTCGATGTCCAGGATCTGGCCGCCGCTGGGCGCGTTGGGCAGCACCACGGAGAAGTACCACTGGTTGTAGCCCAGCACGCAGGGCATGCTGGCCACAAGAATGAACACGCAGCAAAGGATGGTGGCCTTCTTGCGGGTCCAGCCGAAGGTATCGATGCAGCTTGCCATGATGTTCTCAAACACCGCCAACACGGTGGTGAAGCTGGCAAAGGTCATGAACAGGAAGAACAGGGCGCCCCAGACCCGGCCGCCGGCCATGTTGACGAACACGCGGGGCAGCGTGATGAAGATCAGGGACGGACCGGCGTCAGGCTGCACGCCGAAGGCAAAGCAGGCCGGGAAGATGATGAGGCCGGACATGAGGGCCACAAAGGTATCCAGGCAGCAGATGCGCACGGACTCGCCGGTGAGGGAGTTGTCCCGGGACATGTAGCTGCCGAAGATCTCCATAGCGGCGATGCCCAGGCTCAACGTAAAGAAAGACTGGTTCATGGCGGCGGTCATCACGTTGCCGATGCCCCGCTCCGCAGCCCGCTGGAAGTCCGGCAGCAGGTAGAACTTCACGCCCTCCGCAGCGCCGGGCAGCATCAGGCTGTGCACCGCCAGCACCACGATCAGCGCCAGCAGGGCCAGCATCATCCACTTGCTGATGCGCTCCAGGCCCTTCTGCAGGCCGAAGGAGCACACCAAAAAGCCCGCCAGCACGATGATGACCATGAAGGTCGTCATCTCGCCGGGACTGGCAAGCATCTGGCTGAACACGCCGTCCACCGCCTCCGTGGTCATGCCGTCAAAGGCGCCGGTGGCAAATTTATAGAAATAATCCAGCATCCAGCCTGCCACGGTGGTGTAATACATCATCAGAAGGCAGCAGCCGATCACACAGAACCAGCCGTGGATATGCCATTTGCTGCCCTTGGGCTCCAGAGCCTTGTAGCCCAGCACAGCACTCTTCCGGCTGGCACGGCCCACCGCCAGCTCCATGGTCAGCACAGGCACGCCCATGATGATCAAAAACAGCAGGTAGAAAAGCACAAACACACCGCCGCCGTTTTCGCCGGTGACGTAGGGGAATTTCCAGACGTTTCCGATGCCGATGGCGCAGCCGGCACTCACCAGCAAGAATCCCAGACGGGATTGGAAATTTTCACGCTTCACGGTTCTCTCTCCTCATTTTCATACAATTTGACTATGGAGTGCATAGTCGTAAGTAGGTCTATGTTAGCTGTTTACACCGAAAAAGTCAACTTCTTTTTCCAGCTTTCCCCACAGTTCCTTGCGCGTCGGAAGGAGATTTGCTATATTGAATAAAAAATCAGGAAGGAGCGTACAGCAATGGATGTTTTAGTCGTAGTGGACATGCAGAACGATTTCGTCTCCGGCGCCCTGGGGACAAAAGAGGCATTCGATATCGTGCCCCATGTGGTGGGACGCGTGGTGGAGGGGCTGAACCGTAGGGAAACGATCCTCTTCACCCGGGATACCCACAGCCCGGACTATCAGAATACACAGGAGGGCCGCAGGCTGCCGGTGCCCCACTGCATCCGGGGCAGCGAGGGCTGGGAGATCATCCCTCAGCTGCAGGAGTACGCCGCCCATCCCATCGACAAGCCCACCTTCGGCAGCACGGACCTGGGTGCGCTGCTCCGTGCCCGGGATGAAGATCTGCGCCGCCAGGGAAAGCCCGGCGTGGAGAAAGTCACCCTCATCGGCGTGTGCACGGATATCTGCGTGCTCTCCAACGCCCTGCTCATCAAGGCATTTTTGCCGGAGGCGGAGATCGTGGTGGAGGCCGCCTGCTGCGCCGGCGTCACGCCCCAGTCCCACGAGACAGCCCTCTCTGCCATGGCCGCCTGCCAGATCACCGTCCTCCGTCCGTAACCGCGCCGCTTTTGTCCGTATTATAAAAACAGGTGTATCTGCACGACATTTCCCAACCCACGTCCCCATTCTTAGGCAGATTCCCAAATTTGCAAGTTCAACTTTCAATTCTTGCAAATTTTGCTTTGCATCTTCGGGAAAGTGTGGTATATTGTGGTGCAAGAAACTTCCGGCGCAGGCCGGAGCCCAGGAGGTCTTCCGCCTATGATCCAGCTCAACAAACAAGGAACCTTTTTCCACAACGGCGCCCCCTGCCCCACCGCGCCCGTCACCGCTGACGAGGGCCGCCGCCAGACCATGGCCTGGCACATCCTCCAATCCCACAACATCTCCGGCGATCCTGGGGCTCTAAGGATCCGCTTTGACGCCCTTGTCTCCCACGACATCACCTACGTGGGCATCATCCAGCAGGCCCGGGCCTCCGGGCTCAAGCGTTTTCCCGTGCCCTATGCCCTGACCAACTGCCACAACAGCCTGTGCGCCGTGGGCGGCACCATCAATGAGGACGACCATGTGTTCGGCCTGTCCGCCGCCAAAAAATACGGCGGCATCTACGTGCCCGCCAACCAGAGCGTCATCCACTCTTATGCAAGAGAACAGCTGGCAGGCTGCGGAAAAATGATTTTGGGCTCCGACTCTCACACCCGCTACGGTGCCCTGGGCACCATGGCCGTGGGCGAGGGCGGCCCGGAGCTTTGCAAGCAGCTCCTGAAAAACACCTGGGACATCCCCTACCCCGAGGTGGTGCTGGTGTACCTGACCGGCAAGCCCCGGCGGGGCGTGGGGCCCCACGATGTGGCCCTGGCCCTCATCAAGGCCACCTTCGCCGATGGCTTTGTCAATAACCGTGTGCTGGAATTCGCGGGCCCCGGTATCGCCGGCCTGCCCATGGACTACCGCAGCGGCATCGACGTGATGACCACAGAGACCACCTGCTTGAGCTCCATCTGGCAGACGGACGAGACCACCCGGGACTACCTGGCTCTCCACGGCCGCGAGACGGAGTACCAGCCCCTCCAGCCGGGCCCCTGGGCTTACTATGACCGCTCCGTCACCATTGCCCTGGACGAGATCGAGCCTATGATCGCCCTGCCCTTCCACCCCTCCAACGCCTATACCATCCGGGAATTTCTGGACAACGCGCAGGACATTCTCGCCGCTGTGGAGGCTGACGCCCGCGCCCGCTTCCCCAAGGCCAACATCCATTTGCTGGACAAGTGCCACGACGGCGGCGTGTGGGCCGACCAGGGAGTCATCGCTGGCTGCGCCGGCGGCCTTTTCGACAACATTACCGAGGCGGCGGACATCCTCCGGGGCGAAAGCTGCGGCAGCGGCTACTTCTCTTTGGATGTATACCCCACCAGCGTGCCGGTCAGCCTGGAGCTCACCCGTACCGGCGTCACCGCCGACCTGCTGGAAACCGGCGCCATCATCAAGCCCAGCTTTTGCGGACCCTGTTTCGGCGCCGGGGATGTGCCTGCCAACAACGGCCTGAGCCTGCGTCACACCACCCGTAACTTCCCCAACCGGGAGGGTTCCAAGCCCGCCGAGGGGCAGTTTGCCGGCGTGTGCCTCATGGACGCCCGCTCCATCGCCGCCACCGCCCGCAACGGCGGTAAGATCACCCCCGCCACGGAGGTAGACTATGCCCCCCAGCCCCTGCCCTATCACTTCGACCAGGGTGTCTATGCCCGCCGGGTCTACAACGGCTTCGGCCACCCTGAGCCGGACACAGAGCTGATCCTGGGGCCCAACATCACCGACTGGCCCGCCATGCCGCCTCTTGGCGAGCACCTGCTGGTGGAGCTGGCGGCGGTACTGCGGGACGAGGTGACCACCACCGACGAGCTGATCCCCTCCGGTGAGACCTCCTCCTACCGCTCCAATCCCCTGCGTCTGGCGGAGTTCACCCTCTCCCGCCGGGAGCCGGCCTATGTGGGCCGGGCCAAGGCCGCCGCGGCTTTGGAGACCCAGCGGCGTGACGGCAAAGCGCCGGAGCATCTCAAAGAGATCCTGGACAAGGTTGGCAACGGGGCGGCCCTGCTGGCGGAGACCCAGTTCGGTTCCTGCGTGTTTGCCAATCGTCCCGGCGACGGCTCCGCCCGGGAGCAGGCCGCCTCCTGTCAGAAAGTGTTGGGCGGATTGGCTAATATATGCTACGAATTTGCCACTAAACGCTACCGTTCCAACTGCATCAACTGGGGCATGCTGCCCTTCACCCTGGATGACGGTACCCCCTTCCCCTACGAGAGCGGCGACTGCGTGTTCGTTCCCCACATCCGCACAGCCGTGGCGGAGGGCCGGGAGGACATCCCTGCCAAGGTCATCCGCACCGACGGCACCGTGGCGGACCTCCTGCTCCACGTGCGGGGTCTGACGGCGGAGGAGCAGGAAATCCTGCTGGACGGGTGCCTCATGAACTACTACGCAAAGAGGGCTGAGTGATATGGAAAAAATTCAAATGACCACCCCCCTGGTGGAGATGGACGGCGACGAGATGACCCGCGTCCTCTGGGGCTGGATCAAGGAAAAGCTGATCCTCCCCTTTGTGGATCTCAAGACCGAATATTATGATCTGGGGCTGCTGCACCGCAACGAAACCCACGACCAGGTCACCGTGGACGCGGCCCTGGCCACCCGCCGCCTGGGTGTGGCGGTCAAGTGCGCCACCATCACCCCCAACCGCCAGCGCATGGAGGAGTACCCCCAGCTGACGGAGATGTGGAAAAGCCCCAACGGCACCATCCGGGCCATTCTGGACGGCACCGCCTTCCGCGCCCCCATCCCCCTGCCCTTCATCCGCCCGGCGGTGCGCACCTGGGAAGCCCCCATCACCATCGCCCGCCACGCCTACGGCGACATGTACAAGGCGGTGGATCTGGTGACGGAGGAGCCCGGCACCGCCACGCTGACCTTCCGGGGCCAGAGCGGCCGGGAGACGGCCCTCACCGTCCAGACGGTGGACGGCCCCGCCGTATTCCAGGCCCAGCACAACACCGCCCGCAGCATCCGCGCCTTTGCGGACAGCTGCTTCCGCTATGCCATCGCCCAGAAGCAGGACCTGTGGTTTTCCACCAAGGACACCATTGCCAAGGGCTATGACGGCGAGTTCAAGCGGATTTTCGAGGAGGCCTATGAGACCACCTACAAGCCGGAGTTTGAGCGCCTGGGTCTCACCTATTTCTATACCCTCATCGACGACGCGGTGGCCCGGGTCATCCGCTCCAAAGGCGGCTTCATCTGGGCGCTGAAAAACTACGACGGCGACGTCATGAGCGACATGGTGGCCGCCGCATTCGGCTCCCTTGCCATGATGACCTCCGTGCTGGTGGCTCCCGACGGCACCATGGAGTTTGAGGCCTCCCACGGCACCGTCACCCGCCACTATTACCGCTACCGCAAAGGAGAAAAGACCTCCACCAACCCCATGGCCACCATCTTTGCCTGGTCCGGCGCGTTGCGCCGCCGGGGCGAGCTGGACGGCCTTGCCGACCTGATGTCCTTTGGCGATACGCTGGAGCAGGCGGCGCTGGACACCCTGCGTTCCGGCGTCATGACCGGCGACCTGGCCGCCCTGGCCGCTTCGGATTTCCCCACCCAAACCGTCACCAGTGAGGAGTTTCTGGACGCGGTGGCCGACCGCGTCCGCGCGGCACTGGCCTGATATTTCATCAAAAAAAGAGCGGGCACATGCCCGCTCTTTTTTATATTTCTTCCACCGTCTCCCCTGTCTCCTCCAGCTCCCGCAGGGCCGCGATGGTTCCCAGCGTAGTGCCCAGCTGGGTCAGCAGCAGCGATGCCCGGGTCAGCTCCTCCGAACTCATGCACCGGGCCATGGCCGCGGCCAATGCGTAAATACTGGTGCTCCACTCCACCGCGTCCATCTGTGCGCCCCCCTCTCCTCTCCACACTGTATGTACGAGGCGGGGATTTTTTTCACGGTCGGCCCCCTGACCCCAGACTCTGGGCACTCTGCCAGGATTTGTGGGTTGCCCCGACAGCACAAAACCTGTATCCTTTTTGTAGAAATCCCGCAAAAAGGATATGACTTTTATGAAACGAAGTATTTTTTGCGGTCTTTTGGCCGCTATGCTGCTGTCCACGCCCGCCCAGGCGGCGCAGATGGAGCAGACCGAACGCGCAGAGCGCAGCGTCGTCGTGCAGGTGGACGGCCACTGGCTGGAGAGCCGGGGCGTGGTGCGTGACGGCGTCACCTATGTGCCCCTGGGCGCCCTGTTGGACACCCTGGGTGACTGGACGCTTACCTGGGACGCCGGGGCCGCTGCAGCAGTGGCCGTCTCCGGCGACCGGACGCTCATTGCCGATCCCGCCGCCGACACCGTGACGTTGGACGGCGTTTCCCACAGCGCCGTCGTTTCCGTGGAGCAGGGCCGCACCATGGTGCCGCTGCGGCTGGTCGGCGAGCTGCTGGGGGCCACGGTGGAGTGGGACCCCTACCTCGCCGGCGCTGCCGTGACCTCGCCCGACGCGCCCTACAACGCCGTGGACTACTACTGGCTCAGCCGCATCATCAGCGCCGAGAGCCAGGGCGAGCCCCTGGAGGGTCAGATCGCCGTGGGCAACGTAGTTCTGAACCGGGTGGAAAGCGACCAGTTCCCCGATACCATCGCCGGTGTGGTCTTTGACCAGAAATACGCCGTGCAGTTCGAGCCGGTGGAAAACGGCACCGTCTACTCAGACCCCTATCACCTGTCCCTGGAGGCAGCCGGGCGGGTGCTGAACGGGGAGACAACGGTGGACGGCGCGCTGTATTTTTATGCACCCGATCTCTCACCCGGCACCTGGATCAACGCCAACCGCACCTACCTGACCACCATCGGCTGCCACCGGTTCTACCTGTGATTTGACTTTTGCCGCCGGGCGGGCTACAATGGGCATATATTCCAGAGAAAAGGAGCATGCCCCATGCTGTTTTCAGGACATCCCCGTACTACCTATCATAAGGCGCCCGTGCAGGAGGTCATCTGCCAGCTGCGTTTCCCCACGATCCTCACCATCAACACCGTGGAGCCGGCGGACTTTCAGGAGGCCATCCGCGCGGAGTTTCCCCAGTATGCCCGCCGTCAGGATGTGACGCCTCCCAAGATCACCCTCTCCGCCCCCGGCGCCGCCCCCAAGGTGGAGCAGCAGCCCCCTGTCACCAACTACAACTTTCTCTCTGCTGACAACCAGTGGAAGCTGAACCTCACCAAGGATTTCATCGCCCTGTCCACCCTGCACTATACCGGCTGGGAGGAGTTTGCCCGCCATCTGGACAAGCCCCTGGCCGCTTTCATCAAGCTCTATCAGCCCGCTTTTTTCCAGCGGGTGGGCCTGCGGTACGTGAACATCTTCACCCGCTCCAAGCTGGGACTGGAGAAGACCAAGTGGGCAGAGCTCATCTCTCCTGCCTATGTGGGCCCCCTGTGCCAGCCGGACGTGATCGAGGAGAACTTCCTCAACTGCGCCAGCGACCTTCTGTTCCAGCTGGACTCCAGCTGCCGGGCCAAGATCCATGCCGGCCCCGGCCGGGTGAAGAGCAACGCCCCCGGCGCCGCTCAGGACCCGGAGGTCAAGTTCATCTTCGACATGGATCTCTCCATGAACGGCAAGGTGCCCTGCACCCTTTCCGCCGCCGGGCTGGAGACCCTCCACGGCCACGCCACCCGCATCTTTGAAGGCGCCATTACCGACACGCTGCGCCAGGCCATGGCCCCCCAGTAACGTACACCTTTCAAGTACAAAAAAGAGTCTCCTTGTCCGCGTTGCGGCAGGGGGCTCTTTTTTTTGTAAAAATTGGAGGAAAACGATTGCTTAACTTTTTTGGATTTTAGGAAATTTAAACCTTGTGTAAGATCGGGCATATCCGTTATTCTAAATTAAAGTGTCAAAGGCGTAGTATACGCATAAAACTACACAAAAAGGGGTAATGGTTATGTTGAACAGCGAGTATTTGCAGCGGGTATACACCCAGGTCGTCACCCGGGACCCCGATCAGAAAGAATTCCACCAGGCCGTCCTGGAAGTCCTGGAGAGCCTGGATCTCATTGTGGACAAACACCCCGAGTACGAGGCCAACGGCGTCATCGAGTCCTTCGTGGAGCCCGAGCGCGTGGTGAGCTTCCGGGTGCCCTGGGTGGATGACGAGGGCAAGGTGCAGGTCAACCGCGGCTACCGTGTCCAGTTCAACTCTGCCATCGGCCCCTATAAGGGCGGTCTGCGGTTCCATCCCACCGTCAACCTGTCCATCCTGAAGTTCCTGGGCTTCGAGCAGATCCTGAAGAACAGCCTCACCGGCCTGCCCATCGGCGGCGGCAAGGGCGGCAGCGACTTCGATCCCAAGGGCAAGAGCGACGCTGAGGTCATGCGTTTTTGCCAGAGCTTCATGACCGAGCTCTACCGCCACATCGGCCAGTTCACCGACGTGCCCGCCGGCGACATCGGCGTGGGTGCCCGTGAGATCGGCTATCTGTTCGGCCAGTATCGCCGTCTGCGCAACGCCCACGAGGCGGGCATCCTCACCGGCAAGGGCCTGACCTACGGCGGCTCCCTGGCCCGTACCGAGGCCACCGGCTACGGTCTTTGCTACCTGACCGCCGAGATGCTCAAGTGCATGAAGAACGACAGCTTCGCCGGCAAGACCGTGGTCATCTCCGGCAGCGGCAACGTGGCCATCTTCGCCACGGAGAAGGCCATGGCTCTGGGCGCCAAGGTGGTGGCCCTGAGCGACTCCAACGGCTATATCCACGATCCCAACGGCATCCGTCTGGACGTGGTCAAGGACATCAAGCTGGGCCACCGCGGCCGCATCAAGGAGTACGCCGAGCGGGTTCCCGGCAGCACCTACACCGAGGGCTTCCGCGGCATCTGGACCATCCCCTGCGACATCGCCCTGCCCTGCGCCACCCAGAACGAGATCGACGAGGAGATCGCCAAGACCATCGTGAAGAACGGCGCCATGGCCGTGGCAGAAGGCGCCAACATGCCCTGCCGCCCCGAGGCCATCCGCGTGTTCCAGGAGGCCGGTCTGCTGTTTGCTCCCGCCAAGGCTGCCAACGCCGGCGGCGTGGCCACCAGCGCGCTGGAGATGAGCCAGAACAGCATGCGCTATTCCTGGACCTTCGAAGAGGTGGACGCCAAGCTCAAGGGCATCATGGAGAACATTTTCCACAATGCCTACAACGCCTCCATGGAGTGCGGCATGCCCGGCGACCTGGTGGTCGGCGCCAACATCGCCGGCTTCAAGAAGGTCGTGGACGCCATGCTGGCCCAGGGTGTGGTCTGATCCAAGCCATTAAAAAAGAGAGACGCCAAAGGCGTCTCTCTTTTTTATTCCTGGAACATGGGAGTGGACAAATACCGCTCGCCGCTGTCCGGCAGCAGCGCCACGATGACCTTGCCCCGGTTCTCCGGCCGCCGGGCCAGCTCTGCCGCCGCCCAGACCGCCGCACCGGAGGTGATGCCCGCCAGGATGCCCTCCCGCCGGGCAAGCTCCCGCCCCGCGGCATAAGCGTCCTCATCCGTCACAGGGATGATCTCATCCAGCACCGACCGGTCCAGATTCTCTGGCACGAAGTTGGCGCCGATGCCCTGGAGGCCGTGGGCCCCTGCATACCCTTTGGTCAAAAGAGGCGAGGACGCAGGCTCCACCGCCACCACCCGCACGGTGGGATTTTGTTCCTTGAGGTACCGGCCCACGCCGGTGAGGGTGCCTCCGGTGCCGGCGCCCGCCACGAAGATGTCCACCTTGCCGTCCGTATCGGCCCAGATCTCCGGGCCGGTGGTGGCCATGTGGGCCGCCGGGTTGGCGGGGTTTTCAAACTGCCCGGCCACGATGCTGCCGGGGATAGAGGCTGCCAGCTCCTCGGCCTTGGCAACCGCGCCCGCCATGCCCTCCGCGCCCGGCGTGAGCACGATCTCGGCACCGTAGGCGGCAATGAGGCTGCGCCGCTCCACACTCATGGTGTCCGGCATGGTGAGGATCACCCGGTAGCCCTTGGCGGCGCCCACGGCAGCAAGGCCAATGCCCGTATTGCCGGAAGTGGGCTCGATGATGGTGCCGCCCGGTGTCAGGCGTCCCTGGCGCTCCGCCTGGTCGATCATGGCGGCAGCCACCCGGTCCTTGGCGCTGCCGGCAGGGTTCTGGCGTTCCAGCTTGCCGAGGATGGTGGCCTCCAGGCCGTGGGCGGCTTCATAGCGGCAAAGCTCCAGCAGCGGGGTGTGTCCGATCAGGTCCGTGATGCTGTGGGCGATGTTCATGGCGTTCTCCTCCGTTTTTGAAATTTCTCTTATCATACACCCCCGCCCCATCCGGGCACAACCCCTAAAAAAATGTTCCCCGGAGCGCGCTCCGGGGAACATTCGGCGTTATTTTGCGATCTCAAATTCCACATTGCCCATGGCGCCGATGGCCACGGTGTATTTGGGGAACACCACCACGGGATTGCCCGCTTCGTTGATATAGAAAGAAGTGGTCTCGTCCACCGTAGTAAAGCCGCCCATGTCCTCAGAGAAGAACACAGAGGGGTCCTCACTCTCGGCCATCTGGGTGCGGATGCTCTCGTTGCAGATCTCCACCCAGTTCTCGCCCAGCAGATCCGCCAGGGTGATCTCCCGGTTGGCTGCCAGGTCCAGGTTGTAGTATACCTGCTCCTGATAGGCGCTGGCGATGGAGACGTAGCTGTCTACCACAAAGGAGACGGTGGTATCGGTCTGGGACTTGATGTCATAGGTGACGCTGACGGTGTTGTCCTTTTCGGCCCACTCCTCTTCGGTGCCGCCGGTGGCCAGGAAGGCCTCCTTGTAGTCGGCGATGATCTTCTCGCCCTCGGCGATCTTGGCGTCCACCCGCTCCTGGATCTCCTGGGAGACCTGCTGGGCCAGGGCGCCGCCCTCCAGGCCGGGCTGCTCTACCTCCACGGTGCGGTCGCCGTTGGTATCCTCATAGCTGCGGACCGTCAGGATCTGGAACAGGCCGCCCAGCACCGGCACGTCGGCCGCGGCCGCCGCCACGGTGGGAGAGAGATTCAGCGTGCCCACGACTACCACAAAGCAGGCGGCGGCCGTGGTCAGGGTGCGGCGCAGGGATACGCGGCGGTGGGCGCTGCGATAGGCCTCACTGCCCTGGCGGATGCCCGCCTGCACCCGCTCGTTCAGTTCCTGCGGGATGGGAGTCTGGTCATAAGCCTCTTTGGCCGTGCGAAATTCGTTCATCATTCTTGCGCTCCTTCCATTGCAACACGAAGTTTTTTCAGGCCAGTGTACAAACGGGTCTTCACCGTACTCAGCGGGCAATTTACCACCGTGCTGATCTCCTTGAGAGACAGCTCCTCGTAAAAGCGCAGCTTCACGATGGTAGCCACCTCCGGCGGCAGCCCCTCCACCCGCTGGGCAAGGGTCCCGTCCGCGGGAAGCGGGTCTTCGTAGCTGCCCGTGTCCAGTGCCTCCTGGGGCACCAGCACCACGCGCTTTCGCCGGCGCAGCTGATCCGTGCATACATCTGTCTCTTATACACATCTCCGAGCCCACGAGACCGGAGCCTATCTCG
>URKI01000060.1 GCA_900548505.1 uncultured Oscillibacter sp. | reverse complement strand
AGATCTACACTCGACTAGTCGTCGGCAGCGTCAGATGTGTATAAGAGACAGCAGGGAGTCTGTGTTTGTCAAGAAAAATTTGGGCGTGTTTTGAAAATGCCATAAAATTTGTGCCAATAAGGGGGGAAAAGGTATTCCATTTTACAAGAATATCCTTTATAATTCCTTAATACACGACCATTGCCGGGCGAGAGCCCGGACACTTTTATGAAAAGCAGTCTGGACAAGACGAAAGGAAGCACCATGAGAATCATTATCGTGGGCGCGGGCAAAGTGGGCCTGGCGCTGACGCAGCAGCTGTCCAAGGAAAACCAGGTAACGGTCATCGACCATAACTATCACCTTATTGACAACATCATCAATATCCATGATGTGATGGGCGTCTGCGGCAACGGCGCCATCTATGAGGTGCAGAAGGAGGCGGAGGCGGACAAGGCCGACCTGCTGATCGCCACCACCTCCAGCGATGAGATCAACATTGTGGCGTGCCTGGTGGCCAAGAAGCTGGGCGTGCGCCATACCATCGCCCGCATCCGCAACCCGGAGTATGAAAAGCAGCTGCGCTTCATGCGGGAGGATCTGGGCCTTTCCATGGTCATCAACCCGGAGAAGGCCACCGCCCGCGAGATCGCCCGTGTGCTGCGCTTCCCCAACGCCATCAAGCTGGAGTCCTTCTCCAAGGGCCGCATGGAGCTGGTGGAGTATCGCATCCGGGAGGGCAGCAAGCTGGACGGCGTGCGCCTTTCCGACCTCTACCGGAACCTCAGGGTGCGGGTGCTGATCTGCGCCGTGGCCCGCAAGGGGGAGACTATCATCCCCTCCGGCGACTTTGAACTGAAAACCGGCGACAAGATCTACCTGACCTCCTCTCCCGCCCAGCTGGAGCAGTTCTTCCGCCATCTGGGCGTGTTCCGGGGCAAGGCGTCCTCCGTCATGATCGTGGGCGCCAGCAAGATGTGCTACTATCTTGCCAAAGAGCTTCTGGAGATGGGCATGTCCGTAAAGATCATCGACCGGGACGAGCAGCGCTGCGTGGATATGGGCGAGCGGCTGCCCCGGGCGCTGGTCATCGTGGGCGACGGCACGGACAGCGAGCTGCTCCACGAAGAGGGCATCCGCCATACGGACGCCTTCGTGGCCCTCACCGGCCTGGACGAGGCCAACATCCTCATGTCCATGAGCGCGGCCAGACTGGCCGGCGAGTGCAAGGTGGTGGCCAAGATCAACCGCAAGCAGCTGGTGGATCTGGTGTCCGACGAGAGCATGATCGACAGCATGGTGTCTGCCGGCTCGGTGACGGCAGAGCTCATTTTGCAGTATGTGCGCGCCATGCAGAACGCCACCGGCTCCCAGATCAAGACGCTGCACCGGGTGGCGGGCGAGACCGTGGAGGCCGTGGAGTTCGGCGTGACCCACGAGGCGCCCTATATCGGCGTGCCGCTGAAGGACCTCCGGCTCAAGAGCGGTATTTTGCTGGCGGGCATCGTCCGGCAGAACGGGCAGATCATCATCCCCTCCGGCGAGGATGTGCTGCGGCTGCATGACGATGTGATCGTCATTACCACGGATACCTCCCTGCGGGACATTCAGGATATCCTGCAGTAAGCGGAGGGGAGAAGGAGAGTCATCCAAATGATCGTCTTTATTCTGGGCAGGATCCTGCTGACAGAGGCGGCGCTGATGCTCCTGCCGCTGCTGGTGGCTGTTTTGTACGGAGAATCTGTCCTGCCCTTTTTGCTGCCCGCTCTGGCGCTGGCAGTATGCGGCGCCCTGATGAGCGCCAAAAAGCCCAAGAGCTTGGCCTTGTTCGCAAAAGACGGCCTGGCTGTGGTCGCCATGGCGTGGATCGCCATGTCCGCCTTCGGCGCGCTGCCTTTCTGCATTTCGGGGGACATCCCCCATTTTGTGGATGCCTTTTTTGAAACTGTGTCCGGCTTTACCACCACCGGCGCCAGCATCCTCACGGAGGTGGAGTCCCTTACCCGCAGCGGCCTGTTCTGGCGCAGCTTCACCCACTGGGTGGGCGGTATGGGCGTGCTGGTGTTCGTCATGGCCATCCTGCCCATGAGCGACGGCCACGGTATGCACCTGCTCCGGGCGGAGGTGCCCGGCCCCACGGTGGGCAAGCTGGTCAGCCGCATGAGCGATTCGGCCAAGATCCTCTACGGGATCTACCTGGTCATGACCATCATCGAGATCGTTCTTTTGCTGCTGGGCGGCATGCCGCTGTTCGACGCATGCATCCACGCCTTCGGCACCGCCGGTACCGGCGGCTTCAGCTGCCGCAACCTGAGCGTGGGCGCCTATCAGAGCCCCTACTTTGATGTGGTCATCGGCATTTTCATGCTGCTGTTTGGCGTGAATTTCAACCTCTATTACTTCCTGCTGATCCGTCGGTTCCGGGATGTGTTCCGCTCTGAGGAACTGCGGGCATACATCCTGATCGTGGCGGCGGCGGTGGGCGCCATCACCATCAACATCGCCCATATGTACCAGTCGGTGGGCGAGAGCCTGCGCCATGCGTTTTTCCAGGTATCCTCCATCATCACTACCACCGGCTTTGCCACCGTGGATTTCAACCAGTGGCCCACGTTCTCCAAGGCCATTTTGGTGACGCTGATGTTTGTGGGCGCCTGCGCCGGCTCCACCGGCGGCGGTATCAAGGTGGCCCGGATCGTCATCCTGGGAAAGACGTCTTTCGGGGACATGCGGAAGATGCTGCATCCCCACGCGGTGGCCACCGTGCGGATGGAGGGCAAGCCCCTGGGCGACAAGCAGATCCGTAGCGTGCATCTGTTTCTCACGGTGTATCTGGCGCTGTTTATGGTCTCCTGCCTGCTGCTTTCCCTGGAGCATACGGACCTGATCACCACCTTTACGGCAGTGGCCTCCTGTATGAACAACATCGGACCGGGCCTGGAGATCGTGGGTCCCATGGGCAACTTCTCCTCGTTCTCCTATGCCGCCAAGCTGCTTTTGTCATTCGATATGCTGGCCGGCCGGCTGGAGCTGTTCCCCATGCTGCTGCTGTTCGCACCGTCCATCTGGAAACGCAAGCTGCCCTCTCTAAGGGGTTGATGCAAACGCGCGGTCGACTCGACCGCGCGTTTTCCTGCGAAAAGCTGGCAGGAAAATTGCTTATTATCATTCTGATGTTAAAACTTCGCTAAAAAGGGGACGATCCGTTTGCTTGAAAATCTGCTCTTCAGCCTCAACATGAGCCTGCCGCTGTTCATTTTGCTGGGGCTGGGCTATATGCTGGCCCGCAAGGGGCTTTTTTCCGACGACTATGTGGCCAGGACCACCAATCTGGTCTACTACGTGATGCTGCCGGCCAAACTGTTCATGGATATCTGTGAGACGGACCTGACCGCCGCCTTTGACCTGCGGTATGTGGAGGTGACTGTGGCGGGCGTGGTGGTGCAGTTTATCCTGGCCTGGCTGTGCGCCAACCTCCTGTGCCGGGACAAGAGCAAGCAGAGCGCCTTTGCCCATGCGTGCTTCCGGGGCAACTTCGCCTACCTGGGCATGGCCCTGCTGCAGAATATCTACAACAGCGACACCGTGGTCAGCACGGCGGTGATCCTGGCCCTGGTGCTGCCGCTGTACAACATCCAGGGCGTCATTTTGATGACCGTCAAGGAGGGGGGAGGCGGCGTCCGTTTGGGCAAGATCCTGCTGGGCGTGCTGAAAAACCCCATGGTGCTGGCCATCCTGGCGGGCCTGCCTTTCGCCTATTTCCAGATCGAGCTGCCCTATGTGGCGTCCAAGAGCCTGAGCTATCTCCAGGTGGCAACCAGCACCATGGCCCTTTTGGTGGTGGGTGCCAGCATCAAGCTGGACGCCATCCGGGAGGATTTCCCGCTGCTGCTACGGGTGTCCGGCATCAAGCTGCTGGTCATGCCGGCCATCTGGGGCGCCATGGCCGTTGCGGCGGGTCTGAGCGCCGAGCAGGTGGTGACACTGACCATTGTGGGGTCCATGCCGGCTGCCGTCAACGTCTATATCATTACCGACAAGCTGGGCGGCAACGGAAAGACCGCCTGCGGCGCCGTGGTGGTGACCCATCTATTCTCCCTGTTCACCATGACCGGCGTGGTGTTTATCCTGCGCTCGGCGGGTCTTATCTGAAAACTGGCATGTGATTTGCTTTATTAATCATCAAACTGCAGACTGCGGCGGCTGCCGCACCAAAAATCGGAGGAACGAAACATGGAAAACCAAATGGCATTGAGCAACATTCGGGTGCTGGATCTGACCCGCGTCATGGCGGGGCCCTACTGCACCATGTACCTTGCGGACCTGGGCGCGGAGGTCATCAAGATCGAGATCCCCGGCTCCGGAGACGATACCCGCAAATTTCCGCCCTTTAAAAACGGGGAGAGCCTGTATTACTGTAACATGAACCGTAACAAAAAGGGTGTTACATTAAACCTGAAAAAGCCCGAGGGAAAGGCCCTTTTCAAGGAAATGGTGAAAAATGCCGACGTGGTGGTGGAAAATTATCGCCCCGGCGTCATGGACAAACTGGGCCTGGGGTATGACGTTTTGAAGGAGGTCAACCCCCGCATCGTGTACGCGGCCGTGTCCGGATTCGGAAGCTACGGCCCCAAGCACCAGCGCCCCGGCTACGACATCATCGCCCAGGCCACCAGCGGCATCATGAGCCTCACCGGCGAGGCCGGCGGCGGCCCTCTGCGTACCGGCAGCGCCATCGGCGATCTGGTGGGCGGACTGAACCTGTGCGTGGGCATCCTGGCTGCCCTGAATGCCCGGCAGTTCACCGGCAAGGGCCAGCGGGTGGACGTATCCCTGGTGGACGGTCTGGTCTCCTTCCTGGAGACCAACACCCAGCGCTATCAGGTGGACGGCCGTCAGCCTGAGCGCATGGGCAACCGCTATCCCTCCGCGGCACCTTATGATTCCTTCAAGGCCAAGGACGGCGAGTTCGTCATCGGCTGCGGCAATGACAAGCTCTTCGCCCTGCTGTGCAACCAGGTGCTCCACCGTCCCGAGCTGGTGGATGATCCCCGCTACGATACGCCGGTGAACCGCCTTGCCAACGAGGCGGAGCTGAAGGTGATCGTGGAGGAGTGGTCCACCCAGCACACCATCGAGGAGGCGGTGGAGGCGGTGCTTGCCGCCGGCGTGCCTGCCGCCCCCATCAACGATATTCCCGCCGTCATGAACGACGAGCACATTGCCAAGGCCCGGGAGATGTTCCTGGACTGCGAGCATCCCGTGGCCGGCCACCTGCGGCTCAACGGCAATCCCGTCAAGCTCATGGACAGCATGCCCCGGCTGCGCACTCCTGCTCCCACCCTGGGCCAGGACAACGAGGCCGTGTACGAGGGCGTGTTCGGCCTGAGCCCGGAGCGCCTGGCGGAGCTGAAGGACGAGGGCGTCATCTAAAGCCAATCGGCGTCCTTCGGGACGCAGAAGATATTCCGCTATTTTTTGAAAGGAGTCTTACATATGAAGCTGCCTGAAACCGTGGAACTGATCGAGGTATGCCCCCGGGACGGGTTCCAGAATGTCCATGACCTGATCCCCTTCGATGCCAAGGTCGCCATCATCAAAAAGCTGGCCGAGGCCGGCTTCAAGCGGATCGAGGCGGTGTCCTTCGTCAGCCCCAAGGCCATTCCCCAGATGGCCGACGCCAAGGACGTGATGCTGGCGGTGAAGGATACCCTCAAGGCCCACGGCGTCCGCTCCGTTGCCCTGGTGCCCAACGCCCGCGGCGTGGAGACGGCGCTGGAGTGCGGCGTGGACGAGCTGACGTATGTAGTCAGCGTCAGTGAAAAGCACAACATGGCCAACGTCCGCCGGACGCCGGACGAGTCCCTGGCCCAGTTCAAGGAGCTGGCCGGTCAGTATGGCCATCAGATGCGCTTCCGCCTGGCCCTGGCCACGGCGCTGGGCTGCCCCTTCGGGGAGGAGATCCGCACGGAGCGGGTGGCGGAGATGGTGCGCTTCGGCCTGGAGCAGGGCTGCGAGGAGGTCATGATCGCCGACACGGTGGGCATGTCCAACCCCAAGCGCACCTATGACCTAATGGAGGCCCTGGTGAAGGAGTTCGGGCCCGACCGCTTCGTCATGCACCTGCACGATACCCGGGGCCTGGCCCTGGCCAACACCCTGGCCTGCATGCAGCTGGGCGTGCATAAGTTTGAGTCCGCCGCCGGCGGCCTGGGCGGCTGCCCCTTCGCTCCCGGCGCGGCCGGCAATGTGGCCACGGAGGACGTGCTGAACATGATGAGCGAGATGGGCATCGCCACCGGCATCGACAACGACGTGCTCCACGAGGCGGTGGAGCTGATCCAGGCCAATGTCCACGCCAATATCGTCAGCCATCTGACGCCCCTGTACAAAAAGGCACCCTGCGTGTAATGGAAAAGGAGCCGGCCGCAGGCCGGCTCCTTTTTCGCCTGAAACGCTTTCTTTTTGGGGAAAAGCGTGCTATATTGTTGCAAGTGTTAAAAATGAGGTGGAACGTATGCAACAGAAAACGGACTGGAAACAGGTGGAGCGTGTCCACGAGATCTGCATCATGGCGCCGACCCAGCAGCTGGCGGAAAAGGCCAGAGCCATCCTCCATAAGCGGGGCATCACGGATGTGGATGTATTTCTGGCCTCCAACGGCCGCCGGGAGATCATTGCCTGCGCCCGGGCGCTGGCGGCCAAGGGCGCCAGGATCATCATCTCCCGTAAGGGCACCCAGCAGATTGTGGAAGAATGCACGGAGCTGAAGGTGGTGGGCCTGAACAACACCCTGACAGACTATCTGCGGATGCTCAAGGACTGGGGACTGCATACGCCGGGCCTCATTGCGTTTTTCACCTACGACCCCCTGAGCCGGGAGGTTCTGGAAATGTGTAAAATGCTGGATATTGAGGTGAAAAACTACATTTTCAAAACCTATGAGGACTGCTGGGGCTGTGTCCGCTCCGCCATGGCGGACGGGGCGGTGGTGGGCATCGGCGGCGCCTGGACGGAGCCCATTTCCAAAGAACTGGGTTTTCCACACATCACCGTGGAAAACTCGGAGGACACCATCGTCAGCGCGCTGGAGGTAGCCGAGCAGATCCGCCGCGTCCAGCATGAGGAGGCGGAAAAGCAGCAGGTGATCCAGACCCGTATGGAGACCTACCAGGCGGTGCTGAACTTTACCCACGACGCCATCTTGTCCATCGACGATCAGTGCCGGGTACAGGTGCTCAACCCGGTGGCGGAGCGTATCATGGGCTGCCGCGCCGCCGATTCCATCGGCAAGAGCGTGGATGAGGTGCTGCCCAACACCCTGCTGCCGGAGGTACTGCGCAGCGGCGAGACCCAGACCAACCAGGTGATGATGATCGGGAAGACCCTGGCCAACACCAACCGCATCCCCATCGTGGTGGACAACCAGATCCGGGGCGTGGTGGCGACGTTCCAGGACGTCAAGCAGCTGCAGTCCACCGAGCAGAAGATCCGCCTCAAGCTCCATGAAAAGGGCCTGGTGGCCAAATACTCCTTCTCGGACATCGTGGGCGAGTCCAAGGCCATCCGCAACACCATCCAGATCGCCCGCAGCTACGCCTCCTCCCAGGCGGCGGTGCTCATCCACGGCGAGACCGGCACCGGCAAGGAGCTCTTTGCTCAGAGCATCCACAACGCCAGCTCCCGCCGGGACGGCCCCTTCGTGGCCATCAACTGCGCCGCAGTCAACAATAACCTGCTGGAAAGCGAGCTGTTCGGCTATGAGGCCGGTGCCTTTACCGGCGCGGCCAAGGGTGGCCGGGAGGGCCTTTTCGAGCTGGCCCACGGCGGCACCATTTTCCTCGACGAGATCGGCGAGATCCCCCGGGAGACCCAGGTGGAGCTTTTGCGGGTGCTGCAGGAAAAGGAAGTGCGCCGGGTGGGCGGCAACCGGGTCATTCCCGTGGATGTGCGCATCATCACCGCCACCAACAAGGACCTGATCCAGGAGACCATGGAGGGCCGCTTCCGGGAGGACCTCTACTACCGGCTCAACGTGCTGGACCTGGAGCTGCCGCCGCTGCGGGAGCGGGGCGACGATGTGCGGGTGCTGGGACTGCAGTATTTCCGCAAGCTCTGCGGCGGCACGGTCTCCGCCCAGCAGGAAAAGCGGTTCCTGGACATGCTCGCCCAGGTGCAGGACTACGCCTGGTACGGCAACATCCGGGAACTGCAGAACTTCACGGAGCGGGTCTACATCCTGCTGCAGAACGACACGGAGATCAACAGCGTCATGACGGAGATCATGCGCCGGCGCACCAGCGGCACGACCATGGAGCGCAAGTGGCCCGGGGACGATACCGCCCAGGAGCGCAAGGCGCTGCTGGCCGCGCTGCGCAACCATCCCGGCTCCATGGAGGAGGCGGCCAAGAGCCTTGGGTGCAGCCGCCAGACCTTGTGGCGCAAGATGAAAAAATACGGCATCAGCCGCGGATGAATGGCGGGGGAGAGGCTGCTTGTTGCAGCGTCTCCCCCGCTTTGCAACGCCCCGCAACGGTGCAACAGCACCGGCGGTTTATGGGAGCGGCAATGGCGAAAGAAGCTGTTAATGAACCTCTGCGCGCTGTTAAAAAGATGTTTTTCCCAACTGGGGAACTGTTCAAAACATGTAAAGTTCGACAAATGATGGGCGATTGGCATAGACATTGCTTGTATATTTCGACAGATTCGGCCGGAAAACTGCAACGCAATAGAGGAGGAGAATCCATGGGTAAAACAAAGGTCCAAAAGATCGGCTTTATCGTGGGTATTCTGCTGATGCTCATCATCGGCTTCATGCCCACCCCCGAGGGATTGACACTGGTCGGCCAGCGTGTGCTGGCAGTTACCGTGCTGATGGTGGTGTTCTGGATCACCGAGGCCATGCCCATCCCGTTTACGGCTCTGCTGCCCATTTTGCTGTTCCCGCTCATGGGCATCACCGGCTCCAAGGGACAAAACGACGTCCAGCTGTTCACCCATTACGCCTATTCCACCTGCTACCTGCTGGTGGGCGTGGGCTTTTTGTCCGGGTCCATGGTCAAGCATGGCCTGCACAAGCGCATCAGCCTGGGCATCGTTTCCAAGATCGGTAAAAAGCCCACCACGCTGATCCTGGGCTTCATCATTGCGGTTTCCTTCGTGTCCATGTGGATGTCCAACACCGCTGCCACTGTCATGATGCTGCCTGTGGCTCTGGCCATCGCCAGCACCATGGGGGATGAGGCCAAGGGCCTGCGCAAGGCCATGGTGCTGTGCATTCCCTACGCTGCCACCATCGGCGGCATGGCCACGGTCATCGGCACCACCACCAACCCCACCGGCATTGGCCTCATCAAAGAGTCCATCGGCATCGAGATCGACTTCCTGGACTGGCTGAAGATCGGCCTGCCCTTCACGCTGGTGCTGGTTCCGCTCATGTGGATCTACATGGTCAAGTTCTTCAAGGTGGACAAGATGCCCTCCATCGACATCTCCATTGCCCGCCAGCAGTATGAGGCCCTGGGCCCCATGAAGAAGGGCGAGAAGTGGACGGCCATCGTCTTTATCATCTGCGTCATCCTCTGGTGCACCCGCTCCGTGGTCTGGGGCGAGTGGATGCCCTTTGCCACCGACGAGACCGTGGCGATGCTGGGCGCGTTTTTGGTCATGGCCATCCCCCTGGATTACAAAGAGGGCGAATACGTCTGTGACTGGAAGACCGGCTTCAACGACATCCCCTGGAACGCAGTCATCCTGCTGGGCGGCTCCATGGTCATGGGCAATGCCTTCCGCGACGCCGGCGTGGCCGGCTGGGTGGCAGAGAAGCTCTCCGGCCTTGCGGGTATGAACTCTGTGCTCATCGTCATCATCGTGGGCATCATCACCGCGCTGCTGACCGAGCTGACCACCAACGCCGTGGTGGTGGCAGCCTTTATCCCCGTGCTGGCAGGCGTGGGCGATGCCATCGGCGTGAGCCCCTTCGCCATGATGATCGCCTGCATGCTGGCGTGCAACTTCGCCTTCATGCTGCCTCCGGGCACGCCGCCCAACGCCATCGCCTACGGTACCGGCGAGATCACCATGAAGGACCTGATGAAGTGCGGCCTGGGCCTGAAGCTCATTGCCCTGGTGGTGTTCCCCATCGTGCTCTACTTTATTACCATGGGCGTTTTCGGCATCGGCACCTGACGGCACCGATCCGTACAAAGCACGTAACATTTGAAACCGGGATGTTACATCCCACCGGAGCCCTCCTGCCTTTCGGCAGGGGGGCTTTTCCTGTAAAAGGCATTTTTTCAATGGCCGACAGGGGGCTTTTACAGCAGTTTCGGGTGTAACGTTTTTGTTAAAAAAGTGGGAACGGGCGGAAACAAAATGCTAATAGAACTGGTAAAAAATGGACGTATTTTTCCGGCCGGTCGGCAGTTTGATCCAGGAGTTTGTGGAAGAGGCTGATTTTTCGGAAAGCGGTTTGTACAAAAAATCGAAAAATAAAATGACGGGATTTGACGGATTGGCACGAGTTTTGCTATAATATCTCGGCAACGAAGCTCTGTGGAGCAACCCCGGATCAGATGGAGGGGGAAACACCATCTGATCCAACATGATATGAGGAGGAGATTCGATGGGTAAATTCAAAGTTCGCAAAATCGGATTCATCGTGGGCATTCTGCTGATGCTGATCATCGGCTTCATGCCCACCCCCGAGGGATTGACCGTAGTGGGCCAGCGTGTGCTGGGCGTCACCGTGCTGATGGTGGTCTTCTGGATCACCGAGGCCATGCCGATCCCGTTTACGGCACTGCTTCCGATCCTGCTGTTCCCGCTCATGGGCATCACCGGTGCCAAGGGACAAAATGACATTCAGCTGTTCACCCACTATGCCTATTCCACCTGCTACCTGCTGGTAGGCGTGGGCTTCATGTCCGGCGCTATGGTCAAGCACGGCCTGCACAAGCGCATCAGCCTGGGCATCGTCTCCAAGATCGGTAAGAAGCCCACCACGCTGATCCTGGGCTTCATCATCGCCGTGGCGTTCGTGTCCA
The DNA here is from genome assembly GCA_900548505.1 of uncultured Oscillibacter sp. Taxonomy (GTDB): domain Bacteria; phylum Bacillota; class Clostridia; order Oscillospirales; family Oscillospiraceae; genus Oscillibacter. The sequence continues at coordinate 815 of URKI01000060.1, read as the reverse complement.
TGTGGATGTCCAACACCGCTGCCACCGTTATGATGCTGCCTGTGGCTCTGGCCATCGCCAGCACCTTGGGTGACGAGGCCAAGGGCCTGCGCAAGGCCATGGTGCTGTGCATCCCCTATGCTGCCACCATCGGCGGCATGGCCACCACCATCGGTACCACCACCAACCCCACCGGCATCGGCCTGATCGAGTCCACCATCGGCATCAGCATCGACTTTTTGGACTGGCTGAAGATCGGCCTGCCCTTCACCATCGTGCTGATCCCCCTGATGTGGATTTACATGGTCAAGTTCTTCAAGGTGGACAAGATGCCTTCCATCGACATCTCCATCGCCCGCAAGCAGTATGAAGAGCTGGGCCCCATGAACAAGGGCGAGAAGTGGACTGCGATCGTCTTCTCCTTCTGCGTGGTGCTGTGGGTCACCCGTTCTCTGGTCTGGGGCGACTGGGTCCCCTTCGCCACTGACGAGACCGTGGCTATGCTGGGCGCGTTCCTGGTCATGGCTATCCCCGTGGATTACAAGGAAGGCGAGTATGTCTGCGACTGGAAGACCGGCTTCAATGACATCCCCTGGAACGCAGTCATCCTGCTGGGTGGCTCCATGGTCATGGGCAACGCCTTCAAGGACGCCGGTGTGGCCGGCTGGATCGCCAACATGCTCTCCGGCCTGGAAGGCATGAACGCTGTGGTCATCTGCATCATCGTGGGTATCGTCACCGCTCTGCTGACCGAGCTGACCACCAACGCCGTCGTCGTGGCTGCCTTCATCCCCGTGCTGGCAGGCGTGGGCGATGCCATCGGCGTGAGCCCCTTC
>URKI01000059.1 GCA_900548505.1 uncultured Oscillibacter sp. | reverse complement strand
GCATCATCGCCGTGAACAAGAACGAGACCGCTCCCATCTTCGAGATCGCCGACTACGGCATCTGCGGCGACCTGTTCAAGGTCACCCCGCTGCTGATCGAGGCCGTTCGCGCCGCCAAGGCTGCGAAGTAAGCATCAGACGTTTTTGGGAACCGGACTGATGCGGTGATTTGATAAAAACCACCGAGTGACAACACCCGGCGTATTTATTTCAGGATTCAATGAATAAATGCGCCGGGTATTGTACGGCCTTCTTTGCTTGATATTTCACAAATTAGTAAGAGATTTGTGGGATTTTCACCAAAAAGGACGGAAATTCTGTAGATTTAGTAAAGAAATTTGTAAGGGAGAAACGCACATGAAAAAGAGACTGCTTACGATTCTGATGGCAGGCGTCATGGCGCTGGGCCTGCTGAGCGGCTGTGGCTCCACGGACAGCGGCACCATGGACACCGCCCACGCCAACGCTGTGGCCGGCGGCAACAGCGACCTGCCTGTGGTCACCTGGAAGATGGGTTCCACCTGGGGCTCCGGCAACGTCCATTTCACCGTGGATCAGCGGTTTTCCGAGCTGGTCAGCGAGCTGACCGGCGGCCGCTTCACCATCACCAACTACGCCGAGGGCGAGCTGTGCGCCGCCAACCAGCTGTTTGACTACGTCCAGAACGGCACCATCGAGTGCGGCGGCGACTGGGGCGGCTACTGGTCCGGCAAGGACACCGCTTTTGAGCTGCTGTCCACCATCATGGACGACTTCACCGCCCTGGATTACTACACCTGGATCTATGAGGCCGACGGCCTGCAGTGCTACAAGGACCTGTACGGCCAGTACAACATGGAGTACTTCCCCCTGGTCACCAACCCCTCTGAGTCCGGTATCCGCTCTGTCAAGCCCATCAACTCCATCGCGGACATGCAGAAGATGAAGATCCGCCTGGGCGGCGTCATGGCTGGCCGTGCTGCCCAGAAGCTGGGCATCAACATCACCACCGTGGCCGCTTCCGAGCTGTATGAGTCCCTGCAGCGCGGCGTTATCGACGGCGGCGAGTTCTCCGGCCCCAAGGCGGACGACTCCCTGAAGCTGCAGGAAGTGGCTCCCTACTGGTGCGCTCCTGCCTGGTATCAGTCCGCCGGCGTCAACGGCGTCATGGTGAACAAGGACGCCTGGAACGAGCTGCCCGAGGAGTACCAGAAGGCCTTTGAGATGGCCGCCCGTCTGTGCTGCGGCGAGCAGCTGTCCCGCTACATCTGGAACGACATGACCGTCACCAACCAGATGATCGACGAGCAGGGCATCATCGTCACCAGCCTGCCCGAGGAGGACATGGAGCTGATCCGCAAGACCTGCAAGGAGACCTATCTGGAAGAGTGCGAGGTCAACCCCAACTTCAAGAAGGTCTATGACTCCATGATGGCCTATCGCGACGCTGCCGCCAACTACCGCGACTGGACCGGCGACTACGGCTTCGGCTACAACGTTGAAGAGTGATCCGCCTCTTTAGTGTGAAAACGAGAAAGAGGTGTGAGAAATGAAAGTAATCGATCGTATCTGCAATGTGATCGACACCATGAATGACTGGCTGGGCCGCATCTTCTCCTTCGCGGTGCTGGGCATTCTGGGCGTCATCATCTGTGAGGTGATCCTGCGCCGCTTCTTCCACAGCCCCCAGATCTGGACGCAGGATGCCATCGTCATGATCTTTGCCTGCTACATCATCCTGATCTGCGCTTACGGCTTCCAGAAAAAGGCCTTCGTGGCGGTGGACGTACTCTTTGCCCGTCTGCCCCTCATGGCCCAGTACATCCTGCACATCGTGACCTATGTCATTTTCCTGGTCCCGTTCCTGGCGGGCCTGCTGCCCAACAGCTGGAGCTTCTTCTGGAACGCCTATGTCACGGGTGAAAAGGGCTACTCTGTGTGGGCACCGCCCACCTGGCCGGTGAAGCTGTGCCTGTTCATCGGTCTGCTGCTGCTGTCGATCCAGACGGTCTCCGAACTGCTCAAGCAGGTGCGGGGCATCCTGGAGGCTGCGTCCGGCAAGAAGGCCGGCACTGACGGAAAGGAGGCCCTGTAATGGCCGCAATTATGGAAGCCCTGCAGGGCTTTGTCGCATCCAATAACATCATGGCCGATCAGTGGGCCGTGGTGATGATCGGACTGCTGTTCGGTCTGATGATCGTGGGCCTCGTGCTGGGCCAGGAGCTGGCGTTCGTGCTGGGCGGCGCCGGCGTGATCGTGGGCTGGATCGCCTGGGGCGATGCCGGTGTTACCATCGCCATGACAAAGGTCTATGACCAGATGCAAAGCTACTCCATGGTGGCTATCCCCATGTTCGTGCTGATGGCCAACTTCCTGACCCACTCCAAGGTGGCGGACGGCCTGTTTGAGTCCATCCGCTATCTGTTCGGACCCCTCAAGGGCGGCCTGGGCCTGGCGGTCATCGTGGTTTCCACCGTGTTCGCCGCTACCACCGGCATCGTGGGCGCCTCCGTGGTGACCATGGGCATGCTGTCCATCCCCATCCTGCTGCGCAGCGGCTACAAGCCCTCTCTGGCCTGCGGCATGGTGTGCGCCGGCGGTTCTCTGGGTATTCTGATCCCCCCGTCCATTATGCTGGTGTCCATGGGCTCCTACGCTGAGGTCTCTGTCGGCAAGATCTTCTTCGCCGCCATCGTCCCCGGCCTGCTGCTGAGCCTGTGCTACATCATCTATGTGATGATCATCTGCCACATCCACCCCGATTACGGCCCGGCCATGAGCGAGCAGGAGCTGGCCGAGATGCCCCTCAAGCAGCGCATCACCGGCTCCCTCATCAACCTGGTCCCGCCCCTGATCCTGATCTTCGGCGTGCTGGGCTCCATCTTCGGCGGCTTTGCAACGCCCACTGAGGCTGCCGGCGTGGGCGCGCTGTTCTCCCTGATCCTGGCTATCTTCTACAAGCAGTTCAACATGAAGATGCTCATGGACTCTCTGATCGACACCGCCAAGACCACGGCCATGGTGTTCATCATCCTGTTCGGCGCGGCTGCGTTCACCGGCGTGTTCATGTCCCTGGACGGCGACCAGATCATTGCCAACTGGGTCATGGGCATGGGCATCGGCAAGTGGGGCGCCTTCGCCATCATGATGACCATCGTGTTCATCATGGGCATGTTCATCGACTGGCTGGGCATCGTTATGATCGTGTTCCCCATCTTCCTGCCTATCATGGATATGTTCGGCTTCGACCGGCTGTGGCTGGTGGCTGTCACCGCCGTCATGCTGCAGACCTGCTTCATGACGCCTCCTTTCGGCTTTGCTCTGTTCTATGTCAAGGGCATCCTGCCGGACGACGTGAAGATCACCGAGGTGTATCGCGGCGTAATCCCGTTCATCCTCATCATCGTCTTCGTGACGATCCTGTGCACGGTGTTCCCGGGCATTGTCACCTGGCTGCCCAACATGGTGGCTGGCTGATCCAACACAAAAAAGGCGACCGCTTTTTAAGCGGCCGCCTTTTTTTGCCGGTATTGAAGAAAAATGGAACGCTGTCTCGTTTTATTGGTAACGAAACCCTGGAAGAAACGTCTTAATATAGTAAAAAACTTTGTAAAGCGCATAAAGCCTACATAACATGGAAAAAATTTATGAAATTTTTATAAACTCTCTTGACAGCGGCGTGTGAATACACTATTCTAACTGTACTAATACAGTTAATACAGATGAAAAATCCACGTAAAGGAAAGGAGTGCGCTTCATGAAGATCCTGCTGACCACAGATTGCTATGCCCCCACGGTCAACGGCGTGGTAACGTCCGTGCTGACGCTCAAACAGGCGCTGACGGAGCAGGGCCATGAGGTGCGGGTCCTGACCCTTTCCAACAGTGCCCATTCCTATCAGGAGGGGGACGTGACCTACATCGGGGCGGTCAGCGCCGGGATGATCTATCCGGGTGTGCGGCTGCGGACGGCGCCGGCACTGGCGCTGATGCGGCGCCTGGCCCGCTGGCAGCCGGACGTGATCCACAGCCAGTGCGAGTTTTCCACGTTCCTGATGGCACGCCGTCTGGCCGCGGCCACAGGCGCACCGCTGGTACATACCTACCACACGGTGTATGAGGACTATACCCATTACTTTTCGCCCAGCCGCCGGTGGGGCCGGGCAGCGGTGGCTGCTTTCACCCGCTGGGTGGTGGCGCAGACGGCCTGTGTCATCGCACCTACCCAGAAGGTGCGGCGGCTGCTGGAGGGGTATCATGTGGCAGCGCCCATCGCTGTGATCCCCACGGGCATCGACCTTAGCCGCTTTACCGCCACGGCGGATGACAAGGCGCGGCAGGCGCTGCGCTGCCGTCTGGGCCTGCCCGAAGACGCGGTGGTGCTGACCTACATCGGCCGCCTGGCGGAGGAGAAGAACATTGACCGGCTTTTGCGGTATGTGGCAGGCGTGGAGGACGAGAACATCCGGCTGCTGCTGGTAGGGGATGGTCCCCACCGCGCCGCGCTGGAGGCCCAGGTCCGGGAGCTGGGGCTTTCCGACCGGGTGCGGTTCGCGGGCATGGTGCCCCGGGAGCAGGTGCCCGATTACTACCGGGCAGGCGACCTGTTTGTGAGCGCCTCCACCAGCGAGACCCAGGGCCTGACGTATCTGGAGGGCCTCAGCTGCGGGCTGCCGGCCCTGTGCCTGCGGGACGAGTGCCTGGCGGGCGTCATCGTGGACGGCGTCAACGGCTGGCAGTTCCGGGACGGGGCCCAGTTCCAGCTGTGCCTGCGCCGCTTCCTGAGCGATCCCCAGCTGCGGCAGGAGCTGGGACGAAACGCCGCGGCGCTGGCCCAACAGGAGTTTTCTGCCGAAAGCTTCGGCCGCCGCGCTGAAGCATTGTATGAACAGGTGATCCGGGAGGGCAAGAAGTCCTCCGGGGCCGCATAAAGGAGGGACCTATGCCGAAGTTCGTCAACAAGACTACCATCAATGTTTTTACACTCCTGGGCCTCATCGCCTGCGGCGTGTTCATCTTCTATGGCTTCAAGCAGCAGATTTTCACCTCCCAGGCCGCCCTGCGCTCCTTTGTGGGCGGATTCGGGGCCTTCGGCGCGGTGGTGTTCGTCCTGTTCCAGGCGGTGCAGGTGGTGGTGCCCATCCTGCCCGGCGGCCTGGGATGCCTGGCGGGCGTGCTGCTGTTCGGCCCGTGGCTTGGGTTCGTGTATAACTACGTGGGCATCTGCCTGGGGTCCATCGCTGCGTTTTTGCTGGCGAAGCTCTACGGCCGCCCCATCCTCTCCGTGCTGTTCCGGCAGGAGACCATTGCAAAATACGAGGGCTGGACCAACCGGCACTTTGCCCGGTGGTTTGCCCTGGCCATTTTCTTCCCCGTGGCGCCGGACGACTTCCTTTGCTGGCTGGCCGGCACTACTAAGATGACCCTGGGCCGCTTTTCCGCCATCATTCTGCTGGGAAAGCCCGCCTCTATTGCGCTGTACAGCCTGGGGCTGAGCACGGCGTTCCGCTTTGTGGGCCATCTGCTGCCCGCCTGAGGTGCGGGTGCGGCACGGCAACCGTGCTGCAAAAATCATAGAAAATCTATGGGATTATCGGAAATATAAAAGAGAGGAAGTCCTGACATGGGTGTACAGATTTATTCAGGCGCGCTGTCGCTGGTGGCAAAAAGCGGCGTTGGACGCGCGGTGGAACACCAGCGGGAGATGCTGCGCCGCTGCGGCGTGGAGGTAACGGATGAGTCCCGGGCCGACGCCCGGGTGGTGCATTGCAATACGGTTTTGCCCGACTCGCCCTTTGCGGCACTGTGGGCCAGGGCCAGGGGCAAGAAGGTGGTCTACTACGGCCACTCCACCCAGGAGGATTTTCGCCAGTCCTTCCGGGGCTCCGATCAGCTTTCCGGCCTGTTCCGGCGGTGGATCCGCTTTTGCTACAACTGCGGCAACGTGGTGGTGACGCCCACCGAGTACTCCCGCCGCCTGCTGGAGAGCTACGGCGTCCGCCGGCCTATCTATGTGCTCAGCAACGGCGTGGATACGGACTTTTTCCGTCCCATCCCGGAGGCACGGCAGGCATTCCGCAGCCGGTATGGCCTCTCGGAGCAGGACAAGGCCGTCATCTCCGTGGGGCACATGATCGCCCGCAAGGGCCTGCCGGAATTTCTGGAGCTGGCTCGCTCCATGCCCCAGGTGCGGTTTTTCTGGTTCGGCTACACGGCGCCGGAGCTGGTGCCCGCCGTCATCCGTGATGCGCTGGCAAACGCCCCGGAGAACGTGACCTTCCCCGGCTACGTCAGCCGGGAGGAGCTGCGGGAGGCCTACTGCGGGTGCGACGTGTTCGCGTTTCTCTCCCACGAGGAGACGGAGGGCATCGTGGTGCTGGAGGCCATGGCCTGCGGCATCCCCGCAGTGCTGCGGGACATCCCCGTCTATGAGGGATGGCTGCACCACGGCGTGGAGGTATACAAGGCCAGCGATCAGGAGGGATTCCGCACCCAGGTGGAGGGCCTGCTGGATGGGACGCTGCCGCCCCTTCAGGAGGCGGAGCTGGAACTTGCCAGAGGCCGCAGCTTAGAGCAGATGGGCCGCCGGCTCCGGGCCGTCTACGAGCGGGAGGGCCTGCCCTATCAGGAGGAGATGCCGTCCGTCATGGCGGTGCTCCACAAGCACATCCCCCTGTATTTCCGGTGAATGCAATCAAACAGCCATGCCGCTAAAAGCGGCATGGCTGTTTTGCGTTTATGTCTTTATCCGTTACGGCCGGGGCAGGATCTCCCGGACCGTCAGCACGTTTTCCTCCACGGTGAAGCGCACCTCCAGATGGGCAAAGGTGAAGCCGTAGACACGGGTGGGATCGCTCTGGTAGTGGGGCCGGGGGTCCTGGGCCAGCACGCCCCGCAGGGCCTCCCGCCGGTCCGGGGGCACCAGCTCCAGAAGTGGCGGGGGGATGACCACCTGTAGCGTCGCCCCGGCGGGGGCGGCGGCAAAGCCTCCCACGGCGTCCGGATGGCTGTCTCCATAGGGGATGTAGGGCTTGATGTCAAAAATGGGGGTGCCGTCCACCAGGTCCGCGCCCCGCACATGGAGCACCGGGCCCAGATCTGCCGTCAGCTCCACCCGCTCCAGCACCACGGAGGAAAGGCCGATGGGGTTGGGGCGGAAAGGGGAGCGGGTGGCGAAGACGCCCATACGGACGTTGCCGCCCAGTCGGGGCGGCCGCACAGTGGGGGACCAGGTATCCCGGACAGCCTGATGAAAGGCCCAGATGAGCCAGATGTGGGAAAAGCCCTCTAATCCACGGACGGCGTCGGGATTGCGATAGGGCGGGGTAAAGACCACCTGGGCCTCCAGGGCGTCTACCAGGCCGCTTTGCCGGGGCACGCCGAATTTTGTGGAGAAGTCGCTGCGGATGTGGGCAATGGTATGCATGGAGAAGAGATCGTCCATGAGAGACCTCCCTTTTTTGGATAATTTTACACCATTATACCGCGGTTTGTGGAAAAAGAAAACCCGTGCCCCTCTTATGGGGCACGGGTTTTTCTCAAAAGTGGCGGAAATCCTGCCAGTTGGTAAGATACCACGCCACGGAGAACCAGGCGATGGCCGAGAGCACGATCAGGCTGCAAAGCAGCATGCCCACCCAGTCATAGCGGAGCCGTTCCCCGTCCCGGGCCGCCAGCAGCACCTCGATGCCCAGGCTGATGAGGGCCAGGGGAGAAAGGCGCAGCAGCAGCGTCAGGTCCAGCTGGGGAAGAAACAGCGCCGCCAGCATGCCAAGGCCCGTGGCCACCAGCACCAGGCCAAAGGTGAACGTGCCTACCCGCCGGGCGGGTGCGGTGTCATTGGGCTTCATGGCGCGCCTCCTCCTCGCTGGGGTCGGACGTCTCTTCCTCCGGCTCCATGGGCGGGACAAAGGGAGGGATCTCGCTGCCGGTGGGCTTGGGACCACGGATGAACCAGATGCCCAGGGCGATGATGGCCACGGTCAGCACCAGGCGGGGCACGTCGTAGACCAAGATGCGTTGGAGCCACCAGGTGTCGTAGAAGAACTGACCAAAAAATTCAAAGAGCCAGTCAGTCAGCATGGTATAAAACGTCCAGCAGCCGAGGGCAACCAACCCCCAGCCGATGAGGCTGTGGCGCTTGCGGAAGAGGGCCGCTGCCCGGGCACTGTCCATATCGGAAAGGCCGAAGAGCATCTCGTCGGCAGGGGGGAAGCCGTCGGCAATGCGGCTGCGGAGGTTGTAGCTGTCAAAAAAGGCATAGAGCCACACCGGCACCATAAAGACCGCCAGCGCCCCGATCTGCAAAAAGACGGAGACGGCAAACAGGCCGAAGAAGGTCATCATCAAAGAAGTGCCGCGCTTCATATAGCTCTGGTACATCTGGCCGCAGCCGGGGATGCAGGAGCTGACAAAAAGAAAGAATCCGTGTTTGGGTCTCATGAGTTACCTCCTTGGATGGCCTGGAAATCCGGGCCGTGATAGGGATCGAAGAAGTCGCCGCACCGGGAGAGAAGATCGTTGATGGAAGATCTCCAGTGCTGGGACCAGTCGGCAAAGTGCTGGGAAATGGGGGCGTCCTGCCCGGAGAACAGCGGCAGGCCGGAGACAGGCAGCCGGGCGCTGCCCCAGAGTACCGTCAGCGCCAGCACCACCGCGGCGGCCGCCGTGGCGTACCGGCTGGTGATGAGGCGGATGCTCCGCTGTCGGATGCGCCGCCAGAGACTTTCCTGGCAGCTGTGGGCCGGCACCAGCGTGGGCTGGTCGGCCAGATACAGGGTGTAACGCTGCAGGCACTGGTCGCAGAAGGCCAGATGCTCGGCGACCTCCAGCCGGCTGAGCTCGTCCATGGGGGCGTTTTCCGTCAGCGCCCGGAGGGCTTCATCCGTCAGATGGCCGTGTTGATCAAATAGTTCCATGGGATCCGCTCCTTTCCAGCTGCGTGCGCAGCAGTTGTTTTCCCCGGGCGAGCTGGGTGTGGATGGTCTTGACCGGCCTGCCCAGTGCCAGAGCCGCCTCCTCCGGCGTGCGCTCCTCCAGAAGGCACAGCCTGCACACCTGCCCATAGGGCTCCCGGAGGTTTCGGATCAGCTCCGCGATCTCCCGGGCACCGCCCCGGGCCAGGGCCGTTTCCTCCGCCGCCGGCGCCGCGCCGGGGGGAAGGGCCTCGTCTCCCGGCAGCAGCGTGCGCCGTTTCCAGGCGCTTTGCAGGTGGTCCTTGGCCTTGTTGGCGGCGATGCGGCCCAGCCATTGTCGCTCATACCCGGGGGGCATGGACGAGCGGTGGATGTAGGCGGAGAGGAACGTATCCTGGGTCAGGTCCTCCGCCGCTGCGGCGTCGCGCACCAGCTGAAAGCAGATGGTGTACACCAATGGCTCATACTGCTGCACCAGCCGGGAAAAGGATTCATTTGTGATGGATACCACGCCGCACATCCACCTCCTTGTCGCTTGCTGTTATTATAACGAGGCAGCGGCGTCGTTTTCTTCAAAAAAAATAAAAAAGGCAGCGCCGCTGCCTTTTTTATTGCTCCGCCATATGGGGGATCACCACGGGCACGCCGTCCACGGTCCGCACCGACGCGTCCATGCCGTACACGGCCTGGATGTGCTCGCTTGTCATGATCTCCGCGCCGCCGCAGGCATGCACGGTCCCGTCGGAGAGGAGCAGCAGCCGGTCGCAGAACCGCAGCGCCAGGTTCAGGTCGTGGAGGACCAGAACGGCGGTGATGCCCGTCTGGGCGCACATGCGCCGCACCAGGGACAGCATCTCATACTGGTTGCGCAGGTCCAAGGCGCTGGTGGGCTCATCCAGCAAAAGGAGCTTGGGCTGCTGCACCAGTGCCCGCCCCAGCAGCACTTTCTGCCGCTCGCCGCCGGAGAGCTGGTCCAGATACCGCACCGCCATAGGCTCCAGGTGGAGCCGGGCGAGCATGTCGGAGACCGCCGAGCGGTCCTGCTGCCCAACGCCCCAGCGGATGTAGGGCCTGCGGCCCAGCATGAGTGTGTCGTAGACCGTCAGCCGGGCGGAGGGGGGCTCCTGGGACATGAGGGCCACGTACTCAGCAAGGCGCCGGGGCGGCAGGGTCAGAAGGTCCATGCCGTCCAGCATGGCCCGGCCGGTCTGGGGACGCAGGATGTGGCAAAGGCACTTTAAAAGGGTGCTTTTTCCCGCGCCGTTGTTGCCCAGGATGGCCAGGCACGATCCGCCGGGGGCTTCAAAGGAGATATCCCGCAGGATCTGCCGTCCGCAGGGGTAGGAGAAATTCAGATGCTCCACGGAGATCACAGGCGTTTCCCTCCCTTGAACAGAAGATAGAGAAACAGCGGCGCCCCCAGAAACGACGTGATGGCGCCGATGGGCAGCACCACCGGGGAGAGGATCTGCCGGGCGGCCAGATCCCCCAGCACCAGCAGCGCCGCGCCGGTGAGGGCCGAGGCGGGCAGCAGCACACAGTAGTTCCCGCCCACCAGCCGCCGGGCCAGGTGGGGAGCCACCAGTCCGATGAAGTTGATGACGCCCACGTAGGATACCACCACCGACGCGGTGAGGGAGCACAAAAGCACGTTCACGAGCCGCAGCCGGTCCACTCGGACGCCCAGGCTCATGGCGGTTTGCTCGCCGCCCTCCAGGGCGTTGTAGTCCCAGCGGCAGAGGAAGAAGTAGACAAACGTAGCCAGTACGACGATGGCCATGATCCGCACCTCATGCCAGGTGGTGCGGCCCAGATCGCCGAAGGTCCAGAACACCACGGAGGCCAGCTGCACCTCGTCGGCGAAGTATTGGAGCAGCGTGGAGGCCCCGGAAAAAAGAGAGCTGAGGGCCACGCCCGCCAGCACCATGGCCTCCGCGGACACGGACCGCAGCCGGGACAGCGCCAGGATCAGAAGGGACACGGCCATGCTGCAAAGGAACGCGCACAGGCTGATGGTCACAGGACTGGTGAAAGTCAGTCCGCCGGCAGCGCTGCCGCTGGATTGGATGCCTGCCCCCAGCACGATGATGGCAAAGGCGGCGCCGAAGCCCGCCCCCTGGGAGATGCCCAGGGTGGAGGCGGAGGCCAGGGGATTGCGCAGCACCGACTGGAGCACGCAGCCCGCCGCCCCCAGTCCCGCGCCGCCCAAAAGGGCTGTGCAGATCCGGGGCAGACGCAGCGAGCGCACCACGGTGTTCACCGCCGGGTCCTCCGCAGCGCCGAAGATGCCCCGCAGCAGCTGGGAAAGGGGCGTTGCATAGGAGCCGCTCCAAAGGGCGGCTACGCAGGCGAGTACCACCACCGCCCCCAAAAACACCAGGGCGGCGGTGTGGCGGAGAACATGCAGGCGGTAGGCCTCCGGCGCCTGATCTTTCAGCGCTGGTGCCATATCAGCCCTCCAGTGTCATGGGGCCGAACACGTACCCCTGGGCCGCATACTGGGCGTAGGCATCCTCCACGCCCAGCATGGTGGAGAAGATCTCGTCAAATTTTTCCTCCATGTCCACATCGGCAAAGGCCTCCGGATAGAGGACGGTGCCGGCATAGTAGGCGTCTGCCAGGGCAAGCTCGGCGTTGGTGGCGCTGGAACGGAAGGAGATCTGGGCGTAGAGGCGGCCCTCCCGGACGGCGGTGAGGGCGTTGTAGAAGTCCGGCGCGGCGGCGTAGTTCTCCCGGATGAGGTCCATGCCGTTGTAGTCCAGGAAGATCACGTCCGGGTCCCAGGTGAGCACCTGCTCGGTGTCGATGTTGAAGGGGCCGGACTGGCCGGTCTCATCTGCCAGGTTCACGGCGCCGATGGCCGCCAGAGGCGCATAGCCCGCCTCCGTGCCTTCAAAGCCGTGGTGGCCCTTGTAGGAGACGCCGCCCACATAGACGGTGGGCTTATTCTCCTGAGGGATGTCCTGGGTGCGGCGGGCAAGGTCTGCCTGGGCGTCCAGGAGATAGTCCGTCAGGGCCTGGGCCCGATCCTCCTTGTGGAAAACCTGGCCCAGCACCTCCAGGGTGGTCAGGGCGTTTTCATCGAAGATGCCCTCGTTGTGGGCGATGGCCACCACGGGGATGCCCAGCCGGGACTGCAGGTCGTCGGCGCTCTGGGCGTCCAGGTTGGCCACCAGCACGTCCGGACGGAGGGTGAGGATCTCCTCATCGTAGGTGGCGCCGTTGTCACCGGTGAGGGGAAGCGCGTCAAAACGCTCCCGGTTGAAGTAGCTGAAGGGCTTGGAGAGGGTGGTGTCCCGCTCGTCCTGCTCCACCCCCACGGCCAGGTCCTGGGCGCCCAGATAAGTGGTATAGCGCAGAGCGCCCACGCCCACGCACACCACGGACTCCACCTGCTCCGGCAGCGTCACGGTCCGGCCCCGGCCATCGGTGAGGGTGCGGGTATCACCGGCGTTTTCCTCCGCCGCCGGGGCGGGGGAGGCGGCGCAGCCGGTCAGCAGCAAAAGGCATAAGAAAAGGGAAAGGATTCGAGTCTGCATGTAGGTCTCCTTGATCGAAATTACCAGCCCCGGTCATAGGGGGCAAAACAGTCGGGACAGTGGGGCTTGCCGTCCACCAGACGCACCATGTGCTCGGCGGTCATCTCGCCGCACACGGCGCAGGGAACGGAGGCAAAGTGACGGGCCTTTTCCGGCACGGGAAAACGGGGGGCGCCCATGGAGAATACCTGCTCCAGCGGGGCTTCCAGAATGAAGCGGCGGCGCTCCTCCCGCTCCATGTCCGGCAGAGCCTTGAGGCAAAGGCGCACCGACTTTCCGCTGTTGCGGCAGTAGAAGGAAAAGGCCATTTTGCCGGTGCCCCGGTAGATAAGGTTTCCCTTGCCCATAGTGCAGCCGGTGAGGACCTGCACCGCGTCCACGCCGCAGGCATCGTTTTCCGTGACGCACACCAGCTCCTCATCGGCGGCGGGCCCGTCCACGCCCAGGTAGGAGAGAGCCTCCGTGGCTGCCCGGAAGCCGATGGCAAGACCCGGGCAGGAGTGGCCGTGGAACGCAACACATCGGTTCCAGAGCGTTTCATTCATGGTGCGTGTCCTCCTTTGTTTTTGCTGCTGCCCGGGCAACCTCCTCCCAGACCTGCCGGAAGGGAAGTCCCTGCTCCCGGGAAACACGGGCTACGTCCCGGTACTCGGGCTTTTCCTTGCAGATGCCGTGGCCCTCGCCCCGCTTGACGGCCATGGGGCCGTAAGCAGTTTCTACCGTACGGACGGAGGGAGTGAGTACATACCGGCGGCAGCGGCGGGTCCGCACGCCCAGGGTGGACGTCTCCGCCAGCACGGCCCGGGCCAGTGCGGCCTCCTCCTCGGGACGGCACAGCACCGTCAGCGCGGCGGCGGGGCGGCCCTGCTTCATGAGAAGCGGGGTCACGGCCACATCCAGCGCGCCTTTGGAGCGGAGAACGTCGGCGGCGTAGGAGAGGGCCTCGGCGGTCATATCGTCGATGTGGCACACCAGCTCGCAGATCTCCTCCGTGTTCTGGTCGCAGCTTTGTCCCCAGAAAGCCCGGACGCAGTTGGCGGCGGGGAATTCCTTAGCGCCCACGCCCACGCCTACCCGCTCCACGGTCATGGGGGGCTGGGGGCCGAAGCGGCGGCCGAAGTGGGCCAGCAGCGCCGCGCCTGTGGGGGTGCAGCTGTCTCTTATACACATCTGACGCTGCCGACGAC
>URKI01000058.1 GCA_900548505.1 uncultured Oscillibacter sp. | reverse complement strand
ATGAGCTGTCTTTTTTTATTCCCCGCGTTGTTTTTCTGTGCTTTTTGTGGTAAACTGTCAGTAAAGTTCTGAAGAATCAAGAGAGGATCACATTATGTTGGATTCCAAAACCACCGGGATCGTGGCATATATCACCTGGATCGGACTGCTGATCGCACTGGTCGCCGGTGACCGCGAGGGTGCTAAATTTCATCTGAACCAGGCGCTGGTCATCTGGCTGGCGGGCCTTTTCAGCGTGATTCCCTGCATCGGCTGGCTGTGGGGTATTTTCTGCTTCATCTGCGCTGTGATCGGCTGCATTGCCGCCATCAACGGAGAGGAAAAGGAAGTTCCCTTGCTGGGTTCCATCAAGCTTCTGAAGTGAAAGAAAAGGCCGCAGATGCGGCCTTTTCTCATTTGAATGGGAGAGTCTTATGGGAAAAATCTCGGATAAGGAAGTATACCCTGCCATGTGGGTCGCTCTGTTTTGCGCAGCGGGAGCCTACTTCCTATGGCGCTATGTGCTGGGGGCGCCTACCATCAGCGGCTGCTGGGTCTGGGAGCATCTGCACCTGTATTGCCCTGGATGCGGCGGCACCCGGGCGCTGATCGCACTGTTCCATGGGCGTTTTTTCCAGGCCCTGTGGTATCATCCGGCGTTTGTGCTGGGAGCGGTCTGGTGGGTGGTCTACATGTCCTCCCAGACGATCTGGCGGCTGCGCGGGCAAAAAGGCTGGGTGCTGCGTTACAGTGACGGGTGGCTGATAGGGCTGGTACTGGTGGCGGGAATCAACTGCCTGGTACACAATCTCTTGCTGGTAATGCTGGGAATCGGTATATAAAAGCACGGTGGAAAGCCCACCGTGCTTTTTCGTTTCTTATAAGGAGAGGGTTTGGCCCGGCTCCAGCACAGTGGCCTGGAACCCGGAGGCAGTGACAGCTTCCGCAAAAGCGTTGGGGTCCTGCACGATCAGCGGGAAAGTGTTGTAGTGCATGGGGATCACCAGCTTGGGGCGGATCATTTTTACGGCCCGCAGCGCGTCCTTGGGACCCATGGTATACACATCTCCGATGGGCAGCAGAGCCACATCGATGTCCTCCTCTGCCAGCAAAGCCATCTCAGAGATCAGCGCCGTGTCACCGGCGTGATAGATTTTCTTTCCGCCAATTTCAAACAAAAATCCGCAGGAGAGGCAGCCTGGCACACCGCTGCCATGGAGGGCGGGAACCAGCTTTACGCTGCCGAAGGGCAGCTTGCAGGTACCGCCCAGATTGGCAGGGATCGTATCCAGTCCCTGGGGAGCAAATACGGCAGAGCCCAGCTCTACCGGGCAGCAGATCATAGCGCCGGTCCGCCGGGCGATCTGGACCGTATCGCCGATGTGGTCGCCGTGCCCATGGGTCACGCAGATGTAATCGGCCTCCACGTTGTCCGGCTTTACCGGAGCCAATGGATTTTCCGACAGGTAGGGATCGGTCAGCACACGGCAGTTCCCGTCATCCAGCAAAAAGCAGGCGTGTCCTAAAAATGTCAGATTCATACGACCACTCCTTTGATCCACGCAGATTTTAGGTTCAGTATAGCAGTATTCCGAGGGGAATACAATCCTGTGCCCGGAGGTCAGACAAAAACGGCATGCACCGCCGATGGGCGGCACATGCCGTTTGTTTGTTGGACTCAATCCTCCAGCTCACCGATGACGGTCACTTGGCTGCTGTCAATCCCGGAAAGACGCAGGGGGGCGACAATCACCCACTTGAGCTGCTTCCCGGAAGAGAACAGCGGCTTCAGGTCCATATCCTCAATGGCGGGGAGGAATTTCCCGTTATGGCAGCCAAACAGGGTCTGGTGTGCGCGTCTGGAAAGCTGATTGGCAGGGGTTCCTACGGAGAGAAAATCCAGTCCGATGGCCCGCAGATCCGGGAACGTCTCCACCAGGTATTGGCATGCCTCCGGCGTGAGGTACGGCCCCTCAGACTCGTATACCCGGGGCTGTGTGTCCCGCTGCAGGCAAAAGCCCGTTTTGATGAGCAGCAGATCTGCGCTGCGGATCTCCGGCTCCCAGGCTTTCAGATCGTCTTGGGTAACGCCCTCGCCCTTGCTTTTGGGCACGTCGATTGCTGCCACATGGTCGAAGCAGAAATACTCGATGGGGAGCTCCATCAACGAAGGACCGTTGGGGTTGAAATGCCTGGGGCCGTCCATATGGGTCCCGTGGTGATTGGGCAGGGTGGCTTCAAAGGAGTTGTAGCCGTCCCGGTCGATAGAGGTCGTCTGGCGGATCCGAACGGTGGGTTCTCCCGGCCAGACTACGCTCTGCTCGTCCAACAGGTAAGAGAGATAGACTTTCATGGAAGGTTCTTCTTTTTTACATCAGAATTTGATGATAGGTACAGGGAAAGAAAGGGCTGCAAAAGAGGCTGCCGACAGCCATTTTGGCTGCCGGCAGCAGGGGGAAGGGAAGGAATTACTTCAAAGAAATGACTTCGTTATTCTCGTCATACATGGCGATGCCGGCTTTTTCTTCCTTGGTACGGCCCAGACCAAACTGAATGGTGCAGATGGAAACGATGGCCAGGAAGAACACATAGTAGTTGGCAGCGATGATGGAGAAGGGAGACAGGCCGGTCAGCGTGATGCACAGCAGGACCTGGCCGCCATGGGGGATGATGCCCTGAACGATGCAGGAGAAGATATCCAGCAGGGAGGCCACACGCTTGGGAGCCACATTGTGCTTTGCCACCATCTCGCGGGTCAGCGGGGCGGCCATCAGAATAGCGATGGTGTTATTGGCCAGGGCGGCGTCAAATACGGAGACCATACCAGCGGTCATGTACTCGGCACCCTTGCGGGTCTTGACCTGGCTGGTCATCTTCTTCACCAGCCAGTCGATGGCACCCAGCTCCTCTGCCACACCGCTGATGCCGCGCAGCAGCAGAGCGATGATGCAGATCTCGTACATGCCGGACATACCAGAGGAAACTGCCTGCGCAAAGCCGATGGCATCCAGGGAGCCAGTGGCAAAGCCGACCACAGCAGCTACGACGATACCAGCCAGCAGGAGGATGAATACATTGCAGCCGGTGAGGGCAAAGATCAGAACGAACAGATAGGGAACCACCTTGATGATGTCATAGTGGAAATCACCGGTCAGCTCGGCACCGCTGCCCACGATAGCCAGAACGATGATGGTGGCAATTGCAGCCACGGCAGCCATCACGCCGTTCATTTTGAACTTATCCCGCATTTCGCAGCCTGCGCCACGGGTGGCAGCGATGGTGGTATCGGAGATCATGGACAGGTTATCGCCGAACATGGCACCGCCCAGCACAGCGGCGATGGCGATAGCCATGTTCAGGTCGGCGCCCTCCGCCACAGCTACGGCGATGGGGCCGATGGCGGAGATGGTGCCCATGGAAGTACCCATGGCGGTGGCAATGAACGCAGAGATCAGGAAAATGCCGGGGAACAGGAACTGCGCGGGAACCAGGCTCAGGCCCAGGTTGGCGGTGGCTTCCACGCCGCCCATGGCCTTGGCTACGCCGGAGAAAGCGCCTGCCAGCAGAAAGACTACCAGCATGATCATGGTGCCCTCGTTGGCCATGCCCTTGCAGAAGGTATCCATACGGAATTCCATGCTGCGCTCTTTTCCGCCCATGGCAAGGCAGACCAGCAGGGCGGCTACCAGCGCAGTGACGCGGGGGATCTGTTTAAAGGAGTCGCCGCCATATCCCAGTGCGGTGAAGATCAGACCGCCGCCCAGATAAATGGCAAGGAATGTGAGGAGAGGGAAAAAGCCTTTCCACCCATAATACTTCTTCTTGTTTTCCACAGACATTCGCTTCCTTTCTCAGATAAAATAAACCATCCAGGGGAAAAGGAGGGACTGCTCCGGAGAAGATGCGCTGTATTTAATTAGATGGCCTCAAATGCCTGCTCCAGATCATTGATCAGATCCTTGGCAGACTCCAGACCCACAGACATACGGACCAGGCCGTCGGTGATGCCGGCTGCCAGACGGGCTTCGGGGGAGAGGCCCACGTGGGTCATGCTGGCGGGATGCTCGATGAGGGTATCGGGATCGCCCAGGGAGACGGCGATAGAGGCGATCTTCATGTTGTTGAGCAGCTTTTTGCCGGCCTCAAAGCTGCTCAGGCCCTTGACGTTGTCCTTGAGCTCAAAGCTCAGGATGCCGCCGAAGAGGCCGTTTTCCATCTGACGGCAGGCCAGCTCGTGGCTGGGGCTGCTCTCCAGGCCCGGATAGTAAACCGTCTTGACATAGGGATTCTGCTCCAGATACTTGGCCACGGCCATGGCGTTCTGGCAGTGACGCTCCACGCGCAGAGCCAGAGTCTTCATGCCGCGCAGGACCAGATAGCTGTTGAAAGGAGAGGGCGGGCAGCCGTTGATCTTGGTCATGCAGTTGGCGCGCAGCTGCTTCATATCCGCCGCGGAGCCGACCACCACGCCGCCCAGGGCGTCACCGTGGCCGTTGATGTACTTGGTGATGGAGTGGAGCACGATGTCGGCGCCCAGCTTCAGAACGTGCTGAATGGGAGGGGGCGCGAAGGTGGCGTCCACTACCACGCGGATGTCCTTGCCCACGGCAGCCTTCACGGCAGCCACATCAGTGACCTTGATCATGGGGTTGTTGGGCGTCTCGAAGTAGACCATCTTGGTGTTGGGACGGATGGCGGCCTTCAGAGCGTCCAGATCAGCGGTATCCACACGGGAGACCTCGATGCCCAGGTTGGGCAGGTTGGTGGTGGCCACATGGTTGGTACCGCCGTAGACGGAGTTATCGAAGATCACGTGGTCGCCGCACTTGAGGAAAGCCAGCATCACGGAGCCGACAGCGCCCATACCGGAGGCAGTGGCAACGGCGTCCTCGCCGCCCTCCATAGCCGCGCATTTGAGCTCAAAGGCACGGGTGGTGGGGTTGCCGCCGCGGGTGTAGACGGGGTGGTAGCCGGGGATCTCGTTGGCGAATTTGGCGGCGCCCTCTTCCACAGTCTCAAAGCAGAACGTGGAGGTCTGATAAATGGGGGTGGCCAGAGCACCGTAGGCACTGTCGTGCTCCTGGCCGGCATGAATGATCATCGTTTCAAAGTCTACGCTGTTCCAATCAAGCTTGCTCATAAATAGTACCTCCAGATAAAATGTAAAATAAAAACATCAGATGTCTTACCTCGATAGTTCTAATATAAGACTTCAGACAACTGTTGTCAATCACGCGAATTAGCTAAGAAAAAATGGGCGAATTTGTATAAAAATACGGGAGAAGAACAGAGAGGCGCTGTGAAAGATGTAAAAACATAGTAAAGAAAATGGTTGTGCGGCCCAAGGAATTATGGTAAAGTAAGTATGTAATTCCCTGAGAGGGACTGTCCGCAGGGGGCGGCGTTCATTAGAAGAGGGGTTGATTTGCGTGACATGGAATATGGCCGAACAGCACAAGAAGAGCCTGTCCCGACAGGTGATGGAGGCCATTGAAAAAATGATCCGGGAGCGGGAAATGGGCCCGGGGGATGTGCTTCCTACAGAGACGCAGATAGCGGAGGAGCTGTCGGTGAGCAAGAGCAGCGTGCGGGAGGCCATCAAAATGCTGGAGGCTCTGGGCGTTGTGGAGATCCGGCGCGGACTGTGCACAGTCATCAGTGAAAATCCCGAGCAGGGCTATCTGAATGTGACGCTGGCACACCTGTATCTCACCAGCGGCGGCGGGGAGGAACTGCAGACCTTCCGACAGACGGTGGAGGCTGCCTACACAGAGCTGGCCATTGACCAGGCCACGGAAGAGGACAAGGAGCAGATCGCCCAGGCCCTGGAGATGTTCAGGGAGAATCTGCATAACGGTACACTTACTTCTGAGGACGACCTGGCGTTCCACAGCCAGATCCTCAAGGCTACCCACAATTCCTTTATGATCAGCTTAGGCAGCGCCCTCAATGAGCTGTTCCGGGAGTCGATCGGAGTTTCCATCCAGACCAATGCGCAGCTGGCGCTGGCAGACCACGAAAAGATCTGCGACGCCATCCTGCGGCGGGATAAATCCGCTGCCCGCGAGGCCATCGGCGGCAGCGCGGAGCGGTGGGCACGGACGATTTCCATTTATCAGAAGAAAGAGAATCAATGAAGAAGAATCCCCGGTGTGCTGCGGCACGCCGGGGATTTTTTGTATGAAACGTAAAAAAAACTCTTGACAAAGAGGAAAGCAATGTTATACTGAACACATCAGATGTCATATGTCACAACAAAATTTCAAATTTTCAGACGAAGGTTGATCAAAAGGAGGATATTCTCATGGGCAAGGTTTATTACGATCAGGACGGGCACATTGAGGCGATCCAGGACAAGGTCATCGCCATCATCGGCTACGGCAATCAGGGCCGCTCCCAGGCGCTGAACATGCGGGATTCCGGTGCCAAGCACATCATCGTCGGCAGCATCCATGACGAGTCCTGGAACACCGCCAACGCCGACGGCTTCCAGACCTACTCCATCGCCGAGGCGGCCAAGAAGGCGGACATCCTGTTCTTGCTGCTGCCTGACGAGGTGGCACCTGAGATCTATGAGAAGGACATCGCTCCCAACCTGCATCCCGGCGCTGCGCTGAACTTTGCCTCCGGTTACAACATCACTTACGGCTTCATCAAGCCCGCTGCCGATCTGGACGTGATCATGGTGGCTCCCCGCATGATCGGCAAGGGCGTCCGTGAGACCTATGAGAACGGCACCGGCTTCCCCACTTTCGTGGTCATCAACCAGGATGCCACCGGCCACGCCAAGGAGATCGCCGTGGGCCTCGCCAAGGCTCTGGGCTCCACCAAGGCCGGCGCCATTGAGGTCACCTTCAACGACGAGACTTATCTGGACCTGATGAGCGAGCAGGCCATCTGGCCCCTGATCATGAACGTGATGGTGACGGCGTTTGACTTCTTCCACGAAAAGGGTCTGCCCGCCGAGGCCATCCTCACGGAGATGTACATGTCCAAGGAGCCCATGGTCATGATGGAGAAGATGGCGGATATGGGCCTTTTCAAGCAGCTGCCTCTCCACAGCCGCACCAGCCAGTACGGCCAGCTGTCCCGCTTCAAGATGGTGGACAACTCCTCCATGCGCAAGTTCATCGAGGAGCAGTACAACAACATCGTCAACGGCACCTTCGCCAAGGAGTGGGAAGAGGTCAAGGCTGACGGCATGAAGAAGTTCGACGAGCTGTGGGCCGAGACGGAGCAGCTGCCCATCTCCCAGGTGGAAGCAGAGGTCAGAAAGAACCTCTCCGGCGGCAAGCACGCAGAGTAAGTAAGAGCATAAAAAGACACCCGGCAGATTTTGCCGGGTGTCTTTTTGCTTATTGGATGGTGAAGGCGTAGCAGGGGCGGCCGTCCAGAGGAGAGACGGCATCCCCGGCGGCGGAGAAGCCGTAGTCATCCCGCGTCAGCACTGTGTCATCGTCCCGGAGGAGCCGGGCGCTCTGGCCAGTGAAGGTCAGGGAGGAGCCCAGCGTGGCGGCAAGCTCGTAGCTTTGGGTCCCCTCATAGGGGCCGCCGGTGCCGGGGAAATCAAAGCTGGCGGCTTTTCTTCCTGTGGCGGTGACGGTGACGGAGCCGCCGGCGGGAATGGTGATCGGGAAGGATAGGTAAAAGACCCGGCTGACGGAGGCGGCCTCGGCGATGAGCTCATCCAGCCGTCCGTCGGCGTAGCGTTCCACGGGGGAGAGGGACAAGGGGCCGTAGTCCATCAGCAGTTGGGCTGCGGCGGCGGTGAAATCGTCCAGAGAGACGGCATCCGCCCAGGCCTCCTCGCCGGGCAGCTGATTGGCAAGGTAGGCGCTGCACAATTCCTCCAGCGCCTCACCAAGCGTCGTCTCTCGTCGGACCACCTGGCCGGTGACGCCGGTCATCTCAGGCGCATCCAGCCCATAGCCGTCCAGCAGGGAATAGGAGGAGATGTCCTCTCCCACCACGATCAGCGTGGGGCAGCCGTCTGCCGCGGCCCGGCCGCCGTACTGACGCCAGGTGTTGGTCTCATCCCAGTTGCCGCCGCTGAAATCGTAGCTCAAAAGCGTGGTGACGCCGGAGTCATAGGTGCAGGAGACCACCAGTTCCTGGTCGGGGGAAGGCGTGGAGAGGCCGGAGAAGTCGTAGACCACCACCGGCGTCTGAGGAAGATCCATGCCTGCCAGGGCGGCGGAGGCGTAGCTGCCGTCCTCCAAAAGGGCGGCGTAGTCCTCCCAGGAGGAGGGCTGAAGCAGATTGCACGTGCCGGCTTGACCGTCTCCCGTGCCGGTGAAGCTGCCGGCGTAGGCACCGGGGTGCAGCTGCGGTGTGACGGTCTGGCCATCTACCGTGATGGCGGGCTGCTGATCCGTCAGGTCCCGGAAGTTCCCGGCAAAGGGATAGAGGGCCGTCACCGTAACGGCCTGGGCGGTGGGGTTGGTGAGGGTATAGGCGTCGGCATAGTGGGCCGGACCTTGGTCGGAGGATATGTCCCAGGTCACTTCCCGCGCGGCGGTGATGGGCGTGTCCTGCTCCAGGACCGTCAGCGGCAGCACCGGCCCGGCATAGGAGAGGTAGGAAACGCCGTCGCTGCCGTTGTCCGCGGCGACATCTTCACTGACCTCCCCTCCCTCTGCCGTGGATTCTGCGGGGGCCTCCTCCGGCGCGGCGCTGCCGAAGCCGTGGAAGCCGCCGGTGACAAGATAGAAAAAGCCGAACGCGCAGAATAGAGTGCAGCAGGCGGCGGCCGCCAGACCGTACAGGGCCGGGCGTCGGTTCCGGGCCGGAGGCTGGTAGTCCCAGGCCTCCTCTACCCATTTTTCATCCACCATGCTCAGTGCTTTGAAAAGCCGCAGGACTTTCATAGATCGATCCCCTCCTTTTGCAGGTAGGCACGCAGCTTGCTGCGGGTGCGGAACAGGGAGGACTTCACCTTGCCGGCGGAGCAGTTCATACCGGCGGCGATGACCTCCAGCCGGTCGCCGTACCAGTAGCGCCGCAGGAAGATCACCCGGCTCTCCCGGCTGAGAGTACCCAAAAAGGCATTCAGGGCATCGGCCAGGGCCTGGTCCTCCAGGTGCTGCTCGGTGCGGCCGGGGGCGGGGACGCATTCGGAGAGTTCGCCCAGCAGCAGCTCCATGGAGCTGCCGCCCCGCTTTTGCGCCCGGGCCTGATTCCACCGGTCCAGGGAGAGATTGCGGGTGATGCGGCCCAGCCAGGCCCGGAAGGCGGAGGGCCGGGAGGGCGGAATGGCGTTCCAGGCCCGCAGGTAGGTATCGTTGACGCATTCGTCCGCGTCGTCGTGGCTTTCCAGAATGTTGCGGGCGATGCGCCACAAAAAGGCGCCGTACTTGGCGGACGTCTCCGATATGGCCTGCTCCGACCGGGCCCAGTACAGTTCGATGATCTGCGGGTCGTCCATGGTGTTCCCCCTCTCCTATTGTCTCTCACCCATCCAGACGGGAAAACGGCGGGGCGGTTTCGCGGCAAAAAAAGATTTCCGGGGAAAATTCCCCGGAAATCATGGTATCAGCTTTTTAAGCGCTCAGCAAGCCCCGGCTCACCAGGAACTCCTGGGCCACCTCGTCCACGCTGCGGCCCTGGACGTCCACCTGGTAGGTCATCTCCGCCATATCCTCGGTGGAGATGGCGCCGGTGAGCTGCTCCAGGATTCCCTCCAGCTCCGGGTACTGCTCCAAAATGTCCCCGCGCACCACGAACATGCCGTTGTAGTCGGGGAAGAAGCTCTTGTCGTCCTCCAGGACCTTCAGACCCACCTTGCGGTTGAGGCCGTCGGTGGTATAGACCACAGCCACGTCGAAGGTGCCGTTTTCAATGGAGGCGTACTTGAGGCCCATGTCAACGGGGATGTAGTCCTTGAAGTTCAGCCCGTAGAACTCCACGAAAGGATTGTACTTCATACTGCCTTCCAGGGTGAAGAACTCCTGCTCGGCGCCGAACACCAGCTGGTCGGCAATGGGGATCAGGTCGCTGATGGTGGTGAGGCCGTATTCCGCGGCCAGCTCCTCCGGCACGCCGATGGCGTAGGTGTTCTCAAAGCCCAGCTTGCCCATCACATGCAGGTCGTAGTCCGCAAGAGCCTTTTCCTTCACGTAGTCGTAAATGGTCATGCCCTCGGGTACGTCCGGGGTATCCTCGTGGAAGAAGGTAGTCAGCAGCGTACCGTCGTAGGAGACCATCAGGTCGCAGGTGTGACCGTCGCCCTTGAGGGAGTTCCAGTTGTTCACCTGGGACATCTGGTCGCTGATGTTGACGGTCAGGTCCGTCTGATCCTCCACCAGCATCTTCACCATGTGGTGCATGAGCTGGGTCTCGGAGTAATCGCCGTCGTAGAGGTTGATGTCGCCGGTGCTGCCGCGGCCATAGGGCAGCAGCAGGCAGAACGCCACCAAAATGGCGATCACGGGGATCCACATCTTCTTGGAGCCGCCCTTGTCCTTGCGCATCTGGCTTTCAAACCAGCCCATGATGAGATCCAGCACCACGGCGATGACCATGAGGATGGCGGTGGTGCCCAGGATCAGCTTCATGTCCATGATGCGGATGCCCTGGGTGATGATACCGCCCAGGCCGCCGCCGCCCACGAACGCGGCGAACACCGCAGTGCCGATGGCATTGACCACGGCGATGCGGATGCCGGTGAACACGGTGGGGAAGGCCAGGGGGAACTCCACCATCAGCACCCGGTAGGGCTTGCTCATGCCCATGCCCCGGGCTGCCTCCTTTACGCCCGGGTCCACCTCCTGGAGGCCCAGGCAGGTGTTGCGCACGATGGGAAGCAGGGAGTAGAGGGTGATGCCCACCACCACAGTGAGCTTGCCCGGGTCCAGCACCACCATGATGATGCCCAGCAGCGCAAGGGACGGGATGGTCTGCAGCAGGTCCACCACCCGGAGGATCACCGGGCGGGCGCGCTTGGATACGTACGCCCAGATGCCCAGGGGGAGTCCTGCGGCGATGGAGAGGATGGCGGCAGCCAGCACGATAAACAGGTGTTCAAAAACAGCGTCCCAACTCATTTTGCCGCCTCCTTCCGAAGACCCTTGGGCGTGACCTTCTTTTGCAGCAGGTCGATGACCGCCCCGAAGACGATGGCCAGAATGGCCGCCGGGATGGCGCCCAGCAGGATGAGGGTATTGTTATTGGAGGTGGTGCCCTGGTAGACGAATTCGCCCAGGCCGCCCTTGCCGATCATGGCGGCCAGCACCGTCCAGGACACGGTGTAGATGGCGGACATGCGCAGTCCCGCGATGATGGTGGGCATGGCCAGGGGCAGCTCCACCTTCACCAGGGTTTGGAGCGGGGACATGCCGCAGCCCTTGGCCGCCTCCACGTACTTGCCCTCCACTTCCAGAATGCCCGTATAGGTATTTTTCAGCACCGGGAACATGGCGTAGACGCTCAGGGCCACGATGACCGTGGCGTAGGTGTTGCCCCAGCAGATGTACAAAACGCCGATGAACACCAGGCCGGGAATGGTCTGGAAAATGGACAGCACCGGCAGAATCACCCCGGACCACCGGGGCACCCGGGACAAAAGCACGCCCAGCAGCAATCCCAGCGCAAAGCCGATGGCCACGGCCACCAGCACGTAGAGCGTATGGTCCACGATGGCCTGGCCCAGCTTGCCGCCGTAGTCGGCGAACAGGGTCTTCAGCGTATCGAAAAAGCCCGTCATTTGGCATCCCCCCAGAGGTTCTCCGCCACGGATCGCGCCACGCTGGTCTTGGTCACGATGCCGGCAATGGTGTCGTCCTCATTGAGGACCACCACGTAGTTGGCGCCGGAGTCCAGAAGATAGTCAAAGCTCTCTTTCGCCTCGTCGCCCACCCGGACGGTGCGGGCGGTCTGGCGGATGAGCGGCTCGATGCTGGTGAGCTCCCGGCCCCAGTGGCGGATGTCGCCGATGGAGACGGTACCCACATAGCGGTCATTTTCGTCCGTCACCAGCAGCGTATCCACGCTGCCGCGGGCCATGCGCTCGGCGCACTCCAGCACGCCACGGTCCCGGCGCACACTGAACACGTTGGTGCGCATGAAGCTCTCCACCTTGGAGGGGGCAGGGGCCTCGGGAGAGTGCTTGCCCAGGAAGTTGCGTACCAGGTCGTTGGCCGGATGCTCCAGCATCTCCTCCGGGGAGGCCATCTGCACCACGCGGCCGCTTTCCATGAAGATGATCACGTCCGCCAGCTTCAGTGCCTCACCCATGTCGTGGCTGACAAAGACGATGGTCTTGCCCAGCTTCTGCTGGATGTTCTTCACCTCGTCCTGCAGCACCTCGCGGGTCATGGGGTCCAGAGCGGAGAAGGGTTCGTCCATCAGCACGATGGGGGGAGAGGCCGCCAGGGCGCGCAGCACGCCGATGCGCTGCTGCTGGCCGCCGGAGAGCTGGGAGGGATATTTGTCCGCGTACTGCTCCATGTTGACCATCTTGAGCATCTCGCGAACGATCCCGTCCTGCCGCTGCTTGTCATATTTCAAAAGCCGGGGCACCACGCAGATGTTCTGGGCCACCGTCATGTTGGGGAACAGGCCGATCTGCTGGATCACGTAGCCGATGTGGCGCCGGAGTTCCACCTTGTCCGAGGAGCGGATGTCCTTTCCGTCGATGGAGATGGTGCCCTCATCAATGTCGATGAGGCGGTTGATGGTCTTGAGGGTAGTGGTCTTGCCGCAGCCGGAGGGGCCGATCAGCACCACGAACTGCCCATCGGGAATGGTGAAGTTCAGGTCCTTCAGGATGGGCGTCTTTCCGTAGTTTTTGGAGACGTGCTCAAATTGGATCATAGACATTCACTCCTTTGCACTGACCAGGTGGTGGGCCGCTTCCGCGGCGGCGGGACTGCCCACCAGAACGATGATATCCCCGCCGTAGAGCTCTGCGTACGGGCCGGGGGAGAGGATGACGGTCTGGCCCCGCCGGATGGCCACGATGGTGCCGCCCGTGGACTGCCAGAATTTCAGCGCGCCGATGCTCTTGCCGATGAGGGGAGAGTCCTTGGGGACGGGCACCTCGTAGTTGGGAAGCGGCTCCCCTGCGGCGGCAAAGGTCTCGCGGCTTTTGATGAGGGCGGTGACGGTCTCCGTCAGGCGGCGGCTGAGCTGGTCGTACTCTTCCAGCAGCGACTTGAGCTGCGCGCGCATGGCGTGCACATCGGCGCCCTCTTCAAAGTTTTCAATGTAGCGGCGGGCACTGTCGGCAGAGAGGACCTTCGCCCCGCTCTGGGGCTTGACCTCCACCACTTTCATGTCCGCCAGCAATCGCAGGGCCCGGCGGATGGTCTCCGGCGAGACATTGTACTCCGAGGCCATGACGGAGCGGCCGTAAATCCGGCTGCCTTCCGCCAGCTCGCCCTTGGCGATCCGGGTGGCCAGATCCAGGGCGATTTGGAGATATTGAGATGGAACAACGGACTGTTTCACAGGCAAACGCCACCTTTCCAGCCTATGGCTGCTTGAGGGTATTATATACTGACAACTTGTAAATGTAAATAGAGATGGCAGTTAAAAAATTGTAAACAAATTCTGAAAAGAAGCAAAAAGTCACCTAAAAACCTCAAAACTGTACTGAAAACAGGTAAAAAACGGGAGGCGCAGTATCTGCGCCTCCCGTTGGATGGAGAGATGGTGCGGTGATCACAGGGAATTTTTGCCCCGTGCCAGGTACTGGCCTGCCGGAGACTGGTCCAGCACGGCGCCCTCCTGGATAGCCAGATGGCCACGCAGCCACACCTGGCGGATGCCGCCGGCGGTGACAAAGCCCTCGTAGGGGCTGTAGCCGGCCCGGGAGAGGCTGTCCTCACCCCGGATCACATGGCTGGCGGCAGGATCGTAGACCACGATGTCCGCGTCGCTGCCCGGGCGCAGGATGCCCTTGCGGGGGAACAGGCCGTACAGCCGGGCGGGGTTCTCGCTGAGCACGCGGCACATCTGGGCGGGGGTAATGCGGCGCTTGGCCACGCCGTAGGAGTAGAGCAGCTCGCCCCGGGTCTCCACGCCGGGCAGGCCGCCGGGGATGCGGGTGAAGTCCTCCCGGCCCATGTCCTTTTGCTCCAGGGTGAAGGAGCAGTGATCCGTGGACACGGTCTGGATGCCGCCCCGGCGCAGGGCCTTCCACAGGCTGTCTCTTATACACATCTCCGAGCCCACGAGACCGGAGCCTATCTC
>URKI01000057.1 GCA_900548505.1 uncultured Oscillibacter sp. | reverse complement strand
ATGTGTATAAGAGACAGGCTGGTGCGGGGGGAGCTGCGCCCGGCCTCGGAGCGGACGCTGCCGGTGTGGAAGCTGACGGAGACGCCGGAGCGCCTTGTTTCCACCCCCTGGATCAGCCGGGCCCTCAAAGGGCGCACCGGCGTGTACGTCCGGCAGGAGGGGACGCTGCGCTACGTGGCCATTCCCTGGGGCAGGGGAGAGCCCTTTCCGCTTACGCCGCTTTTCTGCCTGGCCTCCGTGCAGCTGGTGGAGGGGCGGCAGCGGGTGGTCTACTGCTTTGACGCGGGGGAGCGGCCGGTGGTTTTGTAGGTCCCGGGCAGAAAAAATCAAAAAAACAGATACCACATTTAGCGGTGGTATGCTATAATACCCACAACACGTACCGCCGGAGCGCCGGCCATTCTGAATCGGTTCAGGAGGTTCACTATGAAGTGTCCGTATTGTGGCTATAACGAGAGCAAAGTCATCGATTCCCGTCCCGCGGACGAGGGGGCCAGCATCCGCCGCCGACGGGAGTGCCTTTCCTGCGGCAAGCGGTTCACCACTTATGAGACGGTGGAGAGCCTTCCCATGGTGGTGGTGAAAAAGGACGGCAGTCGTCAGAGCTTCGACCGCAGCAAGGTGCTCGGCGGCATGATCCGGGCCTGTGAGAAGCGCCCGGTGCCTCTGGCGGAGCTGGAGAAGATCGCCGAGGAGATCGAGCAGGACCTCCAGAACTCCATGGAGCGGGAGATCAGCACCGAGGCCATCGGCGAAAAGGTCATGGACCGGCTGCGGGCCGTGGACCAGGTGGCCTATGTGCGCTTTGCCTCCGTGTACCGCCAGTTCAAGGATATCGACACATTCATGGCGGAGCTGAATAAGCTCCTCTCCGAAAAATAACGGCTCAGAGGATGTTGCGCAGATTGCACTGCTCCATCTCCGCCAGCAGTCCCAGCTGGTGCCGCAGATCGGACAGCTCTGTCTGCAGCTGCGCAAGATCCTGCTCGTCCGTGCATACCGCCGCCCGGCGGTACATGGACTCTGCGTTGTCCGCCACCTCATGGCGGGAGACGATGTGCAGATAGGTCTGGAGGCGCTGCCAGTCAGCGTAGCTTTCCGCCAGCGCCTCGCCGGCGTCCTGCCACTGTTCCTCCATGGCCAGGGATTCCACACGGTTTAGCTGATTGCTCCAGCGGTCGGTGCAGCCGGTCATGGAGCGGGCGTTCCACATGCAGAAGGCCAGGATCACCGCCAGGACCCCCAGGGGAAGCACATAGGAATGTCTCATGGGTCCTCCTTCTTTACACAAAACACGCTGCCTTGTCCGTCCACCGTCAGTAAGAACACCTGACGGTGGGAGGTCAGGCGGCGTTTTTTCAGCTCTTTACTCAGCCATGCTTCGTCATGGCCGCTGGCGGCAAGGTTCCTGGACAGCAGCCGCCCATCGTTGATCACCACGATGGGGAGCGTCACCTGCTGGGTGATCTTGATGCCTAGCTGCTGGGCGGTGGGGGGCTGCTTATCTTCAAAGGGCAGGACGGACAGCTGCCCGGAATTTTCCAGAATGGCATATTTCACGTCTGCCACCGTGGCGATGCCCTGGCCCCGGAGCTGCTCTAAAAGCTCATCCAGGGTGAAGCGGTTTTTCCGCATGGCCTGCTGCTGCAGCTTCCCATCCCGCACCAGAATGGCGGGTGTGCCGCATACCAGAGCCCGGAAGCGCAGATGGTGCAGCGACAGCTGGCTGATGAGCAGCGACAGGCTCAAAAGCGTCAGAATGGGGATGATGCCGGTGAACAGCGGAATGCCGAAATCCTGCATGGGCACCGTGGCAAGGTCTGAGATCATCATGGTCAGCACCAGCTCTCCCGGCTCCAGCTGGCCAATCTGCCGCTTGCCCATCAGCCGCAGGCCCACCACGATGAGGAAATATAAAATAACCGTGCGCGCAAAGGCAGTGATCATAGGTACTTTCCCTCCATAGGGGAAGTGTGTCCGGGAAAAAGGCATTTATTCACACTTGCGCTTTTTGCAGTTTTCGCATATACTGCTACCAGTCAAAGCGCAGAAGAGAAAGGAGGTTCATGGGAACGTAAGACCCATCATAGCGCCATGTGCCTGCGGTGCTCCGCAGGATAACGAGGTGAGGGGAGTATCGAAAATTCGGCGGGTGCCCCTCCGTGGCCGCGGCTGCGTACACAGTGCACAAATATGCGGGTAACCGCAGAACAAAGACACTGTGACCGCGGAAAAAGCGACAAATACTGCGCGTTTGTCCTTTTGGTAATCGATTTATCAGGAGGATATTCAATTTATGTGCGGAATTATCGGATATGTGGGACGTCAGAACGCGGCGCCGGTCCTGCTGGACGGTCTGGCCCGGATGGAGTACCGGGGCTATGACTCTGCCGGCGTGGCTGTGCGGTCGGAGACGCGCGGGCTCCAGGTGAAAAAGAGCAAGGGCCGGCTGCAGGTGCTCAGCGACATGATCCACGGCGGCGCCGATCTGGAGGGTTGCCTTGGCATCGGGCATACCCGCTGGGCCACCCACGGCGAACCCAACGACATCAACGCCCATCCCCATGTCAGTGAGAACGGCGCCATTGCCCTGGTGCATAACGGCATCATCGAAAACTATCTGGAGATCAAGGAGCACCTGCAGAAGCTGGGTGTGGTCTTTACCTCCGATACGGACTCTGAGGTGGTGGCCCAGCTGCTGGAGTACCATTACAACGAGTGCCACAGCATGCTGGAGGCTGTGGGCCGGTGCCTGCGGCGCATCGAGGGCTCCTATGCCCTGGGCATCATCTGCGCCGATTATCCCAACGCTCTCATTGCTGCCCGGAAAGACAGCCCCCTGATCCTGGGCTTTGGTGAAGACGGCAACTATCTTGCCTCCGACGTAACGGCCATCATCAAGCACACCCGGGACGTGGCCTACATGGACGACGGTGAGATCGCCGTACTGACGGCGGACAGCATCGACGTGTTCGACGATGAGCTGGTGCCCGTGGAGAAGGAGCATCACCAGGTGGACTGGGACGTGTCCGCGGCGGAAAAGGGCGGCTATCCCCACTTCATGTTCAAGGAGATCATGGAACAGCCGGAGGCCATCCGCAAGACCGTCTCTCCCCGTCTCCGGGACGGCCGGGTGGTGCTGGACGAATTCCAGATGACGGCGGAGGAGGCGCGGGACATCTCCCGGATCTTCATTATCGCCTGCGGTTCTTCCTACCATGTGGGCATGGTGAGCAAGTACAACTGGGAGCGCCTGCTGCGCCGCCCGGTGGAGGTGTGCCTTGCTTCAGAGTTCCGCTACAGCGACCCGCTGGTGGACGATCACACGCTGGTCATCGTCATCAGCCAGTCCGGTGAGACGCTGGATACCATGGCCGCCATGCGGGAGGCCAAGCGCCGGGGCGGCAAAACGCTGGCTATCGTGAACGTGGTGGGCAGCTCCATTGCCCGGGAGGCCGACCATGTACTCTACACCTGGGCGGGACCGGAGATCGCCGTGGCCACCACCAAGGCCTATTCCACCCAACTGGTGCTGATGGACCTGGTGGGGCTGTATCTGGGCGATCTGCTGGGCACCGTGGCGCCGGAGGAGTACCGGGCCATCGTGGAGGCGGTGGAGCGCCTGCCGGAGCAGATGCAGGCGTGGCTTGCCCATGTGGAGGATGTGCAGTATTTCGCCTCCCGCTATTTCAATCACGCCTCCATGTTCTTCATCGGCCGCAATCTGGACTACGCCATGGGCCTGGAGGGCTCTTTGAAGCTCAAGGAGATCAGCTACATCCACTCCGAGGCCTATGCCTCCGGCGAACTCAAGCACGGCACCATCTCCCTCATCGAGCCGGGCACGCTGGTGGTGGCCCTGGGCACCTATGGGCCGCTGTTCGATAAGTTCATCAGCAACGTGGTGGAGGTGAAAGCCCGGGGCGCCGAGGTCATGGCATTGACCACCGAGGACTTCCGGGAGAAGATGGGCAAGACGGCGGACGCCGTGGTGACCGTCCCCAATACCCATCCCATTTTGCAGCCCTCTTTGGGCGTGGTGCCGCTGCAGCTGTTTGCCTACTATGTGGCGCTGCAGCGCGGCTGCGACATCGATAAGCCCCGCAACCTTGCCAAGAGCGTCACCGTGGAATAAGAAGGGATCTTCCCCATGCCCTGCGGCGTGGGGAAGATTTTTTGATTGACATATATCGGATATCTATATATACTGATATATAGATATCCGATATATTGGGGGCGTTTTCATGGAACTGGATCGGAGCCTTGTGAGCGGCAGCATGGCGCTGTTGGTGATGAAGCTGCTGGAGGACGGAGATAAATACGGCTATGAGATGATCGAGGCGCTGCGGCTGCGCAGTGACGATACGTTCCACCTCAAGGCCGGCACGCTGTATCCGCTGCTGCATACCCTGGAGGAAAAGGGGCTGGTCACCGCCTATGAGGGGGCGGCAGCAGCAGGGAAGACCCGGCGCTACTACCACCTGACGGAGCAGGGCCGGTCAGCGCTGGGGGAGAAGGAGGCAGCCTGGAACGCCTACGCCCGGGCCGTGCACCAGGTGCTGAGAGGGGGGAGCTGCTGTGGCGAAGCCTGAGACCATCCTGGACTATCTGGATGCCGCGGGACATGCGATTTCCTGGCGGCGGGCCCGGGGCCCGCTGCTGCTGGAGCTGCGGCATCACCTGGAGGACCAGTGCCGGGCGCTGGAGGACGAGGGGAAAACACCGGCAGAGGCGGAGCGCCTGGCGGTGGAGGAGATGGGCGACCCGGAGGAGACCGGCGCTGCGCTGGACGCCCTGCACCGGCCTCGGCCCCAGCGTGGCCCGCTGGTGATGATCATTCTGCTGGCCCTGGCCGGGGGCTTTTTGCGGGTGGTGCTCACCGCTGGGGCGGAATATGAAGCCGCCGATCCTGTTTCCACCCTGGCGGCGGTGGCGCTGGGTACGTTTGCCATGGTGGGCATGTATTTCCTGGACTGCTCTGTGCTGGTGCGGCATGGGGAGAAGGTCTATCTGCTGGCGCTGGCGGCCGGGCTTTTGGCACAGGCATATTCGCCGGTGGTGAATAATGTTCCGTACTATGCCCGCTATGTGGTGCTTACCTACCCGGCGGTCTACGCCCTTTGGGTGTGCCGCTGCCGGGGCGGCTGGAAGCATTTTCTGCTGGCGGCTGCGGGCATGGTGCCGCTGGCAGGCGTGTGCGTCACGGTGCCGTATGTGTGGGCATTGATCCTGCTGCTGGCCACGGGGCTTGCGGTGCTGTTGGCCGCCGTTGCCATGGGCTGGTTTCAGATTCCCCGGCCGCTGGCCGGTGTGGTCGTCTGCACCCCGGTGGCTGCCGTGTCCTTGCTTTTGCTGTATGGAGGGAGACAGCGGCTGACGGTGGCCCTCTGCCCGGAGCTGGACCCGCTGGGCCGGGGCTATCAGGGAATGGCTGTACGCAGGGCCTTGGCTGCCGCCCAGTGGCTGGGGCAGGGGGGCGCGGAGCAGCTTGCCCCCTATGCGCCCTATGAGCGGATGACGCCCGGCTGGGAGCAGGATCTTCTGCTGACCACCATGATCTACCGGCTGGGCTGGCTGGCGGGATTGCTGGCCGCGGCGGCGCTGACGCTGCTGCTTTTGTGGCTGGTGATGCGCTGCCGCCGCCAGCGGAGCGGATGGGGCCGTCTCCTGGCACTGGCGGTGCTGCTGCCCTTTGGGATGCAGCTATCCGGCGGCGTAGTGCTGAATCTGGGCGTCGTGGCGCTCAGCGTCCACATCCCCCTGCTGGTAGGGAACCTCCACACGGTGCTGGATATGGCGCTGCTGGGCCTGGCGCTGTCGGTGCTCCGGGGCGATCCTGTGGGGCGTCTGGTGGATTGCGCGCCGCCGGAGATGCCGGGCCTGCGGGCGGCTGTTTCCGGGGAATAGGTCACTTTTTTCTCCTGCCGGAGCGTTGACACGGTTGACGGCGGTATGGTACTATGTAAACCGAAAACCACTGGTTCCCGCCGGCGGCAGACGCTGGCGGGAACTTTTTTCGAGGGTTTCCCGTCGAACCTTGTCGAGACAAATCAGCAGAGAGGAGCAGCCATGTACAAAAGACGCTTTTTCGCCTCGCTCACCGCGCTGGCGCTGGCGGCAGGGCTTGTGATGACGCCGGCGAACGCCGCCTTCACCGATACCCAGGGCCACTGGGCCGAGAACGCCATTACCAAGTGGAGTGAGGAATACGGATTGATCACCGGCTATGAGGACGGTACGTTCCGGCCGGATAACTCCATTACCCGCGGCGCGTTTGCCGGCATTCTGGACCGCTTTTTGAAGTATACGGTGGTGTCTCCGGCCACCACGTTCTCCGATACGGCCGGTACCTACTGGGAGACCTCCATCCTGAAGCTCCATGCGGCAGGCGTGTATCTGGGTACGGACGGCGCCGCCCTGCCCGGTAATTCCATCACCCGCCAGCAGGCGGTGACCATGATCGCCCGGGCCTTCGGCATCACGGGCACGTCCACCGCGCTGCCCTATACCGATGCGGGGAAGATCGCCTCCTATGCCCAGGCGCCCATTGCGGAGATGACGGCCCGGGGCTATATCACGGACTGCGCCGACGGCAACTTCCGTCCCACGGACCCCATCACCCGGGCGGAGATCGTGAACATCATGAACAACATGGTGCAGGTGCTCATTCAGGACACCCAGGCCTACACGGGCAATATCCCCGGCACGGTGCTCATCAACTCCACCCAGGGCGCCTATCTCACCAGCATGCATATTACAGGCGATTTGATCCTGGCACCCGGCGTGCAGGATACGGTGACGCTGGAGGATGTGATCGTGGATGGCCAGATCCGCAACTTCAGCCCGGTGACGCCCACCATTACCTCAGCCAATGACCCGGATGTTCCCCCGGAGGAGCCGGAGCAGCCCCAGCAGCCGGAGGGCGGCCAGGGCGGCGGTACGACTACCTCCGGCATCCGGCCCGAGGATGTCTACACCCCCGGCGCTACCACCGGAGAATACATCCAGTACAGCGGCAAGTCCTATCCGGTGTATGCCGACGCTGAGCCCATCGCCCTCTACGACGGAGACTTTTATTGGGAGGGTGACCGCCTGGTATATACGGGCCGGGAATTCGATACCCGCTTCGGCATCGACGTGTCCGCTTACCAGAACCGGGCCAGCCAGAACCAGACCATCGACTGGGAGGCTGTGGCCAACGACGGCGTAGAGTTTGCCATGGTGCGGGTTGGCCTGCGGGGCTACTCCAACGGCAACCTCCTCTCCGATGCGTTCTACCGGCAGAATATCGAGGGCGCCATGGCGGCCGGCATCGAAACGGGCGTCTACTTCTTTGCCCAGGCCATCACCGTGGAGGAGGCCATCGAGGAGGCGGACTTTGTCATCAGCCTGCTGGACGGGCTGGAGATCGACGGGCCTGTGGCCTACGACTGGGAGATGCACGACTCCACCTACCGGGTCTACGGCACCACGCCGGAGATGGCCACCGCCTGCGCCGCGGCGTTTTGCCAGCGGATCGAGGAGGCGGGCTATGAGGCCATGGTGTACGCGGGACAGTATGTCAGCTACATCAAGTACGACCAGGGTGCCCTGGCTCCGTACCTCTATTGGTATCCCGAGTATAAGAGCACGTCCTCGGAAAAGCTCTATCCCACCTTCTATTACCAGATGGATTACTGGCAGTTCTCCAGCAGCTGCACCATCGACGGCATCGGCGGCCGGGTGGACGCCAACATCCAGTTTATCCGATAAAAAGAGCCGCCCGGCCGGGCGGCTCTTTTTTTATTACGATGCGGCACGCTGTGCCTTTTCGGCGGGGGAGGGACGCTGGGAAAGCACCACGCCTGCGGTGATGAGCACCGCACCCAGCAGCGCCAGGGGAGAGATGGGCTCGTCCAGGAAAATCCGGGCGGCCACGATGGTGATGAAAGGCATCAGATAAATAAAGGTGTTGGTGGTGACCACGCCCAGGATCCGGAATGCCTTGTTCCACAGTACGAAGCAAAGAGCACTGCCCACCAGACCCAAAAAGAGAAAGTTGGCGATGCCGGAGGCGGTCATCAGCGGTGCCATGGGATAGGGGACACCCTCTGCGGCCACCAGCGGCAGCGCGGTGACGATGCCCCAGAACATGGTGCGCCGGGTGACGAGGATGGAGTCCAGGCCCCGGCT
Source organism: uncultured Oscillibacter sp. (assembly GCA_900548505.1). Classification (GTDB taxonomy): domain Bacteria; phylum Bacillota; class Clostridia; order Oscillospirales; family Oscillospiraceae; genus Oscillibacter. Next base: position 6,060 of record URKI01000057.1, on the reverse strand, counting down.
GGCCCGGCGCAGCAGCACGGAGTAAATGGCCCAGCACACGGCAGCGGCCAGGGCCAGCAGATCGCCCTTTGGGTTGAGCTTGAGGACGAACGTACCGTTGCATACCACCAAAATCACGCCGGAAAAGGCCACCAGGAATCCAGCCAGGGTGGAGGCGCGGAACCGCTCCTCGCCGGCGAAGTGGGCCAGAATGGCGGTGAAAATGGGGGCGGCGGCCACAATGATGCTCACATTGGAGGCCAGCGTGTAGGAAAGAGCGGTGTTTTCTGTATAGAAATAAGCGGTGCAGCCCAGAAGTCCCAGCAAGAAAAATACGCCCTCCTGCTTTAAGGTCAGCGCCAGGCGCCTGGGCCGCAGCAGCCACAAGGCACAGTAGGCCAGGATAAAGCGGGTGAGCATGATCTGGGCCGGGGTGTAGAATTCCAGCAGCACCTTGCTGGAAATAAAGGTGGAGCCCCAGACCACCACGGTAAAGGCGGCAAAGCAATAGCCGGTGAGCCGGTTCTGATGTTTCATGATGTCCTCCTGCAATGGCTTTTCCAGCACATCATATCACGGCCGCGCTCTGCGGGCAAGCAGGGGAATGGAAAAAGCAGGGACGAAAAGCATGCTGCCTTTCGCCCCTGCTCTTTGCAGACAGGACGGCTTACTTGCGGTTTTCCTTCTGGTTCTGGGTGCGGTTCTCGCGGGAGTCGCTGGTCTGCTTTTCCTTCTGCTGACGGCAGTTCTGGTTGTTTTCGCGATTCTGCATTGCCGATTCCTCCTTCTGCCTTGTTGAGGCACGGTAGTAGTATGGGCGGAAGACCGGATTCTATACGCTCATAAAAATAAAAAAATAAAGAAAAAAGGAGTTGACACAGAGGAAAGAAGCTGATATACTAATCCAGCAAAACAAAGAAGGCGCGCATCCGCCTCACCTCCAGCAATCAGGCAAAGAGGTCAACAACGTTGTAATCAAACCGCCGCAATTGGTGGTTTGTTGTTGCGCGGATGCCATCAGGTATCCGCGTTTTGTGATTTTAGGATGGAGGTGCTTCGACCATTAGCAAGCAAGTGCATGAACTGAATGAGGAGATCAACGACAAGGAAGTCCGGCTCATCGGGGCACAGGGCGAACAGCTGGGCATTATGGCGCCGGCAGAGGCGCTGCGCATCGCTGACGAGCAGGGGCTGGATCTGGTCAAGATTTCCCCCCAGGCGGTTCCTCCCGTCTGCAAACTGATGAACTACGGCAAGTTCCGGTTCGAGCAGAGCAAGCGGGAAAAGGAAGCGAGAAAGAACCAGCATGTGGTCGAGATCAAGGAGATCCGCATGTCTCCGGGCATTGACGTTGGCGACTTCAACACGAAGCTCAAAAACGCCCAGAAGTTCATTGCCGACGGCAACCGCGTAAAAGTCTCCGTCCGCTTCCGCGGCCGCGAGATGGCCCATACCGACATCGGTAAGGATCTGCTGGACCGTTTTGCCGAACAGTGCGCCGAAACCGCCAATCTGGACAAACCCGCCAAGCTGGAGGGACGGATGATGTCCATCTTCCTCTCTCCCAAGACCGGCAAATAAAGAATTTTCAACGATACGGAAGGAGCAATCACGATGCCTAAGCTGAAAACCCATAGCGGTGCGAAGAAGAGATTCAACCTCACCAAGACCGGCAAGGTCAAGCGCGCCAAGGCCTTCAAGAGCCACATCCTCACCAAGAAGGATACCAAGCGTACTCGTCGTCTGCGTGCCGGCGGTTATGCCGACGCCACCAATGTGGACGCCGTCCGCAAGATGATCCCCTACAAGTAAGATACGAGACGTTTTAGAATAGGAGGCTTTTGAAATGGCTAGAGTTAAGGGCGCGATGATGACGCGCAAGAGAAGAAATAAAGTTCTGAAGATGGCCAAGGGCTACTGGGGTTCCAAGTCCAAGCACTTCCGGGTTGCCAACCAGGCTGTCATGAAGTCCCTGAGCTACGCTTATACCGGCCGCCGGCTGAAGAAGCGTGACTTCCGGTCCCTGTGGATCACCCGTATCTCCGCTGCCTGCAAGATGAACGGCATGAACTACTCCAGCTTCATGCACGGCCTGAAGGTTGCCGGCATCGAGATCAACCGCAAGATGCTCTCTGAGATGGCGATCAGCGATCCCGCTGCGTTCACTCAGCTGACCGAGATCGCCAAGAAGGCCTGATCTCCACCTTATTATATAATAAGTGTAAAGAAACGCGCTCCGGCTCTGCCGGGGCGCGTTTTTTCGTTGACAGGGGAAAGGGGCGTGGTATAATAAAATAAAAAATTCCATCATTTGGAACTTGCGCGGGAAAGGAGCACGGCATGAAAGAAGGGCTGCTCAATCTGGTGTACGTATTTCCGGTGTTGCTTCCCATGTTCCTGGCGGGTTCCATGGCCCGCTTCGCAAGACGCGGAAAACCGGATGGCTGGCGCGTAACGGCGCTGGGCACAGCAGTCACGGCGGTGGTCTGGCTGGTGGCGCTGGTGCTGAGCCGGAACGGCAGCGAACTATTTGGTATCGCGGCGTGGTTCGTCACGGGCTTCCCGGTAGGTGCAGTGGTGTGCGGCATTGGCCTACGGCTGCGCCGCGGGGACAAATGATGACTTTCTGAAATGAAAAACTGCCTCCCGGCACAGAGCCGGGAGGCAGTTTTTTATGCTTTGGGAGCTTCGCAGAAATAGGGGCCGCATTCCTCTTCGTGGGCCTGTGCATAGGTCCAGGTAAAGTTCCGGTCCACAATGTACCAGTCGCTGCCGGGAATGGCGCCCCGGTCCGTGGGCAGAGCAGCCACTTCCTCCGGGGTTACCGGACGGGTGCGGTTCACGCCCTCCGGCGGATACTCATTGTAAAAGAGATACCATTCTTCGTCCTTGCGGGCGCTCAGGGCGGCCCGGGCCTCGTCTCCGCTCAGGTGGGGGGCCAGCTCCCAGGAGAAGAGATGCCAGAGGTAGTTGCCCTCGGCCAGGATGTGCTCTCCAAGATCTTTTTCGGAGACGCCGTCGGCAAAGACGTCCAGCCAGCGGTCGGCTGCGCGCTCCGGGTCTACGGGGAAGGGTTCCACCCAGCCGTCCTCCATGGTGGCCACGCACCGGTTGATGGGCTGTCCCAGTCCGTAGAACTTGGCCTCGTAGTCGGTCATGACGCCCACGGGGCCGTTGGCGTGCAGATCCCGGGTCACTTCAGAGAGGGTAAAGCCGAACTGGGGGATCTCCTCCACGGAGAATTCAAAGAGAGGCTGGTTATCGGTCTTGAAGTGGATCTGACCGCCGGACTTGAGCACCTGCCGATAGAGCTTGAGGAAGTTACCGTGGGTCAGGCGGCGCTTGGCGTGGCGATTGCCGGGCCAGGGATCGCAGAAGTTGATGTAAATGCGGTCCACTTCGCCGGGAGCGAAAAAGTAGGGCAGCTGGTCGGCGTTGGCGTCCACAAAGTACACGTTGGTAAGTCCCGCGTTCACGCACCGTTCCATGGCCACCACCATGGCGTCGGGTACCCGCTCCACGGCGATGAACAGCACGTCCGGCTCGGCGGCGGCGGTACCGGCAGTGAAGCGGCCCTTGCCGCAGCCCAGCTCCAGCCGCAGCTCCCGGGCCTGGGGCATCAGATCCCGCCAGTGTCCCTGCCGGTCATAGGAGTCACGGATGAGAAAAGCGCCGCAGCGCTCCATCCGCGGCACCAGATTTTTCTTTTTCCGCATTCGCATAAAAAAATCCTCCTGGATCGATTTTCGTGTAATTCCACAATCCCTTGTGGCAGTGCCCCTATTTTAGCACAGGAAATGCCCTCTGTAAATGCCAATCCGGCAGGGAAGCAGAGCGGGGAAAAGAGGGCTTGCGTTAATGTCTTAACAAAATTGTATAAATTTTAACGAGTATTTTGTGTGAAGTGTAAAAAAGCGAAAAACGGCGGCAAAATGCACAATTTCTACTTGATAAATTTATGACACACCCCTATAATAGACATTGTGAGTAAATTGGCAAACTTAAGATTTGCTCGGTTTTCCCCCGCAAGCATCAATGAGGCAAACCACTGTGAACAATTGAAATAACAGGAGGAAAAATCATGAAAGTTGCTATTTTTGGCGCCGGTACCATGGGCAGCGGCATTGCGCAGGTTTTTGCCGCCAAGGGCCACACCGCTCTGATGTATGCCAGCTCTCCCGCTTCCGCTCAGAAGCACAAGGATAAGCTGGCTGCTTCCCTGGCCAAGCGTGTTGCCAAGGGCAAGATGACCCAGGAGGCTGTGGACGCTCTGCTGGCCAACATCCTGGTGGAGGAGAAGTCCGCCTGCGCCGATGCTGATCTGATCATCGAGTGCGTCAAGGAAGACATGGCCACCAAGAAGGAGCTGCTGAGCGAGCTGGACGGCATCTGCAAGGACGACGCCATCTTCGCAACCAACACTTCTTCTCTGTCCATCACCGAGATGGGTCTGGGCCTGAAGCACCCCGTCATCGGTATGCACTTCTTCAACCCCGTCCCCAGCATGAAGCTGGTGGAGATCATCCGCGGTGCCAACACCACCCAGGAGACCTTCGACTTCGTGTACAACCTGTCCAAGGAGATCGGCAAGGATCCCGTTGAGGTTGCTGAGGCTCCCGGCTTCGTGGTCAACAAGATCCTCATCCCCATGATCAACGAGGCCATCGGCCTGGTGGAGACCGGCGTTGCTTCTGTCGAGGATATCGACAAGGCCATGCAGCTGGGCGCCAACCATCCCATGGGCCCCCTGGCTCTGGGCGACTTCATCGGTCTGGACGTGTGCCTGGCCATCATGAACACCCTCTTCACCGAGACCGGCGATCCCAAGTATCGTCCCGCTCTGCTGCTGAAGAAGATGGTGCGCGGCGGTCTGCTGGGCCGCAAGTCCGGCAAGGGCTTCTACGATTATTCCAAGTAAGAACCTGATTGTAAAGGAGTAATAAGGTATGGATTTTCATCTGACAAATGAGCAGCTGATGCTCCGTAAGATGTACCGCGAGTTCGCCGAGAACGAAGTCAAGCCTTTGGCTGAGGAGATCGACGAAGAAGAGCGCTTCCCCATGGAGACCGTCGAAAAGATGGCCAAGCTGGGCATGATGGGCATCTACTTCCCCAAGGAATACGGCGGCGCCGGCGGTGACGTTTTGTCTTATGCCATGTGCGTGGAAGAGCTGGCCAAGGTCTGCGGCACCACTGCCGTTATCGTGTCCGCTCACACCTCCCTCTGCTGCGCTCCCATCTTTGAGCACGGCACCGAGGAGCAGAAGAGAAAGTATCTGCCCGACCTGCTCTCCGGCCGCAAGATCGGCGCTTTCGGTCTGACCGAGCCCAACGCCGGTACCGACGCTTCCGGCCAGCAGACCACTGCCGTTCTGGAGGGTGATCACTATGTCCTCAACGGCTCCAAGTGCTTCATCACCAACGGAAACGTGGCCGATACCTTCGTGGTGTTTGCCATGACCGATAAGACCAAGGGCAACCACGGCATTTCCGCTTTCATCGTGGAAAAGAGTTTCCCCGGCTTCTCCACCGGCAAGCACGAGAAGAAGATGGGTATCCGCGGCTCCTCCACCTGCGATCTGATCTTTGAGGACTGCATCGTTCCCAAGGAGAACCTGCTGGGCAAGGAAGGCAAGGGCTTCAAGATCGCCATGCAGACCCTGGACGGCGGCCGTATCGGTATCGCCGCGCAGGCTCTGGGCCTGGGCGAGGGCGCTGTGAACGAGGCTGTCAAGTACACCCAGGAGCGTGTCCAGTTCGGCAAGCGCCTGAGCCAGTTCCAGAACACCCAGTTCCAGCTGGCCGACATGCACACCCGTATGCAGGCTGCTCAGTATCTGGTGTATGCTGCTGCCAGCAAGAAGCAGCTCCACGAGAACTATTCCATGGACGCTTCCATGGCCAAGCTGTTCGCTGCTGAGGCCGCTTCCGATGTGACCCGCCGCGCCGTGCAGCTGTTCGGCGGTTACGGCTACACCCGTGAGTATCCCGTGGAGCGCATGATGCGCGACGCCAAGATCACTGAGATCTATGAGGGCTGTCTCTTATACACATCTGACGCTGCCGACGACTAGTCGAGTG
>URKI01000056.1 GCA_900548505.1 uncultured Oscillibacter sp. | reverse complement strand
CGAGATAGGCTCCGGTCTCGTGGGCTCGGAGATGTGTATAAGAGACAGGACGATCAGGTTCACCAGCCGGTTTTTGACCAGGATGGTCTTGACGATCTGCATGCCCTCGGTAGCCTTGGCCACCTTATCCAGGGCCATGGCAGCACTCACCACCGTCTGCTCGTCGCTGTCGGCAGGGACAGTGATGGTACCCTTGAGCTTGCCGCCCACCTGCACGGCCATGGAGACCGTGGAGGCCACCGTCTTGCTCTCATCGTACTGAGGCCACTGGGCCTGGCAGCACATCTTGCCGGTCTGGGCTGCAAAGCCCAGATTCTCCCACAGCTCCTCGGTGATGTGGGGGGCGAAGGGATTGAGCAGCAGGATCAAATAGCGCAGGTCGCCGCGGGTGCAGCCGTTGGAAGAGAGCTCATTGACCATGGTCATGAGGGCGGCGATGGCGGTGTTCATCTTCAGGTTGTTGATGTCGTCCGTCACCTTCTGGATGGTCTTGTGGATGATGGGCTCGTTGGCAGGGGTCACCTCATAGCTCTCACCGGCATTCTCCGCCAGGTTCCACACACGGTCCAGGAAACGCTTGGAGCCCTTGACGGCGTCGTTGGACCAGGTAGCGGCCTTTTCGAAGTCGCCGATGAACATGATATAAAGACGCATGGTGTCGGCGCCGTACTGATCCACGATGTCGTTGGGATTGACCACGTTGCCGCGGGACTTGGACATCTTCTCGCCGCCCTCACCCAGGATCATGCCGTGGCTGGTACGCTTGGCATAGGGCTCCTTGGTGGGCACCACGCCGATGTCATAGAGGAACTTATGCCAGAAGCGGGAGTAGAGCAGGTGCAGCGTGGTGTGCTCCATGCCGCCGTTATACCAGTCCACGGGAGACCAGTAGTCCAGAGCCTCCTTGGAGGCCAGAGCCTTGTCGTTGTGGGGGTCCATATACCGCAGGAAATACCAGGAAGAACCGGCCCACTGAGGCATGGTATCCGTCTCACGCTGAGCAGGGCCGCCGCACTTGGGGCAGGTAGTGTTGACCCAGTCGGTCATCTTGGAGAGGGGGGACTCGCCGGTGTCGGTGACCTCGTAGCTGTCCACCTCCGGCAGCAGCAGCGGCAGCTGCTCCTCCGGCAGGGGCACCCAGCCGCACTTGGGGCAGTTCACCAGGGGGATGGGCTCGCCCCAGTACCGCTGGCGGGAGAACACCCAGTCACGCAGCTTGAAGTTGGTCTTGGGATGGCCCAGGCCCTGCTCCGTGACCCACTTCTTCATAGCGGGGATGGCCTCCTTGACGGTCATGCCATTGAGGAAGCCGGAGTTGACCATGATGCCGGTATCGTCCTTGAGGGTGAACGCCTCCTTGGTGATATCGCCGCCCTTGACCACCTCGATGATGGGCAATGAGAACTTGGTGGCAAACTCCCAGTCGCGCTGGTCATGGCCGGGCACGCCCATGACGGCGCCGGTGCCGTAGCTCATGAGGACGTAGTCGGAGACGAAGATGGGGATCTCGGTGCCGTTGGCGGGATTGACGGCGGCCACACCCTCCAGGCGCACGCCGGTCTTGTCCTTGTTGAGCTCGCTGCGCTCAAAGTCGGACTTGCGGGCGGCCTCCTCCCGGTAAGCGGTCACCGCGTCCCAGTTGGCGATGCGGTCCTTCCACTGATCCAGGTAGGGATGCTCGGGAGAGAGCACCATATACGTTACGCCGAACAGGGTATCGCAGCGGGTGGTGTACACGGTGAGGGTGTCGCCTGCGGTGGTCTTGAAGTCCACCTCGGTACCCTCACTGCGGCCGATCCAGTTGCGCTGCTGGATCTTGACCCGATTGATGAAGTCCACGTCCTCCAGATCGTCGATCAGACGGTCGGCGTACTTGGTGATGGCCAGCATCCACTGGCTCTTCTCCTTGCGGATGACCTCACCGCCGCAGCGCTCGCACACGCCCTCCACCACTTCTTCGTTGGCCAGGACGATCTTGCAGCGGGTGCACCAGTTGACGGGCATGGACGCCTTGTAGGCAAGGCCCTTCTTGAACATCTGCAGGAAGATCCACTGGGTCCACTTGTAGTAGCTGGGATCGGTGGTGTTCACCTCGCGGTCCCAGTCGAAGGAGTAGCCCAGCATGTGCAGCTGCTTGCGGAAGTTGGACACGTTGTCAAAGGTCACCTTGGCCGGGTGGATGTGGTGCTGGATGGCATAGTTCTCCGTGGGCAAACCGAAGGCGTCATAGCCGATGGGGAACAGGACATTGTAGCCCTCCATCCGCTTTTTCCGGCAGATGATGTCCATGGCGGTAAAGGGCCGGGCATGGCCCACGTGCAGGCCCTGGCCGGAGGGATAGGGGAACTCGATGAGGCCGAAGAACTTCTCCCGGGTCTTGTCTCCGGTGACCGCGGTGAAGGGCTTTTCCTCCAGCCACTTTTGCTGCCATTTCTTTTCAATGGCGGTAAAATCGTACTTCATATACTTTCTCCTTTATATGAGTGAATCAACTGAAAAAACGCCCCTGACCCATGGGTCAGGGGCGTTGGAACGCGATACCACCCTGATTCGGCCGCCGGTCACCCGGCTGCCCTCAGCGTCCCCCGCAGGGGAACCGGCGGATAACGGCGCCTGCCGTTCCGCCCTACCGACCGGTTCAGGCGGAAAACTCCGGGACCAGTATACACGAAGCTCCCCCACCGGCTCGCAGCAGCCGCCGGCTCTCTGAGGGCGGGAGGATTCGTCTTTCTTCCCATCAAAGTCACTAACATGCCTATTTTATGAGGGGAAATGGCTTTTGTCAAGGGCGGTTTTGCCCTTTGTTCAGTCCGCAGTCAGGATACCGCTCAGGTCCATGGGCTTTCCGTCATGCCAAAGCCGCTCCAGGCCATAGAATTCCCGGGCCTCCTGGGAAAATACATGCACCACCACGCAGCCGTAGTCCAGCAGCACCCAAGTGCCGTCCCGGTAGCCCTCCCGGCGCAGGGGGTCCTCCCCGGCCTGCTCCTTCATGGCCTTTTCCACAGCGCCGCACAGGGCGTTGATCTGGGTGTTGGAGCTGCCGGAGGCGATGACGAAATAATCCGCCAGGGTGGTCTGCTCCGTCACTTCGATGGCGCTGATCTCCTTACCCTTCTTTTCATCCAATGCCTTGACGGCAATCACTGCAAGCTCTTTCGGTGTCATAGCACGCTTCCTTTCTGTATGGTAATGCTCACGCCGCCGGATCCATCACAACGAATCCGGGGTCCGTGGCGCCGGTGTTGGGGTCAGTGGTTCCCGTGCCGGGATCGGTGGTACCGGTGCCCGGGTCCGTCGTACCCGTACCGGGATCGGTGGTGCCGGTGCCCGGGTCTGTGGTTCCTGTACCGGGATCGGTGGTGCCGGTGCCCGGGTCCGTCGTACCCGTACCGGGATCGGTGGTGCCGGTACCCGGGTCGGTGGTCCCCGTGCCGGGATCGGTGGTGCCGGTACCCGGGTCCGTGGTGCCCGTACCGGGATCGGTGGTGCCGGTGCCCGGGTCCGTGGTGCCCGTACCGGGATCGGTAGTACCGGTGCCCGGGTCCGTCACAATGGGCAGGCCGGTCTCAGGGTCCAGTACATTGCCGTTTTCATCCACCAGAGGCGTATCCTCGGAGGGCTCCTCCGTCACAGGCTTGGAGGGCTTCACAGGAGGCTTGGCGGCCTTGCTGTCCTCCACATAGCCGGTGGTGGAGCTGACGGAGCCGTCGGAGTTGATGGACATGATGTCCAGGTCGCTGAGGGTGCAGGGCTCCACAAAGGGACTGAGCTTGGTATTCACCAGCTCCAAAAGCTCCTCGGCGTTGGGCACCACGTAGGACTGATAGTTCTGGTAGGTGCGGCTCCAGCAGGACTTGGGCGTGTTGGGCATGGTGACAAACTCCACGTTTTCCACCGTCAGCCCGCCCAGCACTGCCTGCTGGCCGAACCAGCAGAGGTTGGAAAAGCTCAGGTCCGTCTCCACGTTCTTCTCAAAGACCTTGGCAAACTGGTTGATCTTGGTGATGTTCTTCACCTGGAGCATCTGCTCCACCACAGCCTGCAAAAACGCCTGCTGGGTCTTGATGCGGCCCAGGTCGCCGTCGGGATAGCCGTACTTCATGTTGTTGTCGTGGCGATAGCGCAGCACCTGCATGGCGTCGTCGCCGGAGAGCAGGCGATAGCCCTTCTCCTGGTGGATGTGCAGGTCCTGATAGGGGTCGTCGTAATTCATGTCCCGGGGCACATCGAACCAAACGCCGCCCATGGCGTCCACGATCTCGCCCACGGCCTCCCACTCCACCACGACCTGGTAGTCGGGCTCAAAGCCCACCAGCTGGGAGATCTCCTTATAGAGCGCCTGAATGCCCTCATCCCCGCCGCCGCCATAGTTATACACGGCGTTGATGCGCTTGATGTCATAGGGGATGTTCACCATGGTATCCCGGGGGATGGACATGACGGTGGCTTTCTGATTGGTCACGTCATAGCTGGCCAGCAGCATGGTGTCCGTGTTGCCGCCGCCGCCGGTATCCCGGCCCAGAATCAGCACCGTATAGTAGTCCTCGCTCTTGCGCTCACCGCTGGACTTGGGCCGCACGCCCTCGCCATAGTCGATCTGCTCTTTTTCCGCGTTGGTGTCCTTGCCCGGCAGCTCCGGCCGGACAAACAGGCTCTGGCAGGCCACCACCACGACCAGGACCAGTGCCAGCACCACGGCCACGGCCACGAGGATCTTCTGCTGCCGGGTCAGGCGGCTGGGCTTTTTTGGCTTTTTCTGCCGGGGCGCTCTCCCGCCCGTCATACGCTTTCCATTCTCTTTTTCCACTGTCTTTCTATCCTTTCAATGCGTCCCGCGCCTCCAGTGTGGCCCGGTGCACAGGGTTTCCCATATCGGTCATTTCCCGGATGGTCATCTCCAGTCCCAGAAGAAGGCCCTCGTTCAGGTCTTTATAACACACGCTCCGCAATTTGTCCACCCCTGGGAAATCCCGGGAGGGCTCGATATAATCCGCCAGATAAATGATCTTTTCCAGCAGCGTCATATCCGCGTGGCCGGTGGTATGCCACCAGATGGCCTTGTAGATCTCCTCGTCCACGCCGAACACGTCCCGCGCCAGAGCGGCACCGGTCTTGGAGTGGAGCAGCTTGAGCGACACCTGCTCCAGTTCGTCCAGCTGGATGCCGTAGTGATCGCACAGGGCCAGCTGGGACTCCATGTCCAGCTTCTTGGTGCAGTCGTGCAGCAGTGCTGCTATCCGGGCCTTTTCCACATCGGCACCGTACCGCTCCGCCAGGCGGATGGCCTCCTGCTCTGTGCCCAGCACATGGGGGATGCGCTTGTGCTTGAGATAGCTCAGTGCCACCGGCCGCAGCTGGGAGATGGACAGGTGCTTGAGGTCCGCGTTCGTGCCGTAAAGGCCCTGGCGGAGGATGTAGCCGTACACGGCGGGAGGCAGCAGCGCCCCGCCCTCGCCTGCCGCCAGCTTCTGCCGCAGCTCCGTGGAGGATACGTCGATGACGCCGGGGATGGTCAGGGTAAAGATCCTGGCCTGGGGATAGGTCTTATAGAGGTAATCCCGCTGCACGGAAAAAAGCTCCTCCGTGTCCGCCTCCGTCCGGCCGAAGGCGGCGATGCCCGCAAGGGACAGGATCTCCTCCGGGGCGTGCCAGGCCTGAAGCGTCAAAAACATATCCGTTCCCATCAGGAGCCACAGCTCATCGTCCGGGTAACGTTCTTTCAGTTCCGCCAGCGTGTCGGAGGTATAGCTCTTGCCCGCCCTGGAAAGCTCGATGTCCACTACCTCCACCTTGCCGTCCAGGCCCATCTGCTCCGCTGCCAGGCGGGTCATCTCCAGCCGCTGGGCCGGAGTGGGGCTATGGTCGGGCAGGTCCTTGTGGGGCGGCAGCCCCGCCGGGATCACCAGCAGCCGATCCAGCTTCAAAAGCTCAAACACGGCCCGCGCCGCCGTCACATGCCCCAGGTGGGGCGGGTTGAACGTGCCGCCGTAAATACCGATTTTCATAGTATGAATCCGTTCCTCTTTTCATACCGGGCCCGGTACAGCGGCCGGGCACCGGGCTTTACTGGGGGCGCTTTTTCGCTGCCTTTACCAGCTGAATACGCTTTTCCTTGGGCTTGGAGTGGCTCTCCCGGTAGAGCACGAATTTGCTGCCGATCACCTGCACCACCTCGCTGCGGGTGGCCTTGGCCAGCGTGTCGGCCGCCAGGCGTGCGTCGTACTCGATGTTGTTGTCCAGCACCCGGCCCTTGATGAGCTCCCGGGCCTCCAGAGCCTCGTCCGCCTGACGGATGAGATTTTCCCCGATGCCGTCCTTGCCGACCTGCAAAATGGTGTCGATGCTGTTGGCCAGGCCTCTGAGCTGGGCCCGCTGTTTGCTTGTCAATTCCATAGCTTCTCCTATTTTCAGACGTTTATTTGTTCAGATAAGTTGCCAGTTTTTCAGAAAAATCCCGCAGGGCCTTGCCCCGGTGGGAAATGGCGCTCTTCTCCTCCGCCGTCAGCTGACCGAAGGTCTTGCCCTTCTCCGGCACCAGAAACACCGGGTCGTAGCCAAAGCCGCCCTCTCCCATGGGGGCAAAGGCGATGGCGCCGTCGCACTGTCCCTGAGCCGTCAGCTCGTCCCCGTTGGGGAACGCGCAGGCGATGGCGCAGGCGAAATGGGCCTTCCGGGTGGTCTGGCCCCGCATGGAGTTCAAAAGCAGCATGTAGCGGCCCTTGTCGTCCAGGCCCTCCCCGCCGTAGCGGGCGGAATACACGCCGGGGCCGCCGTTGAGGGCGTCCACGCAGAGGCCGGAGTCATCGGCGATGGCGGGCAGTCCCGCAGCGGCGCAGATAGCCTTGGCCTTGAGCATGGCGTTTTCGGCAAAGGTGGTGCCCGTCTCCTCCACGTCCACGGTAATGCCCACGTCAGCGGGGCTCACCACTTCCACGCCCAGTTCGCCCAAAATGGCGGACATCTCCCGGAGCTTGCCGGGGTTATGGGTGGCCAGCACAAATTTCATAGACATCAAAGCGTCCCTCCCAGTACCTTTTTCTGTACTTCCAGCAGCTCCCGGTTGCCCTTGGCACAAAGGCGCACCAGATCCTGCTGCTCCGCCGGGGTAAAGGCCCGGCCCTCACCGGTGCCCTGGAGCTCGATGATCTCCCCGGCCTCGTTCATGACGCAGTTGAGGTCCACCTGGGCGTGGCTGTCCTCACTGTACTGCAGATCCAGCATCAGCTGATCGCCCACGATGCCGGCGGAAACGCCGGTAACAAAGTGGCGCAGGGGCGTCCGAGGCAGCACGCCGTCCGCCACCAGCTTCCGGCAGGCCAGTGCCAGGGCGATGAAGCCGCCGGTGACGGAGGCGGTGCGGGTACCGCCGTCTCCCTGGAGCACGTCGCAGTCCACGGTGATGGTGCGCTCGCCCAGGGCCTCCATGTCCACCGCCGCCCGGAGGGAGCGGCCCACCAGCCGCTGGATCTCGGCGCTGCGGGGGCTGAGCTTCAGCTTGGAAACGTCCCGCTTGCTGCGCTCCCGGTTGGCCCGGGGCAGCATGGAGTACTCGGCGGTGACCCAGCCGGTGCCCTCCGCCACATGGGGGGGCGTCCGCTCCTCCACGCTGGCGCAGCAGAGCACCATGGTGTCGCCGCACTGGATGAGGCAGCTGCCCTCTGCAAATTTTACAAAATCAGTGGTGACTTTGATGGGGCGCAGCTCGTCCAGGGCCCGCCCGTCCTGTCTGGTCATATGGTATTCCTCTTTTCTATTGGTTTCCGGGAACGTTTCGCCCCGGTCAGATAATGGCCTCCACGTATTCCCGGGCGTCAAAGGGCTTGAGATCGTCCAGGCCCTCGCCCACGCCCACCAGCTTCACATGCACACCCAGCTCCTTGGCGATGGCCACCACGATGCCGCCCTTGGCGGTGCCGTCCAGCTTGGTGAGCACGATGCCGGTGAGGCCCGCGGCCTCCTTGAACTGCTTGGCCTGGATGAGGCCGTTCTGGCCGGTGGTGGCGTCCAGCACCAACAGCGTCTCCCGGGCGGCGCCGGGGCACTCCCGGTCGATGATCTTGGAGAGCTTGGAAAGCTCCGCCATGAGGTTTGCCTTGTTGTGGAGGCGGCCGGCGGTGTCGCACAGCACCACATCCACATTCCGGGCCTTGGCGGCCTGGAGAGCGTCAAAGAGCACGGCGCCGGGGTCGGCTCCCTCGTGCTGACGCACCAGCTCGCAGCCGGCCCGCTCCGCCCAGATCTGGAGCTGGCCAGCAGCCGCGGCGCGGAACGTATCCGCCGCACACAGCAGCACCCGCTTGCCCTGGCTCTTGAGCTGATGGGCCAGCTTGCCGATGGAAGTGGTCTTGCCTACGCCGTTGACGCCGATGAACAGCACGATGCTGGGCTGGGTGGAAAGATCCAGCGCCGCGTCCTCGCCGCCGCCGATCATGTCCGCCAGCACGTCCCGCAGTGCCGCCTTGACCTCCTCCTGGTCCCGGAGCTTTTCCTTGCGCACCCGGGTGCGCAGCTGCTCCACCGCCTCCACGGCGGTGTTCATACCAAGGTCCGCCAGGATCAGCGTCTCCTCCAGCTCTTCAAAAAAGGCCTCGTCCGCCTCCGTAAAGCCGGAGAAGAGGTTGGTCGTGATTTTTTTCAGTTTATCAAAAAAGCCCATAGTGACCGTCCTTTTGGTTTATTTTTTCTCACTCCATGGGATCTTCGTCCCACAGGCACGGCAATACTCTCCTGGATACCTGCCCAGCCACACTCCGCAATGTGGACAGCGAAGCAACCAAATATTCAACACTCCGCCTGCCACGATTGCAGCAAGCCCCAGATATACTACTGGCAGAGCGTCTAGTTTCATCCCAAAGAAAGTCAGTGCAATTCCGCCAATGGCTGTCCCGGCCACCAGAAGAGATTTTTCCAGCAAGCTCACAGCACCGCTTCCTCCCTCACTCGATTTTCAGCTCCTTGGCCATGTCGTTCAGATTGATGGTCAGGATCTTGCTCACGCCCTGCTCCTGCATCGTGACGCCGTAGAGCACGTCGGCCTCTTCCATAGTGCCCCGGCGGTGGGTGATGACGATGAACTGGGTCCTGCCCGCCAGGGTACGCATATACCGGGCGTACCGGGTGACGTTGGCGTCGTCCAGAGCGGCCTCGATCTCGTCCATGACGCAAAACGGCGTGGGGTGCACCTTCAAAATGGCAAAGTACAGCGCGATGGCCACGAACGCCTTTTCGCCGCCGGAGAGCAGCGAGATGGTCTTGAGGGTCTTTCCCGGGGGCTGGGCCTTGATCTCGATGCCGCAGCCTAAGATATCGTTCTCGTCCTCCAGCTCCAGCGTGGCCTGACCGCCGCCAAACAGCTCGGAGAAAGTGGTCTGGAAGCTCTCGGCAAGCAGCTTGAACTGCTGGGCGAAGATCCGGGTCATCTCGGCGGTGATGTCCTCGATGATGCCCGTGAGCTCCTCCTTGGCCTTATCCACGTCGTTGCGCTGGTCGGTCAGGTATGTATAGCGGGTATTCACCCGGTCGAACTCCTCGATGGCGCCGATATTGGGCGCACCCAGAGCGGAGATGTCCCGCTTGAGCTCGCCGATGCGGCGGGTGGCCTTGGACATGCTCTCCAGTTCCAGCCGCTGGGCCTGGGCGTCCGAGTGGGAGAGCTGGTAATGCTCCCACAGACGGTCCAGGATCTGCTTTTCCTCCATGGCGGAGGTGGCGATCTTCTGCTCCAGGCGGGAAACGCCCCGCTCCAGATTCAGAAGGTTCTCGTTCATGTCCTGGCCGGCGCGGCTCTTGGCCGTGCGCTCGGCCTCCAGGTCCAGCTTCTCCCGGTTCAGCGCACCCAGGCGCTCTTCCAGCGTCCGGGCCTCGCCGTGCAGCACTTCCAGCTCCTGCCGGAGCTGGGCCTGCTGGGCCTGGGCATCGGTGATCGCCTGACGGTAAGACGCCACCGCCGTCTCCTTCTGGGTACGGTCGCCGGCGAGATCCTCTGCAAGACGTCTTAGATCCAGCGCACGGTCGGCCGCCGCGGCCCGACGGGCCTGCTGGGCCGCAAGGTCGCTCTTCCTGGCGCTGATCTCCTCTGCCAGTGCGCCGGACTGAGCCAGCAGTTCCGACTGCCCAGCCAGGGCCTCCTCCGCCTGGGACCGCAGCGCCGCGGCCTGGGCCTCCTGCTCCGCCACACGGGCGCGGGCCTGCTCCATCCGCTCGCGGTTTTCCTCCAGACGGCCGGTGAGGCTCACCTGCTCGCCCTCCAGGTTTTCCACATTTTCCTCCAGCGCGGCGATCAGGGCCGCCACCTGGCCTGCGGCACCCTCCAGGCGCAGCACCTCGTCCTCTGCCTGGCGGCGCTGGGCCTCTGCCGTCTCCAGCTCGTACTGGGCAGCCGTCAGCTCCCGCTGCGCCGCCTCCTCCGCCTGGCGGGCTTTTTCCACCTGCTGGGCCATGGCGGCACTGCGTCCGGCCAGCTTGGCAAGCTCTGCCGCCCGGCTCAGAACGCCCGCCGTGCGGGACACGGAGCCGCCGGTCATGGAGCCGCCCCGGTTGATGACCTGGCCGTCCAGGGTCACGATGCGGAAGGCGCTGCGGTATTTCCGGGCCATGGCGATGCCGCAGTCCAGATCCTCCGCCACCACCGTCCTGCCCAGGAGGTTTGCAAAAATATTGGCATAGCGGGCGTCATAGGTCACAAGGTCCACGGCCACGCCCACAAAGCCGAACTCACTCTCCACGCCCGGCTGGCGCAGACGGTCGCCCCGGATGGCCGTCAGGGGCAGGAACGTGGCACGGCCGCCGTCCCGCTGTTTGAGGTAGCCGATGGCGGCCTTGGCGTCCTCCTCCCGGTCCACCACGATGTTCTGCAGTCCCGCGCCCAGGGCGATCTCAATGGCAAGAGAATACTTGCCCTCGGTTTTCATCAGGTTGGCCACAGGGCCGTGGATGCCCCGCAGGGCCCCCTTGGCCTGGCAGACCAGCTTCACCGCCTTGGAAAAGCCCTCATAGTCCTTTTCCATCTCCCGCAGCAGCCGGATGCGGTTTTCCAGGGCGCCGGCGTCCATGGTCAGCTGCATGCGCTGCTCCGACGCGGCTGCGGCCTTTTTCTTCCGCTCCTCCATCCGCAGGCTGTGGCCGGCGATGATATTGGCGGCGGCTTCCGCCTCATCCCTGGCGTTTTCCAGAGCCCGGCGGGTCTCCCTTTGCTGCGCCCGCCGCTGGGCCAGGGTCTCCTGGGCCGCTGCGCGGTCCTGCTCCACAGTCTCCAGCCGCTGGCGCAGCTGCTCGCTCTCCGCGGCAGCTGCGGCTTCCTCCGCCCGGGCATCCGCCGCAGCGGCCACCGCCACGGCCTCCCGGCCCCGCAGGGCCTCCGCCTGGGACTGGGCGCCGCCGGCCTGGGCCGCGGCTGCCTGTGCCTTTTCCATGAGAGCATCCAATGCCTCGTTCAGTTCGGCGATCTGCGCCTCCATCTCCCGGACCTGGTCCTCCTGTTCCTCCGCCTGGCGCACAAGACCGCCGGAGCGGCTGGCCTGATCCGCCAGTTCCGCCTCTGCCCGGTCGATGTTCTCCTGGTGGTGGGTCACGGTGCTCTCCAGCACCGCCAGAGCGGACTCCTTCTCCTTGGCCCGGCCGTCCAGTTCGGAAGCCTCCGCCCGGACGGACTCGATCTCCATGTCCTTTTCCCGCATACGATCGCCGTAGGCCTCACTCTCGGCGTACAGCGCATCCAGCGCCGCCCGGGCGCCGTCCCGCTCTGCCTGAGCAGCCTGGAAGTCCGATTCCAGCTTTCGGGCCGCCGCCTTGAGGTCGTCCAGATTCTCCAGCCACACGGAGATCTCCAGAAGCCGCAGCTCATCCCGCAGCACCAGGTACTTCTTCGCCTTTTCCGCCTGTTCCCGCAAGGGTTCCACCTGCAGCTCCAGCTCGGCGATCTTGTCGTTGATGCGCACCAGATTCTCCTCGGTCCGCTCCAGCTTGCGCTCGGCATCCTCCTTGCGGTGGCGGAACTTGGAGATGCCCGCCGCCTCCTCGAAGATCTCCCGGCGCTCACCGCTTTTGGCAGAGAGGATCTCATCGATCTTGCCCTGGCCGATGATGGAATAGCCCTCCCGGCCCATGCCCGTGTCCATGAACAGCTCCGCCACGTCTCTTAGACGCACGGACTGGCGGTTGATGTAGTACTCGCTCTCGCCGCTGCGGTAGTACCGCCGGGTGACGGACACCTCCGTCTCCTCCATGGTGGGGAAGATGTGCTCGGTGTTGTCGATGACCAGCGTTACCTGGGCAAAGCCCACCTGGGAGCGCTTGGCGGTGCCGCCGAAGATCACGTCCTCCATTTTGGCGCCCCGCAGGCCCTTGGCGCTCTGTTCGCCCATGACCCAGCGGATGGCGTCGGAGATATTGGATTTTCCGGAGCCGTTGGGCCCCACGATGGCCGTGATGTCTTCGCCGAAGTTCAACACGGTCTTTTCGGGAAAGGACTTGAAGCCCTGGATCTCCAATGCTTTTAAATACACGTTCCCACCTCTTGCCGATCTCCATACTATAACTAGAATACAATAGCAGAAAAAGCCCGGCATTTCAAGGAGAAATCCTTGAAATGCCGGGCAAATCCGCCTGGTGGACCGCTTTTTCCGCCGCTTTTGGTTATCCCTCCGCCTCTTTTTGCTCCCGGATCTGCCGGTAGAGGCACGCAAGGCCGTCGGAAAGGCCGCCCACCGCGTCGATGATCCCCTTTTCCACGGCCTCCTCCCCGTAGAGGACGCTGCCCACGTCCGCGGCCATGTCGTCCTTTTTCAGCATGAGGGCCGTGAAATCCTCCCGGCTGATGCGGCTGTGGCGTGAGACGAAGTCCACGATCCGGTCCTGGAGCCGCTGGAAATAGTTGTACGTCTGGGGCGCGGCGATGACCATGCCGCTCATGCGCACCGGGTGGACGGTCATGGCGGCGGAGGGCACGGCGAAGCTGCGCCGGGCCGCCACCGCCAGCGGCACACCGATGGAGTGGCTGCCGCCCAGGACAATGGAGACCGTGGGCTTGGTCATGCCGGCGATGAGCTCGGCGATGGCAAGGCCCGCCTCCACGTCTCCGCCCACGGTGTTGAGCAAAAACAGCACGCCGTCCACCTCCGCCGACTCCTCCAGCTTGGCAAGCAGCGGCAGAACATGCTCATACTTGGTGGTCTTGGCGCCGGAGGCCGCGGCGCTGTGCCCCTCGATCTGGCCGATGATGGTCATGCAGTAGACATTGCCGTGGGGCGTGCGGGTCATGGCGGAGCCGAAATCCACAATGTCCCCCGTTTCATTTTCCTTTTCTTCTCCCGGCTGGGCCGGGCTGGTGTGTTCTTCCATGCAGATCCCTCCCTTTCCTGCCTAGCATCTGCATTTTTCTGAAAAGTACACGCCGCACTTCCTTTTTTTCCGGGGATATGCTATATTGCATCATAGATAAAAATTCCCGGTTTTTGCCGGAGAGGGAGGTTCTTGCGCGTGAAAAAAAGCAAACAGCGTATCGTGGTAAAGGTGGGCACCTCCACCCTCACCCACGACTCCGGCGCTCTGGATCTGCGCAGCATGGAGCGCCTGGTGCGCACGCTGGCAGATCTCCAGGGGGCCGGCAACGAGGTCATTCTGGTGACTTCCGGCGCCATCGCCGTGGGCACGGCCAAGCTGGGCCTTGCGGAGCGGCCCAAGGAACTGCGGATGAAGCAGGCGGCTGCCGCCGTGGGCCAGTGCCGCATGATGCATATCTACGACAAGCTCTTTTCCGAGTACAACCGCACGGTGGCTCAGATCCTGCTCACCGGGGACGATGTGGACGACCCCGGCCGGGCGGAGCACCTGTCCGGCACGTTCTCAGCCTTGCTGGAGATGGGCACTATCCCCATCGTCAACGAAAACGACTCCGTGTCCTCGGCGGAGATCGAGACCGGGCACCACAAGGTCCTGGGCGACAACGACACCCTCTCCGCCATCGTGGCAAAGCTCTGCCGGGCAGACCTGCTGGTGCTGCTCAGCGACATTGACGGGCTCTACGACGCCGATCCCCGCTCCCACCCGGACGCCCGGCTCATCCACCAGGTGCGTGAGCTGACGCCCGAGATCCTGGAGATGGCCGGCGGCGCAGGCTCCTGGCGCGGCACCGGCGGCATGGCCACCAAGCTCTCCGCCGCCGGCATCGCCATGGGCGCCGGGTGTGACATGGTCATCACCAACGGCAAGCGGACGGAGGACCTCTACGGCATCGTGGAGGGTGCGGACATCGGCACGCGGTTTTTGGCCGCGAGATAAGGAGGCACGATCATGACCACACTGCAATCCCAGGGCGCCGCGGCCAAGGCGGCGGCCCGCACCCTTTCCACCGCCGGCACCGCCCGGAAAAACACGGCGCTGGAGGCCATTGCTCGGGTACTGACGGAGCATCAGGATGCGTGGCTCGCGGCCAACGCCCAGGACGTGGCCGCCGCCAAAGAGGCCGGTATGCGTCCGGCCATGCTGGACCGGCTGACCCTCACCCCGGAGCGCATCGCCGGCATCGTGGACGGCGTGCGCCAGGTGGCGGCGCTGCCCGACCCCATCGGCCGGGTAGACAAAATGGAAACGCGGCCCAACGGCCTCATCATCGGACGGCGGCGGGTGCCCCTGGGCGTCATCGCCATCATCTTTGAGGCCCGGCCCAACGTCACCGTGGACGCGGCGGCGCTGTGTCTCAAGTCCGGCAACGTATGCATCCTCCGGGGCGGCAAGGAGGCCATCCGCTCCAACCGCTGCGCCGCGGAGCTCATGCGCCGGGCACTGGAGGAGGCTGGCCTCCCCGCGGACTGCATCTCGCTGGTGCAGGACACCAGCCACGAGACCGCAAACGAGCTGATGCATCTGGACGGATATGTGGACGTGCTGATCCCCCGGGGTGGCGCCGGGCTCATCCGGGCCGTGGCCAGAGAGGCCAGCGTTCCCGTCATCCGCACCGGCGAGGGCGTGTGCCACGTCTACATCGACGATGAGGCCGACCTGGACATGGGCGCGGACATTCTCTACAACGCCAAGTGCTCCCGCCCCTCCGTGTGCAACGCCGTGGAGTGCGTGCTGGTGCACCGGGACATCGCGGCAGACTTCTGGAAACGCGCCCTGCCCCTGCTGGCGCAAAAGCAGGTGGAGCTGCGCTGCGACGCCGAAGCTCTGCCTCTGCTGGGGCCGGACGCCGTGGCAGCATCAGAGGCCGACTGGGACGCCGAGTACGACGACTACATTCTGGCCGTGCGGACCGTGGGCTCCATGGACGAGGCCATGGACTTCATCGCCGCCCACGGCAGCGGCCACTCCGAGGCCATCATCACGAAAAACTACTTCAAGGCCCAGCGGTTCTTGAATGAGGTGGACGCGGCGGCGGTGTACGTCAACGCCTC